>JAYVNM010000198.1:0-26319 GCA_043758445.1 Akkermansiaceae bacterium | reverse complement strand
TTAAGCGTCTCGTAGGCCTGAGCAAATGGTTCATCAGGATACCATGGAACACCGCTGCCGCAGCGCTCGCGCTAATGACGATTTAAATTTGGCGGAGTCCCTATGGCGTCACCTCGTCAGATCGTCATCGCATGGAAGCCGCCATCAACGATCATTTCCATGCCGGTGATGAACGATCCGGCCTTGGAGGAGGCGAGGAGCAGGGTCGCACCGATGAGTTCCTCCGCATTTCCAAAACGCGAGGCCGGGGTTTGGCGGAGGATGTCGAGGACGCGGGACTCGTCGAGCACTTTGCGGTTCTGCTCGGCGGGGAAGAAGCCGGGGACCAGCGTGTTCACGCGGATGTCCTTATCCGCCCACTCGCGGGCGAGGTTGCGCGTGAGGTTGTGGACAGCGGCCTTGGAGGCGGAGTAGGTGAAGACGCGGGACAGTGGATTGAGCCCGGAAATCGAGCCGAGATTGATGATCGAGGCGGTCCGGGATTCATCGACGAAATACTGGCCGAAGACCTGGCAGGCGCGGAAGATCGCGGAGAGGTTGGTGTCGATGATTTTCTGGTATTCTTCTTCGGTGATTTCGAGAAATGGGGTGGGGGAGTTGGTGCCTGCGCCGTTGATGAGGATATCGACCTGGCCGGAGCGGTCGAGGACGACTTCGAGCAGATTGTGCAGCGATTCGCGCGACGTGACATCGACCGGAACGAAGTAGCCCTTGCCGCCGTAGGACTCGATTTCGTGCAGGCGTTTCTCCGCCTTTTCCGGGATGCGACCACCGAGCACCACTTCCGCCCCGGCGCGGGCGAGACCGACGGCCATGGTGCCGCAGAGTTCGCCGGTGCCGCCGATGATGACGGCGGTTTTTCCGGAGAGATCGAAGAGGTCCTTGAGAAATGAAGCGGTGGTCATGCACGGAGTTTCGTAGGATCCGCGGCGGGTGCCAAGCACGGATTCACAGTCAGCTCAGGCCGCTCGGCCGGCGTCCTGTCCCCATTGCTACTCCGTTGCTGGCGGTGTCACCCCCATTATGAGTGGAGGTTTATTAACCGGCTTTCGATTCAGCTCAGAGCATGGGCAGGGTGATTTGCAGCACTGTGGTATCCGCCAGTGCGGTCAACGGCGCGGCATCCCGGGGAAGCAGGATGAAGCGGCCTTTTTCAAAATTCCGCTCGCCACCACTCTCTAACAATCCTTCGACCACGGATAGGATGGAAAATTGCCCGGCTTGCGGATTGCTGATCGATTCGCCGGTGGCTAGGATTTTCAGGTCGGTTTTGAAATACTCACAGCTTGCCAAATTTTCGCCCAGCGGCGTGTCCATCGTTGGCTCGAAGTCTTGGAAGTCGATGCTGGCCAGGGATTCGCCGACGTGGAGTTCGCGCGGCTTGCCATCCAGACCGAGGCGATTCCAGTCGAACACGCGGTAGGTGGTGTCCGAGCTCTGTTGGATTTCATGAATCAAAAATCCCGCGCCGATGGCATGAAGGCGACCCGAGGGAATGAAAATCGACGTGCCGGGCAGCGGGACGATGGCATGAACGCAATCCGCCACTGTGCCAGCGATGATGGCTTGCTCGAACTCGTCGCGGGTGACGCCGTTTTTCAGGCCGACGTAGAGTTTCGCGTCGGGATCACAATCCGCGATATACCACATTTCGGTCTTCGGTTCGCCGCCCAGGACTTGAGCGAGATGGGCCGGCGGATGGACCTGGATCGAGAGGTCGTCGCGGGCATCGAGGATCTTGATGAGGATCGGAAATCGCGGGGGAGCGTGAAATCCAGTGCCGAAAATTTCCTCGCGGTGCTCCGTCCAGAGTTCGTGCAAGGTGCTGCCGGAATAGCGACCTTCAGCCACCACGGACTGTGCATTTTCCCGGTCCACGATTTCCCACGACTCGCCGTAGGGGCGGTCCGGGTCGGGCAGGGTCCGGCCATATACGTGCTCAAGTTCGCGTCCGCCCCAGACGCGTTCCACGTAGATCGGGCGGAAGGTGATTGGTTCCATGCGGGCGTCAGATACGTGCCCGGCGGTCATTAGGCAATTGCAGAGAAAGCTCGCGGTTGACCCGGCTACCGGTTGCGGCCATGTTATTCGCGATTTGACAGACTCGGAAGCAACCCTTGAACCCGCCCCCGTGCATCCGGCACGCCGCCGGAAATACCGCCGTTGGGTGCTGCTCGGCCTACTGGTGCTGGGCCTTATCTGGCTGAATGGTCCGGGCCTGCGGTGGATTGCACCCCGAGTGGTTGCCCATTTCTTGGAAAAAGCCGGATTGCGCGGCGAGTTTAAAGTCGAGGGCAATCTCACCGGCGGACTCTCGATTTCCGCCCTGCGGATCGATGGCGACCAAGAACTCGCCAGCCTCACCATTGACCGTCTCAATCCCTATTCCGGCATCGGCCTGCGCGACTTCGTCATGCGTCTCCCGGCCAGCGGCGGGCCATCGCTGGAGACGCAGGTCCAGGTGGACGACGCGGTTTTCGCCGTCACCAGTACCCCTGGATTCACCGGCCCATCGGCGGCGGCATTGCCGAAAATCGACTTCCCGAAAAACCAAGCCAGCTCCCTGCCCGAGCCCTTCCGGAATTGGGGGTTGAATCTAACTGCCATCACCGCCGAACCCTTTCTGATCCGGGGAAATCTCGCCACCGGGCAAGTCACCGGCAGCCTCAAAATCGGTGGCACGCTGGCCACTCCGGCACCGAATGGCGTCTTGGAAGTCCGTGACTTCGCCGCCGCCCTGCCATTCAGCACCCTCAATGTTAGAGCCGGCACCGCGACATTCACCCCGGCCACTGGCTTCGATCCGATTTTGGAAATCCATGGCTCCGCCGAGCCGCGTCCCTATCGTGTCAGCGTCTATGTTCCTGCTAACAGCGCTCGGCGCTGGTGCGGAAACCCGCGTGCGGATCACCGGCATGAAGGAAAAAAGCGAGGGCCAGGTGCTCAGCCAAATGAGCGGTCGTCTCACGGTGGTCGAATCATCCGTGGCCTCCGCTTCACGCGCTGACGATGCCGCGTTTATCGTCCGGCAGATGTTGCGGAAGGATGGCTATTGGCAGGCCACTGCCACTCTAACGACCCGCGCTACTGATCCCGCCAGCGGCAAGGTCGAGGTGGCCATCGCGGTCAGTCCCGG
Organism: Akkermansiaceae bacterium; assembly: GCA_043758445.1. GTDB lineage: Bacteria > Verrucomicrobiota > Verrucomicrobiia > Verrucomicrobiales > Akkermansiaceae > Luteolibacter. The sequence goes on along the minus strand of JAYVNM010000198.1, from coordinate 23,183 downwards.
CGTCCGTCACCGCATCGCCAATGCGAGGATCACCAGCCCCGATGGCCGAGGCGTGGCGGAAACCAAACTCGCTGCGGAACCCTTCGCCGGCCGCTTCGCCACCACCCGGAATCTCAATGCCATGCGCCTCGCCGTGGACGATACCTTCCGCAGCGAGGGCTATCCCGATGCAGAAATTTCCATGACCCGCACGGTCGATGCGCACTTTTAAAGAGCGTGACCTTGGAGCCTCTCTGCATGGCTACCCGAGCGGTGGCGAGGCGATGTGGAATGCCAACGCCGAACTCATCCGTAAACTCGGTGGCACGCTCAAGGCCGTCGCCTTCGTCGATGCCGGATCGCTCGCCCGCCACTACGACGAACTCGGCTCCAGCGAGATTGAAATCGCCACCGGCCTCGGTCTCCGACTCGATCTCCCCATCGGTCCAGTTAGATTAGAATACGGCTACAACCTCACCCGCGCCCCCGGTGAACCGAACGGCACCCTCCATTTCGCTATCGGCGCGGCGTTTTAGACCCCATTGGCAAGGACTTGGCCGGAGTGAGCGCAGGTGGCTGTCGCATCTTGCGCTAGACTGTGCAGAGGTCGTCTCGGCCTCGGCACACTTTTTAGACCAGTTCGGCGGCGATGGGATCTACCCGCGCACGGCCGCGGTGGATGAGGATGAGGCGCTCGTCTTCGATGCCCCGAATCCGAGTTGACCCGTATCTTGCAATGGAGGTGTCGCAATGGAGGTTGCCTAAAATTTGGTGTGATGATAGAGACGATCTGTAATGACGATGCAGCCTCAGCCACCACCGGATGCACCAGCGCAGCCACCATCAGAAATAGCGATGCGCTCACAGCGGAAGATGAAGTGGATTTGGATGGTGGGAGTCGGTTCGATTGTCACCTTGGTTTTGTTGGTAGTGATAGCTCCTCTTGTATTGCGAGGAGCACCGAAGTCACCTGCAACCGAAGCGGTGAACAATGCCCGTCAGATCAGCATCGCCATGATCGAGTTCGAGAATGAATATGGCAGCTTCCCAGCCTCCTCTACGATTGCAGCAGTCCGCACGGCGACGCTCACTACCTTGGATTTCGATACGACCACCTCGAATGGCTACTTCCGTCAGATGCTGGGCAGCGGGATCGCTCAATCCGAAATCATGTTTTACGCGAAGAACGCCAGCTCACATAAACCGGATGGCATCATTACTGGCACCCATGCGCTGGAAAAAGGGGAGTGCGGCTTCACTTACTTCATTGGCGCTATCAGCAAGACCGACAACCCTAATCGCCCTTTGGTTGTCGCTCCCATGATTCCTGGAACAGATCGCTTCGACCCCAAACCATTCGATGGGAAAGCTGTCTTTCTTCAACTGGACAATAGCGTTTCGTGCTACTTTATCGACAAAGCTGGCCACGTCATGATCGACGGGCTCAATGTGATGGACCCGCACCATCCGATCTGGGACGGCCATCCGCCAGTGATCGCTTGGCCGGATCTTTAAAACCCAAATGAAAGCACGAATGCACGCCCAACCACCATGCAATGCCGAAGATCTCTTGCCATGCGAAACGGAGCATTGTTCGCAGCGGAAATGGAGATGGAGTTGGATCGTCTGCGTGTTTTCGATCATCGTGCTTGTGATGTCATACCCCGTTATAAACCAACGAAAAAAGGCAATGCAGACTCATGCTTGCAATAACGCCATCGGTCTTAGTTTTGCATTGTCTGAATTTAAATCCGAATATGGAAAATATCCCGATGTGGACACCATACCGGCTGTGAAGAGAAAGACTGGCACCAGCCTGTCGCTAGGGACGAAGACTTCGAATGATTTTTTCAGGCAATTGATCGCTGCGGGAATCGCCATAGATGAAATCATTTTCTCTGCGGAAATCGCAGGCACCCACAAGCCGGACAACCGGATCGATGCGGCCCACGCCTTGGAGAAAGGCGAGTGCGGGTTCGCCTACTTCACGGGTGCGACAGGCAAAAACTATAATCGCCCCCAAGCGATGACTCCCATGATTCCCGGAACGGACCGTTTTGACCCGAAACCGTTCGGTGGCAAAGCCGTCATGTTGCGGGTCTCAGGAGAAATTATATCACTACCTATCGACAGGGATGGTCATATAATTTTTCACGGCATGAATCTCATGGACCCGGCGAATCCGATATGGGAAGTAAATCCGCCGGTGATCGCTTGGCCGGAGTGAATGAATAAAGTCCCCGCCCTTTACATCAACTCTGCCACAATAGGATCGACGAGGGCGCGGCCGTGGTGGATGAGGATGAGGCGGTAGCCTTCGATGCGGGCGAGATTTTCATCGGCGAAATGCAGGGCACGTGCGCGAGCTTCTGGGCTGAGGAGTGAGAGTGAAATGCCGTCCTTGGTGCGCAGGCCGAGGGCGATGCGTTCGAGGCGGCGGGCTTCGGCGTCGAGGGTTTCGGACTCGGCGAGGGCGTGGCCGAGAGCTTGAACTTGGGTGACGTAGCGGGCGGTGTCGGGGACATTTTTCCAACGGACACCATCAAGCGTGGAGACGGCGGAGGGGCCGAGGCCGAGGTAATCTTCACCCCGCCAGTAGCCTTGGTTGTGAGTGGAGTGGTGGCCGGGCTGCGCGTAGTTAGAAGTTTCGTAGTGGTCGAACCCAGCGGATGTTAGAAGTTCGTCAGCGAGGTGGAAAAATTCGGCGTCGTGGTCTTCGTTCTCGCGCATTTCGCCCCGGCGGAGGGATTCAAAAAAGGCAGTGTCCTCTTCGTAGGTTAGGTTGTAGGCGGAGACATGGTCCGGCTCTAACGAAATGGCGTGCGCCAGCGTTTTTTCCCAATCGTCCCGCGACTGGCCGGGGATGGAGAACATGAGGTCGATATTGATCGAAGGAATGCCCGCCGCGCGGAGGATGTTGATCGATTCGCTGGCTTCGGCGACGGAGTGCTCGCGACCGAGGATTTCCAAAACATGCGGGGCGAAGGACTGGATGCCGAGGGAGACCCGGGTCACGCCGAGGTCGCGAAACAGCCGGGCCTTGGCGGCGTCGAAGGTGGCGGGGTTTGCTTCGAGGGTGACTTCGGCGAGTTTTGAGAAGTCGATTTTTTCGTGCAGTGCGGTGAACAAGCGGGTCAGGTGGCCGGGTGAGAGCATACTCGGGGTGCCGCCGCCGAGATAGAGAGTGCGGGGAGTTTCTGCTAGGCGGAAATCCGCTTCGGCCAGTAGCGCGTCCACGAAACTGCCGATGGGTGTGGTCCCCGGCGTGTGTTTGTAAAACGAGCAGTAAGGGCAAATCCGGTGGCAGAACGGAATGTGAAGGTAGAGCAGCATTTCCCTTAGCCGCCTCGGACTCGTGAAACATAGCGGGCGACAGCATCGCAAGTGATTTCCGCGACATTTGCCTCCGGCCTCGCGAAGGGTGGAACAAACCATGGATACGAGCCTAACAGATCCGTGACCACCGCGACCTCGCCATCGCATGTGCCGTTCCCACAGCCGATGCCGATGGTTGGGACGGTGAGTGATACGGTTAGTAAACTGGCGGTCGCGGGGATGATCGACTCGAAAACGATGGCGAAAACCCCGGCCTCGATGATGGCGGTGGCACCTGCAAGGAGGGCGGCGGTCTGCTCGGGTGTGCGGCCTTTTTTGCGGTAGCCGCCTTCCTCGATGACGCGCTGGGGCAACATGCCTAGGTGGCCCATCACCGGGATGCCGGCCCGGGTGAAGGCCCGGATTTTTTCCGCTTGGCGGGTGCCGCCTTCGAGCTTCACCGCCTCGGCCCCGGCGGCGACAAGTTGGCGGGCGGTGGCAAGCGCCTGATCGGGAGTGGCGTAGGTATGGATCGGCAAATCGGCGACGATAAGGGCGCGCGGCTTGGCCCTCGCGACGGCCGCGACGTGGTGCAGCATGTGCTCGAGCGTGACATGGGTGGTATCCGGAAATCCCAGCACCACCATGCCCAATGAGTCGCCGACGAGCAGGATATCGATGCCGCTTTCATCAAGCAGTCTAGCCGTCGGGTAGTCGTAGGCGGTGAGGGCCGCGATGGGGCGACCGCCTTTGCGTGCGCGGATGGATTCGGCTTTTTCGAGGGCGGTCACGGTGGCTGAGGGAGCGGCCTGTCAGGAAACTAAAAAGCCCCCGCGCAGGCGGAGGCTCAATGATTATTGGCGACCCGTAAGGGAGTCGAACCCTTCTTGCCAGGATGAAAACCTGGAGTCCTAACCGATAGACGAACGGGTCGTGTGTCGCGAAGCGGGCGGAAAAAAAGCGCAGCGGGGGAGGCATTGCAAGGTTTTTTTGGGTAAAAAAATGAGCACTTGCCGGAATCATGCCGGAAATGAGCGGTATTCGCATAAATGGCGGCATCATCACGAATGCTGGCTTGTCAAGCGGGGGAGGATTCCTAGGGTTTGCGCGACTCTGCGGACCGAAACCAACGTGGAGCGATGATCTCATGAATACGACCCTGCTTGCACAAGCTGCCAATGAAGCCCGTGGCCTCGCCATGGATGCCGTCCACGCCTGTAACTCCGGCCACCTCGGCCTGCCGCTCGGTTGTGCCGAGATCGGCGCGGTGTTGTTCGGTGAATCCATGCGCTATTACCCGGACGCGCCGAAGTGGCTGAACCGCGACCGTTTTGTGCTCTCTGCGGGCCATGGCTCGATGTTCCTCTACGGCTGGCTGCATCTTTCCGGCTACGCGGTTTCCCGTGAGGATGTGAAAAATTTCCGCGCCCTGCATTCGATCACGCCGGGGCATCCCGAGTTTCACGATACGCCGGGGGTGGAGGCCACCACTGGGCCGCTGGGCCAAGGGGTGGGCAATGCCGTGGGTTACGCACTGTCAGGAAAACGCGCTGCCGCCCGCTTCAACACGCCGGAGCACACGATTTTCGACCATCACGTGATCGCGATCCATGGTGACGGTTGTCTCCAGGAAGGAGTGGCGAAGGAAGCCATCGCCTTCGCCGGTCACAACGGCCTCGACAATCTGATCCTCATTTATGACTCCAACGACGTGACGCTCGATGCCATGGCCGTGCTCACGCAAGGCGAGGATGCCGAGCAATATTTCACCTCCCAGCGCTGGGATGCCGTGACCATCGACGGTCAGGATCTAACTGCCATCGCCGCCGCTTTGGAAAAAGCCAAGGCGGATAAAAACGGTCGCCCGAAGGTGATCATCGCGAAAACGCTGATCGCCAAAGGCATCCCCGAAGTCGCCGGAACCGCCAAGGGCCACGGCGAGGGTGGCGCGAAATTCATCGACTCCGCCCGCACGGGTCTCGGCCTGCCAGCTAATGAACATTTCTACGTTTCCCCGGCGACCCAGGAATTTTTCACCGCGAAAAAGGCGGCGTCGAAGGTGACGTTCGAGGCTTGGCAAGCGACGTATGACGCGTGGTCCAAGGCCAATCCCGAACTCTCCGCCGAGCTGTCCGCAGGCGTGGCGCTATCCGTGCCACTCGATCTAAGCTCGCGCATTCCGGCATTTGCCGCCGATTACAAAGACGCTACCCGGTCCGCTGGTGCCGTCGTGGTGAACGCGGTGGCTAAGGAGGTTCCACAGTTCCTAACAGGCAGCGCGGACCTTTTCGGCTCGACCAAGAATTATCTCAAGGACGGCGGCGATTTTTCCCTCGCGAATCCGCTGGGCCGCAACATTTGGTTCGGCATCCGCGAGCACGCGATGGGCGCGATCTGCAACGGCATCGCCTACGACGGCTTGTTCCGGGCGAGCGGCGCGACCTTCCTAGTCTTTGCTGATTACATGCGCGGCTCGATCCGGCTCGCAGCGCTGTCGCATCTACCAGTGACCTACATTTTCACCCACGACTCCGTGGGCGTCGGTGAAGACGGCCCGACACACCAGCCGGTGGAAACGGTTAGTGGTCTGCGCGTCATTCCGAATCTCGACGTCATCCGCCCCGGGGATGCAGAGGAAACTGCGGGGGCCTTCGTCGCCGCCATGAGCCGCACCGATGGGCCGACCGCTTTGATTCTAACGCGTCAGGCGATTCCGCTGATGAACAGCCTGGCCGTGGACGCCCGCCGCGATGGCGTGCTGCGCGGCGGCTACATCGCGCTCAAGGAAACCGGTGCCCTCACTACAATCCTGTTAGCCACCGGTTCGGAACTCCAGTATGCCATGGCCGCTGCCGCCGAGCTGGGTAACGGGGTGCGGGTGGTTTCCATGCCCTGCTTCGAGCGCTTCGAGCGCCAGAGCGCCGACTATCGTGAAAGCGTGCTGCCGAAGTCCTGCACCAAGCGCGTTTCCATCGAGGCTGGCGTCACCGATCTGTGGTGGAAATACGTCGGCACCGAAGGCAAGGCCATCGGCATCGACCGTTTCGGCATGAGTGCGCCAGGCGATGTGGTGTTCAAGGAACTCGGCATCACCAAGGATCACGTTGTTGCGGCCGCGAAGTGAGGCGGTGGAATGTTGGGGAAAAACACTCCCGCGCCCGGACTAACCGAACGCGGGAGTGAACCTAGTTGCCATGAAAAAATGTTAGTGATCAGTGATCGGCAGCGTCCGGCGGTGGTGCTTGACGCATCTGCAAGCGCAGACCGTTGCCTTTAAAAGTACTATCGATATTGAGGCTGTCCACGCGTTGGCGGACATCATCCGGCGCAGCGGCCTTGTCCTGGGCGGTGTCCCATGGGCCGCTCCAAACGATCTTGTCCTGCTGGTCGCGGATAGTGACTTCCTTCGCGCCGTCGTTGACTTTTACTTCGACGCTGCCGCCCTGCGGATCCTTGATGCGGATGGCTCCGCCTTGGAGATGGATTTTGCCAGCCGCGCCGGGGTCAGGCAGAGCGAGCCCCGCTTGCCCAATCATGCCTTGGACGCGGTTTTTCAAATCCCGCATCGCTTCTTCCATCTGGGGCGGTAATTGGCCGGGGTCGGCTCCGAGTTTGAGATCGAGTCCGCCGATGTTGCCTGCGACGGCTTTCCGGATGCGTTCCGCGAGTTCCTTGGGGATGCCTTCGAGCTGCAGTGGATCAAGTGCTTGCGGCTCGTTGGCTGCCATTTCCGCAGGCTTGATTCCGAGGGTGACATCGAGGGTGCTTGGCTTGCCCTTGTGGATGAGATCGAGGGTGACTTTATCTCCGGGTTTGTGACCTGAGATTTGTTGGGTGATTTCCAGCGGCGAGCCGATTGCTTGGCCTGCGACCTTGGTGATTACGTCGTTGGTGGCGATGCCGGCCTTGGCGGCGGGACCGTCTGGGACCAGCGATCTCACGACGATGCCCTCGCCGGGTTTCAAACCGAGGTGGTCGGTCAGGAGTTCCGGCACCTCACCGGAGACCACGCCGAGAAAGGCGGTTTCCACCTGCGGTATGGGCACGGGTTTGGCGGCTGGCGGGAGTTTGAATTCTGGCAATTTTGCGGCTTCCTGCCCCACGGCGGGTGGCGGTGGTGCGTCGTCGGCCGGGGCTTCCAGCGCGAAGGCGGGGCTAACAAAAACAGCCAGACCGGCGGTGATGAATTGGAATGGTTTCGTTTTCATGGCTTGTTTACTAGGAGCGTAGTAGGTTTGGAGATTTGTCTGATGGAAATTCACTCAATCGGTTTTCGCGGGAACTAACATGTAAACGACCCGTGGTTGTTCGACTTGGAAGGTGCGGCCATTTTCATCTGTGAGGGTGATTTTGTCTTGATAGATCACGCGGACTAGGCTACGCGCTTGCTTGTCGGATTGCCAGACGACCCCCTCGTCGTGGACCTCGCTGAGGCCGCGATTGAAGCTGGCAGGGAGGAAACTTCCGGTGCCGCTGCGGCCGACCGGCGGGGATGCTGGGGCTGTCCTACCAGCGATATTCGCAGGCGGCTTCACCCTAGGGACGAGGAGCGCGCTGGCGGCTCCGATCAGCGCCACGGCAGCAGCAGCGGCCCAGAATGGCCGTTGGCGGCGGGCTTGGGTGGACCCGCCAGCCTTCGGGAATAGCACGATTTTTTCGTTCACCGCGAAGGGAACCTCGTGAACGATGGCTTCGAGTTTCGCGAGAAAATCGGCAGACAGCCCAGCGGGTAACGTGGCACGGAGCTTGGTCTCGAAGCGAACTTCCTCAGGGTCGAGTCGCGTCAACGTATCTTCGGCAGCGGCTTCCAACCGCAGCAGTAGAGCCTCGTCGAGTGCGGCTGTATTGAGGTGGTGGAGATCCGCTTCGAGGGATGTTTGATCGGGCGTCATCGAGGTGTGTTGAAAATACTATCAGATAGAAAGGTCGCCGCGGCGGCGGGCATTGCTGAGGTTTTTCTTGAGGGCCTCAAGACCATAGCGATACCGGGAGGCGGCTGTGTTTTGGGAAATTCCAAGAGTTTCACCAATCTCGGCAAAAGTGCGCTCACCCCAGATTTTCATGATGATGACTTCGGAAAATTTTTCGGGCAGTTCCTTGAGGCTGGTTTCGAGTTGGGCGCGGGTTTCATCGTCCGAAGATTCATTCTCGAACCATGGCAGCAGCGCGTCGTATTGGCCGGTCTCGGCATCGGCCGTGACGCTATCCTCACGGCGTCTGCGGCGGTCGTCGCGGCGGCTGAGGTCGATGGCGAGGCGGCGGATCGCGGTGTAGAGATAGGGCAACCAGGCGTCTTGCCCGCCGACGAATTCGCCGGTGCGGATTTTTTCCACCAGCTTAACGAGGGCGTCTTGGAAAATGTCCTTGGCGTCCTCATGCGAGCGGGCTTGCTGGCGGGCGAAGAGCAGTAACTTCGGGCCATGCGTTTCCAGCCACTCGCGCCAAGCGGAAGCGGCGGGGGATGTTTCGTTGACCGCAGTGGGAGATGCCATAGGGGTGAATTTATCCATAAAGCGGAGCGGGGTGGGGGATTTGTTTGGTGACTTTGTTTAAATAATGACCTGTCGCGGAGATTTCAATGCCTGGGTTGCTCTGGGTGGAGGAGGGACAGCCAAACTCCCGGCGATTGGATCACCCAAGCCTCCTCCAATCCTGCACGCACCACATTCTCCGGCTTCACCCCCGGCACCTAGGTCAACACCCGCGCCCTCATCCGCGTCCCCGCCGGGGCAGGGGACTGGAGCAACGTTGTCCAGATCATGATGATATGATCCCGTAAACATCCGAACATCCGAACATCCAACAACAACCCGCCCTCCCGTGTCCATTCTAGGGAGGGCTTTTTTGTCTTTCCCATCCCGTTGTGGACTCATTAGCTTTCGGTTGCACAATGCCGCTCACTGACCACCAAGCCAAATACCTTGCCTACGAACTCACCCGCCGTTGGTCGTCGGACAACGTCGGCAAACTTGCCGCTGCGGTGGCTGGCGCTCAGGTGGACTTGAATCCCCATCAGGTGGACGCGGCCCTCTTCGCTTTCAATTCCCCGTTTTCCAATGGCGCACTTCTCGCTGACGAGGTTGGCCTTGGGAAAACCATCGAAGCCGGGATACTCCTTTCCCAGCGCTGGGCGGAACGCAAACGCCGGATTCTCATCATCACTCCCTCAAATCTCCGGAAGCAATGGCATCAGGAACTCGCGGAAAAATTTTTCCTTCCCGCGACCATCCTCGAAGCCCGCTCCTACAATCAGGCCGTCAAAGCCGGAAACGACAACCCGTTCCAGCCCACGGAGCCGAGTCTTGTCCTTTGCTCCTACCATTTCGCACGAAACAAGGCCGATGACGTTGCAGCTACGCCTTGGGATCTCGTCGTGATCGACGAAGCCCATCGCCTTCGCAATGTTTACAAATCCTCCAACGTCATCGCCAATAAGCTGAAAAGCGCTCTCGAAGGCCGCCCGAAAGTCCTGCTCACGGCAACTCCACTCCAGAACTCTCTTCTCGAACTCTATGGCCTCGTCTCTTTCATCGACGAACACGCCTTCGGTGACCTCGCAAGCTTCCGCCAGCAATTTTCAAATCTAAGCCAAAGCGAGACATTCGATGCGTTGAAAGAACGCCTCAAACCCCTTTGCCACCGGACTCTCCGCCGCCAAGTCACCCAATACGTTCCTTACACGGCGCGTCACGCCATCGTGCAGGATTTCAGCCCGGAGGCCAACGAGGAGGATCTTTACGGCATGGTTTCCGAGTATCTCCAGCGGGAAAACCTGTTCTCTCTCCCTCCTCAGCAGCGCACGCTGATGACCTTGGTGCTGCGGAAATTGCTCGCATCTTCCACCTTCGCGATTGCCGGGGCCTTGAAAACGATGGCGGCCCGCCTCCAGCGCGATCTCGATCATCAACCGCCCATCACTTCTCTGGAAGATGATCTCGATGAAGATTACGAGACGTTAGACGAAACCGCTGAGGAATGGACGGAGGATTCACAGGGCGAGGTCATGTCAGAAACTGATCGCGCGGGTCTCGCCTCTGAAATCGAGGAGCTGAAAATTTACGCGGATCTTGCGAGTTCGATCCATGACAACGCCAAAGGAAAAGCCCTGCTAGTCGCGCTCGGAACTGCCTTCAAGCGGACGACGGAACTCGGAGCTGCCCAGAAAGCCATCGTCTTCACGGAATCCCGCCGCACCCAAGAATACCTGTTGCGCTTGCTTTCCAACAGCCAATGGAAAGATGGCATCGTGCTCTTCAACGGCAGCAACACCGATGACCGCTCGAAGGAAATTTACACCCAGTGGGTTTCCCGCCATCAAGGCACGGATCGCATCACCGGCTCGCGCTCCGCTGACATGCGCTCCGCATTGGTGGATTATTTCCGCGAGGAAGGCCGCATTATGATCGCCACCGAGGCCGGAGCAGAAGGCATCAACCTCCAGTTCTGCTCGCTGGTCATCAACTACGACCTCCCGTGGAACCCGCAGCGGGTCGAACAACGCATCGGTCGCTGCCACCGCTACGGCCAGAAGCATGACGTGGTGGTGGTGAATTTCCTCAACAAGAAAAATGCCGCCGATCAGCGCGTTTACGAACTCCTCGCCGAAAAATTCCATCTCTTCGAGGGCGTCTTCGGTGCGAGCGACGAAGTCCTAGGTGCGATTGGCGCGGGGGTCGATTTCGAAAAACGCATCGCCGCGATCTATCAGCAATGCCGCCAGCCGGAGCAGATCAAGAAAGCCTTCGATGACCTCCAGTTGGAACTCAGCTTCGAGATCAACGAGGCGATGACCACCACCCGCAAGAAATTGTTGGAACACTTCGATGACGAAGTCCGGGAGAAACTTAAAATCCGCGACAAGGCTTCCAAAGCCATCCTCGGCCAGTTCGAGCGGCAGCTCATGCAGCTCACCAGACATGAACTCACCGGCAACGCCGAGTTCCCCAGCGAGGGAACCTTCGTCCTCAACTCCATCCCTGAATTTTTGCGCTCTTTGCGTTCTTTTGCGGCCACACCAATTCCTCTCGGCCTGTACGAACTCCCGCGCCGATCCGGTGACGCGCATCTCTACCGCATCGGCCATCCGCTTGCCGATGCCGTGATCCGCCACGCCAAGGAACGGGCACTGAACCCAGCGGAAATCCAGTTCAGCTACGAGGAGCATGAGGGAAAAGTCAGCATCCTTGAGCCACTCATCGGCCACTCCGGTTGGCTCGCCGCATCGCTCTTCACTATCGATTCCCTCGATCAGACCGAGGACTACCTGATTCTCGCCGCCCGCACGGATTCCGGGGAAACTCTCGACGAGGAAACCGCCCGCCGCCTCCTCTCCATGCCGGGCACCAAGCTACGCGAACTTTCCGAGCCAGCCCCCGCTGCTCTTGATGAGATTACCTACCGCGAGCAAGCCCGCATCAGCCGCTCCGTCTCGGAGCGAAACGCTGAGTTCTTCGAAGCGGAGGCCAGCAAGCTGGATCAATGGGCGGATGATCTTAAAGTTGGCCTCGAACGCGAAATCAAGGACATCGACCGCCAGATCAAGGAAGCCCGCCGCACAGCCTCAGTTGCCCTCACGCTGGAGGAAAAACTGGCCGGACAAAAACAAATCAAAGCCCTCGAATCCCACCGCAAAGACCGCCGCCGCAACCTATTCGATGCCCAAGACGAAATCGACAACAACCGCGAACGCCTGATCGCAAAGATCGAAGGGAAACTCAAATCGAATTCCTCGGAGGAGGAACTTTTCACCATCCGCTGGAACCTGAACTGAGCACCATGGACGAGCCCGACCGAAAACTGACCATCCGTGATGAAACCAGCGAGTTTCTCCTCTACTCGACGGACGCAGGCACGGTGAGAGTCGAGGTCTTGCTCGGTGAAGAGACGATTTGGCTAACGCAGCCACGCATGGCCGTGCTCTTTAACGTTCAGATTCCCGCGATCTCAAAGCATTTGAAGAATATCTACGCGTCTGGCGAGCTGACAAGGGACGCAACTGTTTCCATTTTGGAAACAGTTCAAATCGAAGGCGAGCGCGAGGTTACCCGCCCGCTCGAATACTACAACCTCGATGCGATCATCTCCGTCGGCTACCGAGTCAATTCTCCCCAGGCCACACGCTTCCGCATCTGGGCCACCAAGCTCCTCCGCGAATACCTCATCAAGGGCTTTATCCTCGATGACGAGCGCCTGAAAAACGGTCGATTTTTCGGCAAAGACTACTTCCGCGAGCTGCTGGAGCGCGTTCGCTCCATTCGCGCCAGCGAACGCCGTATTTACCAGCAAATCACCGATATATTCGCTGAGTGCAGTATCGACTACGATCCCAAGTCCGAAACCACCCGGAACTTCTATGCCCACGTGCAGGACAAATTCCACTTCGCCATCACCGGGAAGACCTCCGCTGAGATCATTCATCTGTCGGCGGATGCCTCGCTTCCCAACATGGGCTTGAAAACCTTCAAGCACGCGCCGGACGGACGAATCCTGAAATCCGATGCGCTCATTGGAAAAAATTACCTCGCCGAGGCCGAAATCAAAAAACTCGAACGCACCGTCTCCGCCTTCTTTGACTACATCGAGGGCATTATCGAACGCCGCCAGACCTTCACCATGGAAGCCTTCTCCGAGAGCGTGAACAAATTCCTCACCTTCAACGAATATCAGGTCCTGGAGGACGTCGGCTGCGTCAAACGCACCGACGCGGAAGCCAAGGCCTCCGCCGAATATGAAAAATTCAATCGCACCCGAAAAACCGAATCCGACTTCGACAAGTCGATCAAAAAACTCGTCCAGCGCAGCAAGCGACCGCGCGACTAATCCGACCAATTTTAAGCATGTCATCCAAGAAACAAAAACTCGAACTCACCTGGATCGGGAAGGAGAACCGGCCGAAGCTGGAGCCGCGGATTCTTGTCGAAGATACGGAGAAATCCTATCATGCAAAGCATAGGGTGAAGGAATGGCCGCAAGAGAACCCAAAGAACACAAAAGATTCTGATTCTTTGCGCTCTTTCGGTGACATTTCTCCACCAAGCCAAACAGGATTGGGTTTAGCCGCAAAAGAACGCAGAGAACACAAAGAGGAAAATGAAAATGAAAAATCTCTTCCTTTGCGCTCTTTGCGTTCCTTTGCGGCCAATGAAACCGGCGACATTTTTGATAACAAGCTGATCTTCGGCGACAACCTGCTCGCGTTGAAAGCGCTGGAGCAGAATTACGCGGGGAAGGTGAAGTGTGTGTTCATTGATCCGCCTTACAATACAGGTTCAGCGTTTGAGCATTATGACGACGGGGTGGAGCATTCGATTTGGTTGAGTCTAATTCGTGAACGATTGGAGATTATCAAACGACTCATGGCTAAGGATGGCTCTTTGTGGATCACAATTGACGACAATGAGGCTCACTATTTGAAAGTATTATGTGACGAGATTTTCGGTCGGAAATCATTTGTCGCGAATTGTGTTTGGCAAAAACGATACGCGAGAGACAGCAATGCTGCGATTGGTAGTGCTCACGATCATCTTCTGGTTTATGCAATATCCCCAGATATATTCAGACAGTTGCGGAACAAAGTCGATTTGGACGAGAAGTCGCGCGTACCTTACAAGAATCCAAACAACGATCCAGGTGGACCATGGCAGTCTATTTCGTTCACAGGCGCAGGACTGCGTCCCAACCAGCAATATCAAATCGAAGGTCCTGACGGCACGCTTCATGATCCTCCTGAAGGTCGCCATTGGGCCACGCTAGAACCGGAATACAAAAGACTGCGGACTGAGGGCAGATTTTGGTTTGGGAAAGACGGGAAAGGTGTTCCTCGCTTAATCCGCTACTTGAGCGAAATGGATGGATTGGTCGCCTCGACTTGGTGGAGTCATTCAGAAGTTGGTCACAATGATGAAGGGAAGAAGGAGATTCACGAACTCTTTGGAAAGAAAAACGTCTTTGATACACCTAAACCCGAGCGCTTGATCCACCGAATCATCCACATCGCCACGAACCCCGGCGATCTCGTTCTCGATTCCTTCCTCGGTTCCGGCACCACGGCAGCCGTGGCGCACAAGATGGGGCGGCGTTGGATCGGGATTGAGCTGGGTGAGCATTGCCACACGCATTGCATCCCGCGTTTGAAAAAGGTGATCGATGGCGAAGACCCCGGCGGCATCACCAAGGCGGTGGATTGGAAAGGTGGCGGCGGATTCCGCTACTACAAGCTCGCGCCTTCCTTGTTAGAAAAAGACAAGTGGGACAACTGGGTGATTTCAAAAGACTATAACGCCGCGATGCTGGCGGAGGCGGTTTGCAAGCTGGAGGGCTTCAGTTATGCGCCGAGCGACAGCCAGTATTGGCAGCACGGCCACTCGACCGAGCAAGATTTCATCTACACCACCACCGCCAGTCTCACTCACGCCCAGCTCCAGCAATTGAGCGACGAGGTCGGCCCAGAACTTACCCTGCTCGTCGTCTGCACTTCGTTCCGAGGAGCCAAGGAAGGCTACCCGAACCTGACGGTGAAAAAGATCCCGAAAGCCGTTCTCACCCGCTGCGAATGGGGCAAGGACGACTACAGCCTGCGGGTCGAAAACCTCCCGCAAGCCCCGCCCAAGCCCGGGCAGCAGGAGCTTTTTTGAATTTGTTTGGAAACCGGAAAGTTCAAGATGTCAAAATATTGCCCAACCCTGAAATTACAGTGTTCGATACTTTCTGCTTGCGCGGTGCAAGCAAAAGGGGCTTCTTTCCGCCAGCAAACCTCCCGCGCCTCTGCTTGCATGCGTAATTCGGGAGGTGTTTTTTGTACCGATATCGCGGTCGGGTCCGGAAGGGAAAGGAGTTGGCGATGAAATACATCAAGCCCGCTTTGACCTTCGAGCAGCAGGCGGATCAGTTGATCCAGCGTGGATTGAAGGCTGATAAGGATCAACTGATGAAACGCCTTCAGGCGACCAGCTATTTCCGTCTTTCCGGTTATTTGCATCCATTCCGAGTGGCTGGCTCGGACGGATACAAAGAAGGGACGACCTTGGATCAGGTTTGGCGGCGTTGTCTGTTCGATCAGCGGCTGCGGACGCTAGTTCTGGATGCCATTGAGGCGATCGAAGTTTTCGCACGCACGCAGCTTGCCTACCACTTCGCTCATGGGCATGGGCCGTTCAATTATCACGATTCAAAGTGCTTTCCCAACCTCGCGCCGGACGCCTTTCTGAAATGGCAGGAAAAGCTCGATGAACAGGTGAAGCGAAGCCTGCAAGCCAAGGAGGAATTTCTGGTGCATTTCTTCAATCGCTACGGCGACGAGCACACCCGGCCGCCAATCTGGTGCCTCATCGAGCTGATGGACTTCGGCTCCACGCTCACCTTTTACCGGGGCGTCGATTACCGGATTAAACAACGCATCGCCGACAAGGTGGGAGTGCCGGACATGGTCTTCGGGTCATGGCTTCTCACGCTCAACACCGTGCGGAACCGCTGCGCCCATCACTTGCGGCTTTGGAACTGGACACTTGGCAACCCGGTGAAGCTCCCCAGCCAGCGGAAGTATCCGGAATGGCATCACCTGGAGCTTCCGAACAACCAGCTTGGAGTTGTGTTGATGCTTTGCCGCCATCTGCTGAACCAGATATCGCCGGGCAACCACTGGTCGGCGCGAATCGCCCAGCACTTCGCCGATTTTCCCGAAATCCCCGTGAAGGAAATGGGATTACCCACCGATTGGCATCATCACCCGCTTTGGAAATCATGAACCGACACGTCAACGCCATTTCCGGTCGCCTGAGTCTGCGCCCGCCTCAACGTCATTCGCTCGAAATCCTCGACCGGATCACGGAGATTGTGCCGCTGGGCAAATCCATAGCGGTTGCGGATGCTTTGGAGATCATTCGGAAAGAATATCCATCGGTGACAGACTTCGAGCGGGATTTCCCTTCTCTCTGTTTCGCGCTCGCCACGGGTGTGGGCAAGACGCGGCTGATGGGCGCGTTCATCACTTACTTGCACCTAGCGCACGGCATCAATAATTTCTTCGTGCTTGCGCCGAATCTAACGATCTACAATAAGCTGATCGCGGATTTCACGCCGAACACTCCGAAGTATGTCTTCAAAGGCATCGCCGAGTTCGCACAGGAAGCGCCTGAAATTATCACTGGAGACAACTACGACCAAAAGAGGATTGTTGATCAAGATGTGATGCCAGGCTTTGCAGCGGTCACGATCAACATTTTCAATATTAATAAAATTGATTCTGAAGTGCGCGGGGGGAAGGCACCCAAGATCAAGCGGCTCTCAGAATACATTGGAGAAAGTTACTTTGATTACCTTGCTGGCCTTCCTGACCTTGTCCTGCTGATGGATGAGTCGCATCGCTATCGAGCAAAAGCCGGTTTGCGTGCCATCAATGAACTCAAGCCAATCTTAGGTTTAGAGCTAACAGCCACACCATTTGTCGAGACCCCAAAAGGCGCATCTCCATTCAACAACGTCATCTATGATTACGCGCTGGGTCGGGCGATTGCAGACGGCTTTGTGAAAGAGCCAGCCGTTGTGACGCGGAAGAACTTCAATCCGGCAGGGATGAGCAAAGAAGCCATCGAGGAATTGAAATTGTCTGATGGCGTCCGTCTCCACGAGCAGACGAAGGTGCAGCTCGAAACTTTCGCCCGCGAAACCAACCGAGAGATCGTGAAGCCCTTTGTCTTGGTGATTGCCCGTGATGTAACCCACGCTGCGCAATTGAAGAAACTCATCGAATCGAATGATTTCTTCGATGGCCACTATCGCGATAAGGTCATTCAGGTGGACTCCAGCAAGACAGGTGCGGAGGAAGAAGAAATGATCAGCCGGCTTCTCAAGGTTGAGCACGCGGACGAACCCACCGAGATCGTCATCCACGTGAACATGCTCAAGGAAGGCTGGGACGTGACGAACCTCTATACGATTGTCCCGCTGCGGGCGGCAAACGCCCGGATTCTCATCGAGCAGTCTATCGGGCGTGGCTTGCGCCTTCCCTACGGCAAGCGCGTGGGAGTGACAGCGGTAGATCAACTCAACATCGTGGCGCATGACAAGTTTCAGGAAATCATCGACGAAGCCAATAAACCGGATTCCTTGATTCACATGAAAACCGTGGTTCTCGATCCCGATGAGATCGAGAAAAAAACCAAGACGGTTATTTCCCAAAGCACCCTCGCAGGACAGCTCGGTGCGATACCCGCGCAGGCGACGACATCGACCGACATCGCGGAGAGCGGACAAAAATCGGTTTTCACCTCACTAACTGAGCAGAAGATCGCGCAGGCGGTATATGTGGCGATCAAGAAGTTCGAAAACCAGCCTGACCGTGTTCCCGCGACGAGTTATCTGAACCTGCCAGAAATTCAATCCGCCGTATTGAAGGACGTAGAGGCTACTTACACTACAAAGCAACTGGAGTTGGAGGGCGTGACGGAGAAACCCAATATTGCCGCGATCATCAAAAAGACAACGGAGCTGGTCGTCCAGCAGACCATCGACATTCCCCGAATTCTAGTTGTCCCGAAAGGAGAGGTTGAATCCGGTTTTCATGCATTCAAAATGGATTTGTCTGGACTCAAGTATCAGCCGATTTCCGAGGAACTTTGGAAGCAGGTATTGAGGACAGGAGAAGTTGAGTTGATCGGTCTTGGCAAAGGCGGGATCAAGGAGAAGCGGTTAGAAAATTACGTGGTCAGCGGCTTGGTGGATTTCGATGACATTGATTACGAGAAACACGCGGATCTACTCTACGATCTAGCAGGCCAGACCGTTGCGCATTTCAAAAACTACCTCAGTGAAGAGGACGCCGCAAAAGTCCTGTGGCGGCATCAGAAGGAAATCGCCGCGTTTGTCCACGCACAAATGCAGGAGCACTTTTGGGAAGACGCGAACGTGGAATATGAGGTCGTCATCAGCAAAGGTTTCACGGAGCTCAAATCCAGCGCCTACACGGCATCCGCGACCGAGAAATCGCTGGATTTCAAGCTCTCGCCCAAGGACAAAAGCAACATGGCGAAATATATCTTCGGAGGCTTTAAGAAATGTCTCTATCCGGTGCAGAAGTTTGACTCCGAAGCAGAACGCATTCTCGCGGTAATTCTGGATCGTGACGCGATAAAGTGGTTCAAGCCACCGAAAGGACAATTCCAAATCTTCTACAAACTCGGCGCAGAGCATCCCGAGTATCAGCCGGACTTCGTCGCTGAAACCGAGGATGCAATCTACATGCTAGAACCAAAGAAGAAAACGGCGCTACAAGATCCCGATGTGCTAGCGAAGAAGGATGCTGCGGAGAAGTGGTGCAAGAATGCATCCGACTATACGGCAAAGCACGGTGGGAAGCCTTGGATTTACGCTTTGATTCCACACGATGTTATTTCGGAGAACATGTCGATTTCGCATTTCTGCGTGTACTAGCGTGACGTTGACCTTCTTAATTGCCTGACCTCAATCCACCTCAAACACCATACTCACGTATCAAATACTGGAAGACGACAATGTGGTGATCCTCGAGCCGACGGGACCACTTTCGGAAGGGGATTTCTGGGACCTCACGGCGGCGGTGGACGCGCATCTGGAACGCACGAAAATGCTGAAAGGGATTTTGGGCCATTCATGGGATCGGTTCTCGCATTTTAACAAACTGGCTTGAAAATATCGAGGTGATACCAAGTTACAGATATTCGTTTTCGGATCACACATGTCCCGTCAGACCGAAAGGGACAGGTTGCGGCGCTGATGACTTGTCTCCTACTATTTCCAACCGGCGAGCTTGCAGACGCGCTTGTAATGCAGGGGATCGACGGGCGTGATCGAGAGTCGGGTGCCGCGTTGGCAGACGAGCATTTCCGCCAGCACGAGGTCGGCCTTGAGCGTTTCGAGGGTGAGCATTGCCTTGAATTTCCCGACGAATTCGAAATCGGTCAACCACCAGCGCGGGGCTTCGGCCTTGGACTTGGGATCGTAGTATTCGCTGTTTTTATCAAACTGCGTGGGGTCGGGGTAGGGGAGGCCGACGACTCGGGCGAGGCCGGTGATGCCCGGCGGTTTGGCATTTGAATGATAGAACAACGCGAGATTGCCGGGCTTCATTTCCTTCCACATGTAGTTCCGCGCCTGATAGTTTCTAACACCGCTCCAGGGTTCGCGCCCGACCTTGGCGAGGTGGTCGATGCCGAATACATCGGGTTCGGATTTGATCAGCCAGTGGCGCATAGTGCTCAGGCGGTGGCTTGGATAAAGGCCGCCTTCGGTGCGGGAAGCGGCAGGTGCTCAGGCCCGAGTTCCAGTCCCTGAGTGGCCCGGACATCGGCTTCGATCGCTTCGAGTACATCGAGTTCGGGGCGGAAGTCCGCCGCATGATACGAGCTTCTAACAAGCGGTCCGCTGGCGACGTGGCGGAAGCCCTTGGCGATGGCGATGGCCTTGTAATTCTCAAACGCAGCAGGCGTGATGTATTCGACGACTGGTAAGTGTTTTTGCGTCGGGCGTAAATATTGCCCCAGCGTGAGCACGGTGACGTCGTGAGCTAACAAATCATCCATGGCGCGAAGGATTTCCTCATGACGCTCGCCAAGGCCTAACATGATGCCGCTTTTGGTGGCGACCTTGCCATGGACCATGGCTTTGGCTTTTTTCAAAACTGTGAGGCTGCGCTGATATTGAGCACGGGATCTAACCAACGGTGTGAGGCGTTCGACAGTTTCCAGGTTGTGGTTGAAAATGTGCGGGCGGGCATCCATGACCATGGCAAGCGCCCAGTCGCGGTCGTTGAAATCCGGCACGAGCACCTCAATGATGATTTCTGGATTCGCATGGCGGACGGCCTGAATGGTTTGCTGGAAATGAGCGGCTCCACCATCGCGCAGATCGTCGCGGGCGACGGCGGTGATGACGACATGGCGCAGATTCATGCGGCGGGTGGCCTCGGCGACGCGGGCGGGTTCGTCGGCTTCCAAGGCATCGGGCCGGGCGGTTTTCACGGCGCAAAATCCACAAGCGCGGGTGCATTTGTCACCGGCGATCATGAACGTGGCGGTGCCCTGACCCCAGCATTCCCAGCGGTTCGGACACTGCGCTTCCTCGCAGACCGTCACCAATTTCAAGTCGGTAATCAGCGACTTGGTGGACCAGAATGCCGGATTGTTTGGCAGGCGGACTTTGATCCAGTCCGGCTTTTTTTCCCGGTGCAAGGCAGGATTCATCTTCATTTTTGGCCCACAACTGCTCATCTCAGCGGCAAACTAGTCCCGCACGCTCGTGCGGGAAAGCGGAAAGTGGGGCAGGCGGTAGATGGGCCGCGACAGTCCTTAAAATTCATGACTATTTTGAGGATCTATCGCGGAGTGCTCGGTTGCCTGGCGCCGGGCCGATCGTCCCACCCTCAATAAATTCCGCCTTGGTGAAGGTCTGCCGACGGTCCTTCCTGCCGCGGGCCACATTGTCCGACCAACGCAGGATGGGGCGCACCACCGGAGCGGGATCCCAGTGGATATGGGCGACAGTCGGTCGGCACCAGGCAAAGGACGGATGAGGATCGGTACAAATCAACGAAGCGTCCGCTGTCGTCTCCTTGACCAGCCGGGCGACCTTGGACACATCCATTTTCAATTCCATCAGGGATTTTTTGCTGAAGAAGGCCGAGTGTCCCGCCTCCAGTAGGAGATACAACAGCTCTCTCGCCAGTCGCTCCGCGCCCGGCATGAGCATCCGCCACGTGCCCACTAACAGTTCCTTGCGCAGCCTTGATTAGCGGACCGCAGCAAGCAATTTCGAGTATCGGCAAAACCCTACACGCCACGTTCACCGCACTAGCAGCACTCGCGCTCCTTGGCTTGGCCGGGACGGCGCTGGCGGTGGACAATACCGGCACCGGCGGCACGATCCTCTATACGGATGCAAGTGGGCTCAATCCCGTGGCATCCCCGCCCTATCCGCCAACGTCCTCGTGGTGGCGGGCGGTGGCGGTGGCGGGTAGTCCACAGCAGGTAACGGTGAAAATTCCCCACCAGCTACCAGTCGG
Source organism: Akkermansiaceae bacterium (assembly GCA_043758445.1). Lineage (GTDB taxonomy): Bacteria > Verrucomicrobiota > Verrucomicrobiia > Verrucomicrobiales > Akkermansiaceae > Luteolibacter. The sequence continues at coordinate 1,858 of JAYVNM010000198.1, read as the reverse complement.
CCTCAGGTGCTCTGTTTGCCCGACTGCGTGCGGCGGAAAACTGAACGCTCTATCCGAATCACATCTCTATGATGTCCAATCTATTCCTACTCATGAAAAAATAGCCCCACCTTGTCTCTGGCCGCAGCCCTCGCCCTCACAGCGATGCCACTGCAGGCGACGGTGACTTATACCATTGGTCTTGGTGCCAACAACAGCGGCTATAACATAAGTTCCATCCGCTCGATCGCCGCTTGGAATGGCGCGGGCTTTGGTAATCAGGCATGGACGCTGGCAGTCCAGCCCGCCGGGGGAGGCTCTTTCGTGAATGTCGCGACGGTGGATTACCAGCCGTTGGGCGGGGGTGACATCGGGGCGACCAAGGTCACGCGCTCGAACTTGAACATCACCGGTATTCAAGTGCTGAGAGTGACCACCATCTCGGTGAACGGCGGTGCCAATGGCGGCGCGTTCGTCTGGCGTGAACTGGATGCAGTCGGCACCCCTACTCCATCTGTGGCCGACACCGCTCCGCCACTTGTTAGCACCCTGAGTCCTGCGGACGGCTCAGGAAACGTGGCGGTCGGAAGCAATCTGGTGGTGACGTTCAATGAGCCGGTTGTTACCGGCACCGGCCACATCACGATCAAGAATCTCGACACCCCGGCCCAGTCCTTGGTGATTACTCTCCCAAACGCTCAGGTCGCAGTTTCCGGCGCGGTTTTGACCATCAATCCAAATGCCGATCTCACCGCTAGCACCCGCTATGCGATCCAGATCGATGCCACCGCCATCGCCGACTCCTCAGGCAATTACTTTGTTGGCATCAACAACGACACCAACTGGGATTTCACCACCGCCGCCACCCCACTGCGCATCATGTGCCTGGGAGACTCGATCACTGCCGGCTACACGGACAACCCGACGTGGAGCGTGTCCTTCATGTTTGGCTACCGCAGCGGCCTCTACACCCGCCTTACCAACGCCGGTTACAACTTCCTGTTCGTCGGCGGCTCTGCGGAACCATGGAACAACGCATTCGGGGATCCATCCCGCAGCGGCACCTACAAGCCCACCCTCGACTTGCGCGACCTCGGCCAGGGCGGACACCGCGGGTATGGCGGTGCCTCCGCAAGCACCTTGCAGAGCAACACCGGCCGACCTCACCACCATCAACCAGTCGCTTTTCTCCAACGGAATCAACCACCCGAGCAACGACGGTTATGATAAAATGGCCCAAGTCTGGCTCAATGGCATCGACGCTCTCGGCCTCCGACCTAACGGCGACCTACCGCTGGTCGAAGGATCTTGCGACCTTCACCCCAAGCGGCGCTGCCTTTCAGGGCGCAACCGTGACATTCACTCCGGGGACGCCTTCCGGCGGATTCGTCACCGTAACCGCCACCGTCTCCGGAACGCAGGTCGATAAGCTCTTCGTCGATGTCGAAGTGACACAGAACTGATGCTGAAAAACCTCCCAAATGCCGGGTCGGGAAATAGATGGGGTCGGTACTCGCGGACATATTCGTAGTATTTCTAGGCCAGGTGACCGGGGATGGCTGGAACCGAATTACGCACTTCTGGTTAGGAAGTCGCGCCAGTGAACTTCGGCTTCGAAGAGGTGTAGGAGACGCTGAGAACGAGGCGTTTGCCGTTGTCGCGGCGAATGCCGATGGCGATGAGGGTGGCGCAGTCCATGCCCTTGCAGTCGATGCGAACTTTCAAGTAGGTGACGTCGGTGAATAGATGTAAGATCTCGAGTAGGGGGCGGTTGCGCCATTTTTGGCTCTTCAGCAAAATCTGTGGGTGAACTTGGGTTCGGGTAGATCTCCAAGCGTGTGATATAGAGATACTTGAAGCAGATCGAAGCTGCGATAAC
>JAYVNM010000197.1:0-9475 GCA_043758445.1 Akkermansiaceae bacterium | reverse complement strand
ACCTCTCATGGCCTGCGATCTTTGAACTCTCGTCCATGAAAATCACCATCCCCTACAACATGGTCTGCAACAATGCCTTCAAATGAAAAAGCCGTGGCTTACGACGGAGGTATCCGTTTCGTAAGGTACCCTGAGGCTGAAATCGTCGAACTTTGCATCAATGCCTGCAATGGACTCTAGGACTGAGGCGAAGGCCTCGTTGAGAAATCGCCCGGCGAAGTTCCACCAGACTATATGATTTTCTATCTGATCGCTGACACAACCATCGCTCTCGATCCCCCGAGCGCGATACTCCTCGCGTAGGGTTTCCATCTGGGTTCGGCAGCGGTTGGACCAGCGAGGTGAAATTGCATCTGACAACAGCACCTCCCGAACGCTCCGAGCCATCTCGAACGAAAGCCCTTGTCCCTGCCCATGCCAGCGGGCGCGGCCCTTCGCGGTGCTTGGGGTGACGAAGAGCTTGCGGCCGGGGAAGTCGATGTTCTGGATGTCCCAGGCCCGGCCACTCAGGATCAGCGGCCTCCGCTCCTTGCCTTCCTCTACGGCCACGGTCAACCAGTCCACCATGCCGATGCTGTTGCTGCCGTGGACCACGTCGAACAACGGTGGCGATGTGAAGACGGATACCAATTCGAGGAAGTGACGACGACCGAAGCGCCTCTCACCCTCGTCGCCGATCGAAAGCAGGACGCCATCCGAGAACAGGATCTCCGAGTCGATAAGATGCTGGATCAAGCTCGCGACTTCCTCGGCGGGCAGGTTTGCGAAAGCAGGGAAGCGCCCCAGCCAATCCCTCCAGCCGTCAACGCGAATGCCGCCAGTTTGGAGCGTCAATGCGAGAAGTTGCTGCACAAAGAGGTGGTAGGGATCGCGTGGTGCCACGATAGGTTCGACGTAGCCTTTCTCCCAAAGTTCCACCAACGCCGTCGCATGAAGAAGTGCGTTGTCAGAGGTCGCTAGGAAGAGGCAGTTCCGCGTTGAACCCGGGCGCCGACCAGTTCGACCAATCCGCTGAAGGAAGGATGCCACCGTTCCGGGCGCGTCGATCTGAATAACTCGGTCGAGGTCCCCGACGTCGATACCGAGTTCGAGAGTGCTTGTCGCGACAATGACGCAATTTGAGTCCGAGCTGAAGGCCGCCTCGGCCTCGCGGCGCTGCCCGGCACTTAGTGAGCTGTGGGAGACAAAAGTGCTGATACCCCGTTCCCGCAGCATCACGGCCAATTCCTCGACTCGCCGTCGGCTGTCGCAAAAAACGAGTCGCTTCTCGCCTTCGTGAAGCCTGCTGATCACGTGGGCGGCGTTCTCTAGGCTGGCGACGTAATCGACGCAGACGTCAGCCTCGACGCTGGCTGCCGCGACCGTCACCACGCGCCGCTCTCCTTCGCAGTGGCCCGCGAGCCAATCAATCAAGGTGTCCGGGTTACCCACCGTCGCCGAGAGGCCAATACGTTGGAACTGCCTGCCAGCCAGACGTTGGATCCGCTCGACGACGGCAAGCAGGTGAAGACCGCGATCATCCCCGGCGAAGGCGTGAATTTCGTCGATGACCACCATCCGCACATTGATCAGAAGCTCCCGCAGTTCCCGCCGGCTGGAAATCATCATCACCTCCAGCGACTCGGGCGTCGTCAGCAGGCACGCCGGCTTGTTGGTTTCGATCTTCTTGCGATCCGACGGTGAAATGTCCCCGTGCCAGAGTCCGACTTCGTAGCCGACCATGCCAAAGTAGGTTTCCAACCGCTCGTGTAGGTTGTTGAGCAGCGCTTTGAGCGGGCACAGGTAGAGGATAGCGGTGCCCTCCCAGTTCTCGGTTAGTAGCCGGGAAATCGCGGGCAGGACGGCGGCCTCGGTCTTACCGCCAGCAGTCGGTGCGATGACCAGCGCGTGTTCGCCTGCGAGAATCGGCGCGGCAGCAAGTTCCTGCAGCGGCCTCAGTCCCGGCCACCCAAGGGTGTTGACCAAGTGGTGGCGGAGAAGCGGATGAAAGGAGTCTGACGGGCGGTGGCACACAGATCGATTTGGATGTCATCTGGAGATACCGCCGCGATGGCCGAGCGCTCCGCATCATTGAGTTCTTCACCTGAGATGACCACATCATAGTGCTCCCGTGGGTTGAAGTCAGGATTCAACTCCACCAAGTCTAGCATGTTGACGAGCTTCTTGAGGAAGATCCGGGGTGCCAGACCGACCTCACCACCCATGCGCCCGGCGATGCCCGAGGCAAGGGAAGAAATGACCTGATCGTCCACCATCGCGAGCACCCGGTCACCGTCTGCTAAACCCGACACAAAGATCCTACGCACCTTCTGCCCGATCTCCACGAGTGACTCGTGCTTGAAAGGCATCAACCGGATCTGCGGCGCGCGTGGATTGTCGAAGCGGTTGTCAGCCTGAAACTCTGTTGCCAAGCGCTGTGCCAGCGGTTGCGACTTCTTGATTCCCTGTGGACCATCGAAGAAGATCGGTGTCCCTGTGATGACGAGCACCAATCCAGGGAAGCGCCCCGAGTCAAGTTCATCGAGCCACTGCCGCAATGCATTGAGACTCTTCTCACGCACGTCACCGCGAACCCGTTGCAAGGTCTCCACCTCATCGAGCACCAGCACCAGCCCGCCGTTGCCACTGTCGCGTAGGACAGTCAGAAGCCCTTGTAGAAATGTCAGCGCGCTTTTGTGGTCGATCTCGCCCTTGATCCCTGCGGCACGCTTCACCTTGGCCGCCACATTCGGTTGGCCGCCAAGCCACGCGATTAATCCCTCTGCCGTCTCGGCATCACCCTCCGCCAAGGCGCGGCGATAGGCGCGAAGGACGGCGGAGAACGCCGGAGCTGTCCGAGCCACTTCGCCAAGGCGCTTCTCCATCAGCTTGTCGGTTTCCTCACGCAACGCGGTTTCGGACGTTGCGCCAGCGGCGATCACGTCCTCCTCCAGCGCATAGAACCAACTATCGATGATTTCGCGAAACGCCCCCTCCCTAGTGCCCGATAGATTTAAGCGTTCGATGAGCCGCCGATAGACGGTCTCCAGCCGGTGTAACGGGGTTTCCGTTTCGGAGATTTGAACCTCCGCCGCAGCGAAATTCCGTTGTTTGCCCCGCTCTTGAATCCAGCGCGAGAAGAAGGTCTTGCCGCAACCGTAATCGCCCCGAATGGCCTTGAAGGCGGCGTTGCCAGCCTCCACGTGATCAAACATTTCACCGATCGTTTTCTCGAAGCCGTTCAAGCCGACAGCAAGTTCTTCCAGGCCACGACGCGGCACAGTACCCCGGCGAAGAACTTCGAGGATTTCCTTTCTTTTTTGTGCGCTGATTACCGGTGCCTCCATCAGAGTTTGAGTTGAAATTGGCTGGCGAGTAGCTTGCGGTTCAAGCGAACCGTGGCGGATTCCTTGTCGATTTCGATGATCTCATAGCTGTCCACATTGGTGAAGCGGGCCACTCGTGAGAGGACACCCTGCATGCGGATCGACTGTTCTCTGATCGCCTGGGCCAGGACATCCATCAGCAGCTTGTCGCCATTGGCATCGAGCGCAGACAGCACCTTTCTCATGTGATCTTTGTTGGGTCCAGCCCGGCCAAGCAAGCGCTCCTGCTCGGCATAGACATCGGATTTGAGGAAGCCCTCCAGCCACGCAGGCTCCCCTGGAGTCGCGACACCCGCCGTTGATGGTTCATCGAACAAGGGCAGTTCATCGACATTGGTGACAGGTTTCTGCTTCGGCTTGGCCTTGACCGGTTGGACGAGCACTGGAGTGGTGGCACCTTCGCCTTGAAAAACCCTGCACCAGTTCCACCATTCAGGCTGCGGCGCATCCACTGCTTCATAGCCATCGATCTCATCATCGGGCGCACTGAACACGGCCAGGGGAATCAGCACCTCTAGGTCACAGGCTCCACCGTGGTAACCGGCAGCCTTCTGGCCGTAGCGAAGTGCCTCTGTGATCGGCAGGATGACCGACGAAATCCCAAGGGCGGCCTCGATCCTCTTCCCGGAAAACTTCCGCTCACCGTCGTCGCTGACCTCTCCATGGCGAAAACGGGCCTCCCCTTTAGACTGGCGTTCGATGGCCTTGGTATTCTCCATTTCCGGGATGTGGCCATGGTCGCTTGTGATTACGATTGTGCGCTTCCCTTGATCCGCCGCTTCGAGGATGGCGGGCAGGATGCCGATGTCCTGCACCTTCCAGTCGAGTGAAAGCTGACCTCCAGTTTTCAGTTGGTCGTCGATGGCGTTGATCACCACAGCGACCACCCGGTGTTCGCTGCCAGCGAGGGCGTCACGCACTTTGATCGACAAGGCGGAACTGTTCTCAGAGCCGAGATCACTCTTCGTGAAAAGGAGCGGCTTGCCCTTGCTGCGAACATCGGCCAGTGCCGGATTATCTCGGAACACGACCACTTCGGCGCTGTGCGGTCCCGCCTGCACTTTGCCGGAAAAGAGAGACCAACGTGAATGCGCGGTTACACTGGGCGGGACACTCATCACCCGTGTTGGAAATTCTTCACCGACTCTACGCTGGGCTGCCCACCCGGAGCGTTCGAGACTGCGGCTCAACTGATGGAAGGCAGGAAAATTCATGCCGTCCATCACCAGCAGCAACACCGGGCGCTGCAAAGCGAGCGGTGCGACACATTGAGCGACCACGTTCTCGATCGGGATCAACCCTTTGGTACCTTCCTCGTTATCGGCATGCCAATGGCACAGGCGCTCGCCGAAATCGACTTGTGCCTCGATGCGTGCCTTGGCCAGCCGCCGGACGAGCCGTCCATACACCTCCGCCACCTCGGGCAGTGGATCGCCCCATGAAAGCGAGAACCTCGCCCAGTCGATGAACGAATCGTTGGCGGAGAACTCGCGTGCGGAGGCGCTCAAGCCCGTCGCCCGCTGCCGCTTAGGCGCGAAGCTCACTTCATAGCCGGCCAATCGTGCCGCCATCTCCGCCCTTGCGAGCCGGGGTGCGTGGAGCCGTGCCAACGCGTGGTCGTATAGTTGGCCTAGGCTGTTGGAAACTGCGCGACTGCCGGTCTCCCACTTGCGTTTGCCCAATCGGTCAATGTCATCCGCAAAGGACAGCCAACGATCCTTGAATCCTTGTTTCGAGTAGCTGAAAGCGGAGGCCAGCGGGATCGCCTTGATAACTTCGAGCACCGCATCCACTTGTGCCGAGATCCGGTCACTGTCTTCGGGTGGTCGTTTGTCCATTACCTCCCGGGCCGCATGGCTCCACATCGCGGCCTCGGTGGGTTTCAACGAATTGCCGTTCAGATAGTTCTCCATCCGCGTCCGGGCACCGATCACGCCTTCAGCCTGATTCAAACGCTCGTGATAGAGATCACCGGCGACCAGTCCCAGCGGCAGATAGAGATTGGTCTGATCCGTAGTGAAGAGACTTTCCAAACAATGGGCTGCCTCGCCCGCACGTTCGCCGACCCAGTCGAAGAACGACGGCACCAGTGCGCTGTCCAGTGCGCGCACCGCTGCCCAGCGATCTTCGTCCAAGCTCCAACGCAGAATCTCCACCAAGTCCGGCCGCTGGTTCATCAGATCCGGCTGGCGGAGAATCACGCTCCACGCAAAGTCCAGGTCCAGCGTGCCGCCGGGGGCCTTGCGCCCGGAGCCGACAGCATCCGACATTACCAGCGCGTCGAGCAGCGCTTCGTCATTGGAAATTCTCGGGTCGATGGCGGTTGCCTGATAGATTTCCTTCAGCACCTCGCGTGCATCCAGCGGTTGATACGTCTTTCCAGCGAAGCGCGCACGCACATCCTCGCCGATCCGTGCTTCATCGGTCCGCATCAACATCAGGAGTCCGTGACCATCTTCGGAGTTCATTCCCAATAGAAGTTCCCGTGCTTCCAGATCCGAGCGGCAGTCTGCCACTTTCACCGCCAGTCCGGCGCAGGTGATTTGCGCCGGCCCCACATAATCAAAATCGGTCCGGACCGCGAACACACGTTCCGACTCCCATCCCCGGCGGTCACGCCACCGGTTGATCTGTGCCCTCAACTGTTCTGGGATCAAACTTGGCATGGTCTCGGTTATCCGTTGTGGCCCACCTTCACCGTGATCTTGCGCTTGATGCCCTTGCTCGGAATTGACAGCACTCCCGTCTTCAAGTCGATCCTAGCATCGTCACAGGCGTGCATCAACGCGTGCAGGGTGGGCGTGAGGACAATCATATTAAATCGTTCGTCATCACCGCCATTGCCGAGCGGATCGATGTGATGCACTTCGAGCAGCAATTCCACGAGCGAGTCCGGCACCCAGTCCGGCAATACGTCGCCATCCACCTGGCTCGCCCGATAGAGCGACTTTAGATCGCTGACCTTCTTCCGGTTGCGTTCGAGTGCTGCGTGGTCATCGCCATACTTCATCAGCACTTCGGCCTCGTCCGAGCCGGACCATCCCGCTTTCGCGACCACGGCTCTTCCCTTGGCTGGGGTAATTGAGACATCGACCCCATCGACATCACCGCCGATCTCCTTACCAGGCGGAAGAACTGGTGGGACCGCTTTGCTGGCTTGGATCTGCCGTTTCAGAATCTCCAGCGCCTTGGTGTTGACTCGATCGACGACCGGGGCCAGCGACGCCACGTATTCATTGAAACGCAGCGCGCTGAGAAGGTCGCTCTCCAGCTTCTGGGCTTCTTCCTTGAGTGGTGATTCAAGACCAAGCGCCATGTCCAAGGTCTTCCGATCAATCGGCAGCACGTGGATCACCGTCTCGGTCCCCTTGATGCTGGTGGAAATCGCCTCATCCGGCGAGTCGCTCACGAAACCCGCTAGTGCCTTGATGAGCGCGCATCCTTGGTTGGCCTTCACCAGAGAGAGGAAACGCTGCGCCTCTTTGGCCGCGTTCAGACGGTCGAAATTGTCGTCCAGTTTTTGATTCACCGCCTCACTGGCGAGCAGGCCGACCAGCTTGCTCACCGGCTTCTCGTAGCCAGCGGCTTCTTCCCGGACTTTCGCGCTGAAGTCGTCCAGCGTCTGCGCCGTCATCAGCTTGGGCAGCCCTGCGATGCCGAGCAACGAGTCCTGGATAATGCGCGCCTTCTCCCACTCTTCCTGTGCGGGCAGTTCCTGGGTCTTGAGTTTGCAGTCGCCGGGCAAATCCTTGAGCGATGCTTCATAGTGGCTGCTATGGAGTGAAAACGAGCAGTTCAACTGGGCTGCGCAGGCGAGGATGATCAGGTTTTCCAACATCGGAGGAATGCCCCAACCGATCCACGCGCGGAGTTCGGAAACTTTGACTCCGTCCAACCCGTCGGGAGCCTTGCGGCGAAAGTGATCCTTCCAGTGCTCGCCGGGCACGAAATACTGCGGAGCCATTTCACCGAGCTTCAGCGGATTTGCAATCGACCGGATCATGTCGCGCTGCGACTTCTCCACCTCGATTCGCCCCTCGCTCTGCTGGAGCGCGTCGAGGAAGACATCCAGCACCTTTTGCACAAAGGTCGCCGACAACTTTACACTGTCGTCGAACTCCGGGTGCTGCGGATACTGGCTGCTCATCGCCTGTTCGAGCAACTCGGTCATCGCCCCTTGCAGGTGGGTCGCGCCGGGCACTTTCAGTTGCAGGCCGGAATCCAAGCTTTGGAAATGATCCACGCCATCGAGGTTGCGCATGGTGTCGATCACCCCGGTCTTGTCTTCACGTAGACCATAGGCGGTTTGGAGGTGAGTGACCATCCGGTTGCGAAGCGCGTCCCGCTGGTTGATGAGGATCGACTTGGCGGTCGTCTTGTCCTGCATCGAGAGGTCGCTCACGTAGCCGTCATAGGCATGCTCCGCGAGGATGGTTTCCAACTTTACCAGTTTACCCAAATCCTGAAGTGCCTGCTGGCTGAAGAACGACGGCAGCCAAACTACACTCCGTGTGGAGCCGCGTTCTTCCCGATACTTCTGCAACTGGGCGCGGTCCGCTGAAGGACCCTTGTTCGGATCCGCGTCGAGCGGGTAGTCGATCACTAGCTTCCAGTCACCTTCGTTGGATTCCAACAGGTCGAAATCCGCCTCCCAGACGTTCTTAAAGATCACCTTGCAGCGGCGGTCTGTGCCGCGCCAACGGAAGTTGTGTTCCAGCCACAGCTTGCCCTCATCGCGCAGCTCCAGTTGTTTGAAGAGGATCTCCTTGAGGCATCGCAGGCGGTTGCCGAAATTGTCCTGTGATGCCGCCTTGTCGATAATGCCATCCACGTCCACGCCCGTCAGTTGGAGCGATATGACCGGCGGAGTGCTCTCGTCCACCTTGAGCTGTCCAACCCGGCCGGCCCACTCCCGGAACTTGCCTTCCGCGATGGATGCCTCGCGTCCTTGGATCCGGGTTTTGATGGTGCCGTGATTGAGCGCAGCCAGACGCGCGGGAGTCAGGCTGCGGAGCGTCTCGACATCCGGTGCCAGCGCGGCCAGCAGCACGGTCTTGATGAGACGGTCATCATTGCGGAGCGCTACGCGCTTCGGGTCGCCCGCTGACAGATCCTCCGCTGCGGCGAAGCTGAGGTCGTGTGTGGCCTCCAGCATAGGCTTCAGGTTCTGGCGGTAGAGTTTGTCCGCGGTCTGGAAATGCTTCTTCATCTCGCTGCTAAAGGCGTCGTCGCCCTTGGCAATCTGGTCGTAAAGGTCTCCCACAGGCACCAACTCGCCGAGCTGCATGGTGTCGCGCTGATCGACCAAGAGCTGGAGCAGGATGCGCAACGCGGTGCGCTCCCGCTGGAGCAGTGAGGAAACAGCCACCAAGGTATCCACCAGCGCCGGGCTGAACGGATACAGATTCCGCCACGCTTGGGGATTCGAGTTAGCCGTCATCAGCACTTCCCGGACTTCCTGACGGACTGTCGCCGTCTCATTAAACTTCTCGTCGATCTGTTTGCGGGCGTCCGCGTTGATCGGTTTGAGCAAGCGCTCCGCCGCGATCTCTGGCAGGTTGCTGTCCCCCATCTTGATCGTCTCGAAGCGGCCTTCGAAATACTTCAACTGGTCGAGGAAGTTCAGGTTCGCGGCACCGGCCACATTCTCGCCCACCAGCTCCCGCAGGTCACGCTGCCGGGCGATGAAACTGATAATCGGGACGGGACGCCGCATCTCCTGCGCCTCCACCAGTTTTGCCAGCTTGTTCACCTCCTGGTTTAGAAAGTCCACACTGCCCGAGCGACTGGCCAACCACAGGACGAGCTCGTCCAGGAACAGGATCACCGCGTCGTAGCCGAGCTTCTTCGCATGTCGGCTGAGCGCGGCCAGTCCCTTGTCCAAGTCAAGATAGTCGCCCTCCTGTTGAATCGAAGTGATCAGGTGCTGCACCAAATCACTCACCAGGTCGCCGTGCCGTTCCGAAGTCGGATCCTCGGCGGCTTCTATGTAGAGCCTGTCCCAGCCCTGCTTAACGATTGAAGCACAATGTATTAGACGCGAAAAAAAGTGGGCATGGAAGTCCGAAAAGACTCCCATGCCCGAAATTCGAGGCTTATGATTTGGTTAC
>JAYVNM010000196.1:0-9539 GCA_043758445.1 Akkermansiaceae bacterium | reverse complement strand
ACCAAATCCGCGATGGCTTCTGGATCGCGCTTGGCCAGCGCGATGAGTTGTTCCCGAGTGGGTCGAGGGTCGCTCACGGCTTGGAAATAGCTCAGGATCCCAAGAAAATCAAGAAATCCGTAATGCTTGACCTCCTATGGACCTGAGTAGTTACCTTGAGGAGGCATAACCCAAGCTGGAAGCCCGGATTCCAACACAGCCAAGATGGCTATACCACATTTTTCATGACTCGTTGTTTTGGTCAGTCTGCTCGTCTATCTCCGCTGCGCTTCGATTGTGGTTTCCATCTTCGTCATTCGCATTACATTTGACGAAATTAAGCCTCCCGATTAACATGAGTTTTTAGGCCAAACCCCTATGAAATGCCCCATCACTTTCGCCGCTGTGACCATGGCCGCCTCAATCGGCTGCCTCATGGCTCAGAGTTCATGGAATCCGAAGCCCCAGGACGATCTCAAATCCCTGAAAAAAGCCGCGCTGCAGGTGGATCAATACATCGCCGCATTTTACCGCAGCAAGAATTTGCCGGTGCCCGAGGTCACCAATGACGCGACATTTCTACGTCGGGCCTTCCTCGTGTCGGTCGGACGCGTGCCAACGCCGGAAGAAGCTCTTGAGTTTTTGGAAATCCAGGACACCACCAAGCGCGAGGCCTTGGTGGAATATTTACTGAAATCAAAGGGCTTCTCCAGCCACATGTCGAACTGGGCCTTCGATCTCCTGCGGGTGGTTGACGGCAGGGGCGACTTCGAGCCCTACCGGCACTGGATTCGCACCGCGATGGCTAACAACATGCCATGGAACGAGTTCACCGACCACCTGATCTCCGCCACAGGCGACGGCTGGGATCCGGCCACGGCGGCCGTCGGCTACTACACCCGTGACCGCGGCATGCCGCTGGACAACGTCGCTAACACGATGCGGATTTTCCTCGGAACCCGCATGGAGTGCGCCCAGTGCCACGACGACCCCTTCGGCACCACCGAGCGCCATGATTTCTATCGACTCGCGGCATTCACCCACGGTCAAGGCGAGGAGGGACGGGAGAAAATGCAGATGCTGTGGAATGAGTTGACGTCAGAAAAGCGCGATAACAGTCCCGAAACCCAGGTGGCGCGGGTCATCTGGGACCGGGTTTACGGAATGTCTTTAGGCGGCGGCGGTTCCGGCCAGATCGAGCTGCCCACGGATTACCAATATCACGACGGCAAGCCCGGCGACGTGGTGGGCGCTCACACGCCATTCGGTCAGGCGGTGCTGATGTCCGGAAAACGCGAAAAACCCAAGGGTCGTGAAAAACTCGCCGGTTGGATCATTTCAAAAACTGGCGAACAATTTCCCTCGGTTATCGCGAACCGCATGTGGAAGCAGGTGATGGGAAAGGGCGTCTATGAACCAATCGACCAATTCGTCCCCGCAGCCAAATCCAACTACCCGGAACTGGTCGGCTATATCGGCAAACTCATGGTCGATCTCGGCTACGATCTGCGTGCATTCCAGCACGTCCTGCTCCTGACCAAGACCTTCCAATTCGCTACCAATCCGAATCCATCCGTCGTGGAAGGCGGCGATGATTTCCATGGCCGCAAGATCGAGCGCCTGTCCGCAGAACAGATTTGGGATTCGCTCGTCACCCTCGCTGCCGGGGACCCTGACAAACAGCCGATCCGCCCGCTCGACGAGCGCATCTATGTGGCTGGCCAGCCAGTTCTGGTCGGCAAGAAATCGATGCCAGAACTCTCCAAAGAAGTGCTCGCCCTCAAGTCGGAAAAAGAAGTCCGCACCTATTTCTCCAAGTTCCTCAGTGAGGTGAAAAACGATAGCCCCGGCAGCAGCGGCGCGAACTCGATGAGCATGATGAACGATGTCCGTTCCTATAACAAAGATGCTAAAATCCGCGCCTCCGAATTGCCATCACCTGCGCCCCGCGATCACTTTCTCTATCTGTTCGGCGCGTCGGATCGGGAAGTCGTGGACGCCTCCAGCCGCGAACCGAATGTTGGCCAAGTGCTATCTCTGATGAATGGTTTCGTGCAACGCGAACTGGTAAATAAAACTTCGGCGCATTTGTATAAAACCCTCGATGGTGCGACGACCGAAAAGGAGAAAGTCCGCCGCTTATACATCGCTATTCTCAGCCGCCCGCCGAGCACTGAGGAAATGTCGTGGATGCTCGACGAAGTGAAATCCCAAGGCGATGCCGGCTACCGAAACATCGTCTCCGCCCTCGTCATGTCCGCCGAGTTTCTCTTCCTGCAATAATACCCATAACTCCCGTGAATCCGTTACTCAAAGCAGACGAACTCACCCGCCGTCATTTCGTCTCGACTGCGGCCCGCGCCTATCTCGGCGTGCATCTATTTCCCATGTTAGGCGGCACCTTGGCTGAGGCCGCGCCAGTCACTGCGGCCAAGGGCGGCACGGCGAAAAGTGTCATCTATCTCTATATGGCCGGTGGCATGAGTCATGTGGATACCTTCGATCCAAAACCAAAAAAGAAGGACGTGATGGGCAGCACCGAGACGATTCCCACCAAGGCGGATGGGGTGATGGTCGGTCATTATCTAAAGAAAACCGCCGCAGTGATGGATAAGGTCTGTGTCATTAACTCGATGAATTCGACCCAAGGTGCCCACGAGCAAGGTTCCTATATCATGCACACCAGTTATAACTTGCGCGGGACGATCAAACACCCCGCGCTCGGTTCTTGGGTCCTGCGTCTCGGCGGGCGCATCCACCCGGAATTGCCGGGCTTTGTCGCGGTGGACAGCGCCCCGGAATTCACGGGCGGCGGGTTCCTTGGGGCTAAATTTTCCGCCGCACTCATCGGCAGCCCCGACCAAGGATTGCAAGATTCTCATCGCGCCACCGAAGTCAGCCAACAGGATTTCGAGCGACGCTTGACCCTCGCGGACAAGCTGAACCGCCAGTTCCACGACCGCTATGCGAATGTGGATGTGAAAGCCTACGAGGAACTTTATCGGGAAGCCATTGCGTTGATGAATTCCAAGGATCTCGACGCCTTCGACCTCCAACAGGAACCCGCCGCCACCCGCGATCTCTACGGCAAGGGTCGCTTCGCTCAGGGCTGTCTATTAGCCCGCCGCCTAGTGGATCATGGCGTGCGTTTCATCGAGGTGCAACTCGGTGGTTGGGATACCCATTATGACAATTTCACCGGCGTCGCTGGCCGTTGCCTTGAGTTCGACCAAGCCTACGCCGCCCTCATCACGGATCTGGAAAAATCGGGAAAACTCAAGGACACGCTCGTGGTCGTCGCCACCGAATTCGGCCGCACGCCGACCCTCAACGCCGAGCACAAAGACGGTCGCGATCACCACCCCGAGGCATTTACCTGCCTTCTAGCCGGTGGCGGCATCAAGGCCGGCATGAAATACGGCAGCACCGATCCGGCGGGCAATAAGGTGAAGGACGGTCTCGTCAGCGTCCAAGATTTCAACGCCACCATCGCCCACGCGCTCTCGCTCCCCTATGACACCGTGGTCATGTCGCCATCCAAGCGCCCCTTCAAAATAGCCGACAAGGGCGTCCCCGTCGCGGCGCTCTTCGGGTGATGCTCAAACGATAAGTGAAAGCGCCTTCAAGCCCACACGCCGAAAAATTCCAAGTCATTGCCAAATCAAAGCCCAGCAACTAAAATCAAGCCATGAAACCAGCAGACTCCTACCTTCGCTTTGTGAAATGGTCTGACGAGGACCAATGCTACATCGGCTACTGCCCGGACCTTTTCTACGGCGGTGTCTGCCATGGGGAAAAAGAGGAAGCGACCTATGCCGAACTTTGTGCCGTGGCCCGCGACGAAATCGAACACCGCCTGACAAAGGGCGAAAACCTTCCAAAGCCCACAGTCCGCGCCACCCGCGACCTCGACTTCGCCGCCGCTTAATTGTTGAAATGCGAAACCTGACCCCGTTGACTAGTCTGACGCATCTGAATTTTCACCGCAGACGTTAAGAACGCAAAATGGAACGCAAAGAGATACAAAAAATAGAGCCGAAATATTCGCGGAGTGGGCGGAAAATCATTCTGCCATAATCAAACTTCTTGATTTCTCTGCGTCCCTTTGCGGCCTTTGCGGCTTTGCGGCAAATCCAGTGTTTTTTTGATGCGTCTGCCTCGGGCTGTCCCCATGCTTGCAGTTTCCTCCAGTCCGTGGTGATTTCAGGGCGTGTCCGCTGTTACGAATATCTCCACCTACCGCTTCGCCGCGCTTACCGGTCTCAAGGATCTGCGTGAGGAGTTGATTGCCGTATGCAAGACTTGGAATCTCAAAGGGACGATTCTTCTGAGCACGGAAGGGATCAATCTTTTCGTTGCTGGCGAGGCGAATGCCATTGAGTTGTTATTAGAAAAACTGCGCCAGATCCCGGGACTTGAAGCCTTGGAGCCCAAGTTCAGCATCAGTGACAAACAGCCGTTCAATCGCATGTTGGTGCGGGTGAAAAAAGAAATCATCTCCTTCGGCATGGAGGCCATCCGCCCGGCGGACTACACCTCGCCGAAGCTCGCCGCCGCCGAGCTGAAGCGCTGGCTCGACGAGGGCCGCCCGGTCACGCTGTTAGACACGCGCAACGACTACGAGGTGAAGCTCGGCACCTTCAAGGGCGCACTCATCCCTCACATCAACACCTTCCGTGAATTTCCGGGTGCAGTTAGAAAATTGCCCCCCGCACTCAAGGATCAACCGGTCGTCATGTTCTGCACTGGCGGCATCCGTTGCGAAAAAGCCGGGCCGTTCATGGAGCAGGAAGGCTTTAAAAACATCTATCAGCTCGATGGCGGCATCCTCAAGTACTTCGAGGAATGTGGCGGCGATCACTACGATGGCGAGTGCTTCGTCTTCGACCAGCGCGTAGGCGTGGACCCCGGCCTGCGGGAATCCGACTTCGCGGTTTGCTTCGCCTGCCAAGCCCCCTTGGACACCGCCGATCAGGAGGACCCGCGGCATGTCGAGGGTGTGAGCTGTCCACATTGTTTCAAGAGCGCCCCGGAACGCATGACGGAAAGAATTGCCCTTCTGCACGCGGCGCTGGCCACCGCGACCCAGCCCTTGCCCGGCTCGATGATGTTAGAAAATCGGCGACCCATCAACATCCCGGCGGCCTATGAAGGGCGGACATTATTAGAATCGCTGATTGAAATTTTCCCGCAGATTCCACCCGAGGAATGGGCGGCTCGTTGCGCCGCCGGGCGCTTCGAAAACTACGGTGGCACTGTGCGCGAGAAAGACCATATCGTGCGCGGTGGCGAGCGCGTAGTGCAAATTTTCCCGCCCGCCATCGAGCCGCCCGTGGCTGCGGATATCCGGGTGCTCTACGAGGACGAGGCGATTCTGGTGATCCAAAAACCTGCGCCGCTGCCGATGCATCCGAGCGGAAGATTCCATCGCAACACGCTGCAATTCATCCTCAATCAAGTCTATGCCCCCAAGTATCCGCGCCCGGTGCATCGACTGGATGCTAACACCACTGGTCTCGTCGTGTTCGCGCGGACCCGCCATTTCTGCCGCTTGCTCCAGCGCCAATTCCTTGAAGCTACAGTGGACAAACGCTACCTAGTGCGCGCCCTCGGCCACCCCGCGCATGACATATTTTTCTCCGATGCGCCGATCTCCGCCGAACCCAATGTAATGGGCACCCGGCTGATCGATGAACTTGATGGGCTGCCCTCACGCACGGATTTTCAAGTCATCGAGCGCTGCGCCGATGGCACCACATTGTTAGAGGCGAAACTTAGGACCGGCCGGACCAATCAAATCCGCGTCCACCTCTGGCAGCTCGGCCTGCCAGTCGCCGGGGATCCCGCCTACCTTCTGGATCAGCGCATTGGCAACATCCAAACTCTCGATCCCGAAGCCTCGCCCCTGCAACTCCATGCGTGGAAACTTTCGTTCCAACATCCGTCGAGCGGAGCGGTCATGGCATTCGAGACCGAGCGGCCAAAGTGGGCTATTTGATCATGTTGATCGAGGACACGCGCTCCACATGATCTCGCTCTGAGACAATGATCGTTAGCACGCCGTTAGGAGAGTCCGCTGCGACTTCGGTATTGATGGAATCGTGGTTCATCACGCGCCAGTTCTTGAAACTCTCGATCGTTCCGCCGCTCTGACGAAACGAGATCGCAAACTGCGTGACGAAGCCGGTGACAAATTTCTCCTTCTCCACGCTTGACGAGATCGCGACATAAGATGCGCCGAGATTTTCGCCCAACGAGGTGAACACCGGCCAGTCGATTTTTGCAGCGACGGCGGTGTCCCCCCGTGCCAGCGATTCAAAGGTGGACCGAGCGAAACTCACATCGCCTGCAGTGGCGGCCTCGAGTTTTACTTCGGCTATTTTATGCTTCGTCTCCCGGCAGTTGCAAAACAACAATGGTGGGATAACTATAATTAGATATCGGAGCGTCTTCATACAGTTTAAGTTTCGTCGTCAGCATCATCAATGGGCGGACGGTTGTTGCAGCAGTTGCTGCGGAGAAGCGCGTAAATTCCATAACCTAGCAGGCCCGCGACGACCGCAGCCCCGGCCCAGCCGACCGATCGGCGCGGTGGGTGGCTGCGGAGGTCGCGGAAGCGCGAGGCGGCATAAGCACTGCCACGCGCAAGTTGTTGTTTCGCCTGATTGGCCAGCTCACAGGCGCTGTTAGGCAACGTTTCCTTGGTAGTGTGTGATAACAAAGTTCCGATGTCATTCCGAAGGTGGGTAACGTCCTGACGCACGCGATCAAGGAGTCCTGTTGTGCGACGGTCACTGAATAATGGTGAATTCATGATGGCGTTGAATTAAAGTTAGATATATTTACGGACTATTGCCGCGCAGTGCCCTGGATAACGCGGAAACGACTAACAATATGAGGAATACAAAGAATAGAATCTTGGCGATGCCCGCTGCCGCACCGGCGATGCCAGCAAAGCCGAGTATTCCCGCAATGATCGCAAGGATGAGAAATGTGAGTGACCAACTTAACATAATTTTAGTTTTCCATACCGGCGTTGAGTGTGACTTACGAAAACCCGGCCTGTTTCCGTGAGCGTTAGCTGTCCGTCACATTTGCAGGATGAATACCAAATAGTATGAATAGGAGTAACTCGCTACAAATCAGTGGAGAAGGCTCCCCCAATTATGCCGGAAAGACCCGTGAAGCATTGCAGATCGCAAGCATGGATGCAAAATGCACGCAGTCACATTTTAGCTAGAATCGCGGACTTTTCGACCGCCTCTCGCACTTTGTCCGCCACCTCGTCGAGACGGCCTTGGCTGCCGATCACCCGGACGAAGGGTTCATCCTTGAGGGCGAGGAAAATTTCTCGGCAGCGCTCCAGGTTCTCACGTTTTTCAAACTCGTTTGCTGTGTCGCCTCGCACACCAATGCGTGCGAGCGCGGCATCCACCTCCAAATCCATGATGATGAGTAAATCGGGCACCGGCGCGAAGGCTTCGTTTTTCCGCCGGATTTCTGCTGGGTCGAAACCCCGCGCGCCCTGATAGGCCATCGTCGAGAAATAGTAACGGTCGAGAATCACGACCTTCCCGGCGGCCAGGGCGGGCGCGATCAATTCTGCCACGTGCTGACGGCGATCATTGAGGAAATACTCCAGTTCATCAGTCGGTGAGAGCCTACCGGTGGCGGCAGAAGCGCGGACTTTTTCCCCCCACGGTCCATCGGTCGGTTCGCGGCTGAGGACCACCTCGCGGCCTTGCGCCGTGAACCACTCGCCCAGCCGCCTCGCTTGGGTGGATTTGCCGGTGCCGTCGATGCCCTCGATGACGATGAAGAGTCCGTCTGGCATGGTGTTAGAGATAGCGGGATTTGAGATGGGTGAGATAGGCTTCGGTCGAAGGGGCGCCGCCGGTGGCCTGGCGCATCAACTCCGTAGGGTCGAGCGTGGCACCATGGGCATGGACGTTTTTCCGCAGCCAGCCGAGTAGCGGCAGATAGTCGGCGCGGTCGCAGGCGGCGGCCACCGCGGCATCTTTGCGAGCCGCAGCGAAGAGCTGGGCGGAGTTGATGTTGCCCAGTGTGTAAGTCGCGAAATAGCCTAGCCCACCCATCGACCAATGGATGTCTTGCAGGCAGCCGTGGCGATCATCCGCGGGCGCGAAGCCGAACAATTCGCGGAAATTCTCATTCCACGCCGCAGGCACATCCGCGACGGCGAGGCTGCCGTTCACCATTCGCCGCTCTAGCCCGAAGCGGAGGAGAATGTGCAGGTCGTAGGTCGCCTCATCCGCCACCACGCGGATCGGCGAGAACTCTGCCCGCCACAGATAACGGAGAAATTTTTCCAAGGGAAACCCATCTAACTGATGGAAAATTTCCTGCGCCACGGGATACCATTTCTCCCAAAATGTCCGCGACCGACCCACATGATTTTCCCACAGCCGGGATTGCGACTCATGGATACCTAACGAAACAGCGCTGCCGGATGGGAGTCCGAAATCATCAGCGGGCAGGCCTTGCTCATACAGCCCGTGACCGGTTTCATGGAGCACGCCGAAGAGTGAGGAGGTGAAATCCGCTTCATCGTAGCGGGTGGTCAACCGCACATCGCGCGGCCCGAGCGTGGTGCAGAATGGATGCGTTGTCGTGTCGATCCGGCCGGCATCGAAATCAAAGCCGACCGCTGCCGCGATCTGTGCGTTGAATTTCTGCTGGGCGGCCAGCGGGTATGGACCGGGCGGCAGACTCGGCGCGTGGGCGGCGGAATTCGCAACCGCCAGCGCGGCGATTTCGCGGGCTGCTGGGCGTATCGCATCGAACAATCCGGCTACGGCGGCGGTGCTCGTCGCGCGCTCGAAGCCTTCTAACAAAGCGTCGTAGGGCTCGTCCGCATAGCCCCAGCGGTCTGCTTTTTCACGGGCGATTTCTAGCAAAGTTGTAAGATGCGGCGCGAACGATGGAAAATCCGAACGGGTCCGCGCATCCGCCCATGCGTGTTTCGCGAGTGAGCTGGCCACCGAATCCCGAGCCACCAATTCCACCGGCAGCTTGGTAGCGCGGTTGAAGCTGCGACGGAGTTCGCGCAGATTCGCCGTAACCACCGGATCGCCGCCGTCGTCCGTGGCCTCTGCGGTTTCCAGTTCCCGTTCCCATGCGGCGGAAGTCGCCAGTTCATGCGCCTTTGAGGACAGCCAAGCAAGCTGGCCCGCCCGATGTTTCGCAGCGGCGGGCGGCAAATACGTTTCCTGATCCCAACCGATCACCTCGGCGGCGGAATGGATCACCGCCAGCTCGCGGGCTTTTTCAAAAATCAACATGCGTGATTTCTGCCCGAATCCGAGACACAGGCAAGGGTGGAAAATTCCAGAGGGCAGTGAAATTGATGGGGGCGTGTAATTACTAAACAAAGTCACCGCTCAAGGCAGAGATCCGCAACCGGAGTTTGTGAAAAATCCGGTCACGGCTTGGTTAGGTAGCTGTAGCTTTTCGGTCGCTTTTTCTGCGCCCTCGGCTCGTGCCGGAAGGGTCTGAAATCAATGCCGGATCCTTTGGGAAATGGAGAGTCCATGAAGGAA
>JAYVNM010000195.1:0-26485 GCA_043758445.1 Akkermansiaceae bacterium | reverse complement strand
CCTTTTCGGATGCCCGATGTCGTAAAATCAAGGGTTCCAGCGCCTCAGCGGGGCGAAATTCGACGATTTTCTAATCTAACAGCGAAAGTCGGGCTAGGCCAGTCCGTTTTCCTACGCTCCGACTGCAATCAATATCGACTTGCGGAGATTTGATAACTTCCTGCGATTTCTCGACAAGCGATCCGCTGCAAAGGCCGCTGAATAGGGCGGGGATCATTTCAAACTGACCCACTGCCATACGACTCCGCATTACATATATTGTCACAAGTGAGAAAACCCGGCAATTGCGACGCCTTCAAGCTCGATTTTGCGTCAGCAATCTGGTTGGATGGGCTCAGGATGGCTCAATAGCAAGACAACGTCGCCGAACTGATGGCGGATGCGAATGAGCGGATCGGCAAGACCCGGCGGCCGCTGTTCCAGATTTATGAAATCCATTCCGCCATCCGCAGTGGCAATTACCCGAACTGCACCAAGCTGGCCGAACTACTTTGCGTGCAGCGCAAAACGATCCAGCGCGACATCACGTTCATGCGGGACGAACTCAAGCTGCCCGTCAAATATGAGGACGCTCTGCGAAAAATCCAGTTCGCTTGGATCGTCTTGGGATGCGGCTTTTTCCCGCAAGGCTGTCGAGCAGCGCCCTCGCACCATCAAACTCTTCGGTGTAATTGCAGAGTCTATTCTCTATAAACTTGTTACAACCATTTATTAGAGAAAACTAGGAACGGATTATGCAGGGTCCAGACAGTTGCAACCGCTGCATCTCGGGGAGGTCGAGGGGTGCTGGTGTTTGATCGGCATGGACATCGCACGCGGCGCACTGCGGACTTTTGCTCTACCGCGGCTCACCCGCTACAAGGTCACGGCCAAGAAATTTGAGTGCCCCTCAAATTTTGCTGGAAACGAACACTTGAAACAGTCGTTTGGCATTTGGAGTGTGGCTGGCGTGCGGGACGAGGTGGAGGCGATGCGAGCTTGAGGGCTACAATTTTCCTTATAAATGATACAAGTAAGAGCCATCGACAAAGTTAATTTCAGATCTTAGTCTCGCCGCCATGTGCAGATTTTTTCTCCCCTTTGTCATTGGCCTAAACCTCATCGCCAGCGCTGCTCCAGAGACTGAGAAACCTGCCGAAGCCCCCTCAAAAGAGAAAGAGGCTCCACCGCCCAAGGTGAGTGAGCCTGTGGTTCGCGAATCCAGCGTAATGATCGACGGCAAAAAAGTTCCCTACAAGGTCACCACCGGCAAGCTGCAGCTCAAGGCCGACGACGGCAAGGCGCGGGCCTCGATATTTCACGTCAGTTATGAGCGCACTGATACCAAGGATGCCGCCACGCGCCCGGTGATGTTTGCCTTCAATGGCGGTCCGGGCTCGTCGGCGGTGTGGTTGCATATCGGAGTCTTAGGCCCGAAAATCGTCAAACTTCCTGGCGATGGGACGACGGCAGCATTTCCTCCGGCGCGGGTCGTGGACAATCCGATGAGTATTCTGGATGTCTGCGATCTGGTGTTCGTGGACCCGGTTTCCACCGGCTACAGTCGTGCGGAAAAAGACGTGAAACCGGGAGATTTCCACGGGCTGGATGAGGACATCGAGTCGGTCGGAGATTTTGTCCGACGCTGGGTCAGCGAACATGATCGTTGGGCTTCGCCGAAATACATTCTCGGTGAATCCTACGGCGGTATCCGGGTGGCAGGCCTGTCCAATCATTTGCAATCGCGTTACGGGATGAGCCTCAATGGCGTGGTCCTGCTTTCCTCCCTGCTGGATTTTTCCACGCTGCAATCGGCCCAGGGCAATAATCTAGCGTATGAAGTTTATCTGCCATCGCTAACCGGCACAGCGCATTTCCATCAGAAAATCCATGGGGATCGAGACGCGTTGGTGAAGGAAAGCACGGTCTTTGCGTTTGGCGAATACGCCGCTGCCTTGCTCAAGGGCAATGATCTTGAACAAGCGACCCGACTGGCGCTCGCGGAAAAATTGGCACGCTTGACCGGCATTGATGCGGCGATTTGGCTGGACCACGATCTGCGGTTGGACCCCGGGACTTTCCGCTGTGAATTGCTGCGCAAGGAAGGCAAGGTCATCGGTCGTTTCGATGCGCGGGTCGCATGGGACACCACTGACAAATCAGCGGACTCAGCGGAATACGACCCCTCGTATTCCCTAGCCTACGGCGCGTTTTCCTCCGCCATGCTCGACTACCTTGGTCGCGATTTGGGCTACAAAGAGGATCAACCTTACGAAATCCTAACCCCAAAAGTCAACCCTTGGCGCTGGAACACCAGCAACGAAGTCGTCAATCTCAGCAGTCGACTAGCAGCCGCGATGAGGGACAACCCGCATCTCCGGGTGATGGTGATGGGCGGTCGCACCGATCTGGCGACTCCACCAGAAGGGATTGCCTACTCGATCCGCCAGATGCTGAATCTACCCCGAAGCGTGCGGAAAAACATCACAACTGCTTTTTTCGACGGTGGCCACATGTTCTATCTGAATCCACCCGATCTCGTGAAATGCCGGGCGAGCCTCGTTGAGTTCATCCAAGCCGGTAAACCCTGATGACCATGCAGGACTCATTTTCAGAATACTCCCCTGCCCCGCCGCCGGTTCCGTGTATTCCTGTTAGTCCGCCACCGCTCGATGCTGGAGCATGGTCCGCTTGCTTGTCGCCGATAGTGACTGAGGATGAGAAGACATTGGGCTTGCTTGCTCACCTGTTAGGAATTTTCACCGGGTTTCTCGGCCCGCTTGTCCTGTGGTTGGTGAAAAAGGACGACAGCCCCTATATCGCCCATCATGCCCGTGAGGCGCTGAATTTTCAAATCACCCTGCACTTGGCCCTCATTGGTCTGGGCTCGATGACTTTTATTCTGCTATTTGTGTTCGTGGGAATTTTGCTGGTTCCGGTGTTAATCGCTGTGCCGATCCTCGCGCTCATCGCGGAAATCCTTGCCGCCATCGCCGCGCAGAAAGGCGAGTGGCATCGCTATCCGTTTTGCATTCGCTTGGTGTGAGCCCGGCCTGAAGACTCCGGGCGGGCATGATTGGGGTTCATTCGGGATTGGCAAACGCTTCACTCTGCCAGTGATTTGACTAGTGAGTTTGGCAGGCCATGCGCTTTATCAGGAATGCATGAGCGCCAACCAGCTCCGAACCACAATACCATCCATGAAAACGAAAGTCGCATTATTTCTATCCACCGTTAGTCTGCTTCATGCGGGCGCACCTGATTTGGAAACCACACTCGCTCCGAAGCTAGAACCGTGGATCAAACCGATCATCGATATCCGCGCCCGCTATGAGTTCGGCGAGATCGACGACTTCGATCCATCACAAGCATTAACCCTCCGCGAGCGGCTCGGGTTGAAAACCCAGGCATGGAATGGCCTCAGTGTCCTGATCGAAGGTGAATTCAGCCAGGCTGTTGTGGATCAATATAATGGCGGCGCTGGAGCCACCGCTGATCCGTTCAATCCAAAGGACACCGTCATCGCCGATCCACAGACCAACGAACTCAATCAAGGATATCTGCAATATGAGGGATTCGACACTATGGCCAGAGTCGGTCGCCAGCGCATCATCTATGACAATGCGGCATTCATCGGTAATTCCGGCTGGCGGCAGAACGAGCAGACCTACGACAGCATATCCATATCTAATAAGTCAATCGACGGTCTGACACTCAATTATGCCTATATTGACCAAGTGAACCGGATCTTCGGCTCGGACGCGGACATGCCCATCGTGCCGGGGTTCACCAATGTGCAAGACCTTGACGCCGAGGTGCATTTGTTCAACGCCTCATATGCGGGAATCAAGGGCCTAACGCTCGGCGCTTATGCTTATATCATGAATTTCAAGGATGTCGGAGCCTGGGATAACAATACCTATGGACTCAGCGCCAAAGGTACGGTTGGCGGTATTGATCTCTATGGTGAGCTCGCCTATCAGGACAAAGCCGGACTCGCTGGTGATGAACAGGCATTCTATGAACATGTAACAGCGACGAAGGCTTTCGGATCGCAGTCACTAACGATTGGTCTTGAACATCTTGACGTGGGGTTCAAAACTCCGTTGGCCACCGTTCATGCTTTCAACGGCTTCGCCGATATTACCGACGGTGCTCGGATTTCCGGTGCACATAACGGTCTGACTGATCTCTATGTCAATTACACGATTCCGATCTTCTGCGGTATCAAGTGGATGAATTCACTCCATGCCTTCGGTGACGACCAAATCTCCGCAGGCTATGGTTGGGAATTTGATTCGGTTCTTACCAAGAAGTTTGATGAAAACTTCACTGCAATAGCCAAGTTCGCGCAATTCTCATCCGAGGGTGATCCCTACACTGGTGGCAGCAAGGGCATTGCCTTGACTGACGCCACACGGGCATCAATCGAAGTGGATTATACTTTCTGAAGCTCGCTTTGTCAGTTGCTGCTAGATCACGGGCCATTCCGACTTATCCGGAATGGCCCGTTCATTTAGTCAGTCAAATTGGATGGCATCGCAGCAAAGGCCATTTCGCATAAACCGATGAATGCTTCCTCGACCAGGCTGGGTTCTCGTTTGGCTGAGTGGAACCCCCCCCATTCGCGTTCGATGCCGGGTTCATCAATGTTGACCACTTTCAAGCTGCCATCGGCGATTTCACGCGCGGCGACCCATGGCGCGACGATGCCGACACCGATGCCGAGTTTGGCCATTTCCTTGATGGCTTGCATATCTCCGAGGACCATGGGTTTTTTTTCGCGACAGCCATTTTGTTCGAGCCATTCCTCAATCAAGCGATGAGTCTCAGTGGCCTTCGCATAAATGATGAATTGCTGGTCGTTGATGGTGGAGAGCACCGCCGAACCATCAAGCGCCCATGGATGGAACGGGGAAACCACAAAGGCGAGGCGGTCCGTGAACATTGGACGATAGCCGTCATCACCTTTTCCCCGCGGCTTGAGGCCAACGACGAGATCCAACTCCGCACTGGCTAGACGATCTAGTAAAAAGGTCGTATCTCCCGCTTCGATTACCGGTTCGCAGCGGGGAAAACAATCGCGGAACTCCCGCAGCACCGAGGGAATCAAAAAGTGACAGAGACTGTGGGGGGCACCGATCCGGATGCGGGTCTGGCCCCAGCGCCTTAAACCATCGAGATCGCGGGTGGCCTGCTCCAGCTCGAAAATCACCCGTTTGCAGCGTCGCAACAGCAGTTCCCCTTCCGGCGTCACGGCGACTTTTTTGCCCGTGCGGTCTAGGAGACGGCACGACAGTTGCTCTTCAAGCGTTCTCAGGGAATGGCTCACTGCGGACTGCGTGACAAAAATCCGCCTCGCGGCGAGCGTAAAACTGCCCTCCTCTACCACAGCCACGAAGGCTCTCAACTGCCTCAAATCCGGAACCCAGTCCATATAAAATGAATTGCCCTCATTGAGGGCTACCATGATATGAGCAGCGCTTGTGCCAAATTGTCACCTTTGGCATTCCACGCGCTAACGCGGGCACTTATCATTGATCAAGTTCGCCCTAAAAAATGCCAATTCCCCCCCCTCCCCTTGGGGTTCGTTCCATTGAGCTGATCCTCAATCTCCATGTGATGATCTGTATTCATGAAGACAATGACTGATAAAAGATGACTCCATCTAAAATCTTCCGATTTTGGTCCCGCGATTGCTAATCTCGTGGTTACCTACTTATGAAAATCAGCGACTTAAAATCATCCGGCCATTGGCCAACCTTGCTCACCGCATTCCTTTACTTCGATTTCTCCTTCATGGTGTGGACCCTCCTTGGCGCGCTCGGTCCGCAGATTGCAGAAAGTCTTCATCTCTCCGCGGGCCAAAAGGGCATGATGGTGGCAGTGCCCATTCTCGGCGGAGCCTTATTACGTTTGGCATTGGGCCTTTTGGTGGACCGAATCGGCGCGAAGACTACCGGCATCATCGCACAGCTTCTCGTGATGGGCGCTCTCAGTTGCGGTTGGGCTTTCGGATTGGAGAATTTTCACGCAACATTGATCTTCGGGTTTGCGCTCGGCATCGCTGGCGCTTCCTTCGCCGTAGCTCTTCCCCAGGCAGGACGCTGGTATCCGCCTAACATGCAGGGCGTTGTGCTCGGCCTAGCAGGTGCTGGAAATGTGGGAGTTGTCCTCGATAGCCTGATTGCTCCGCGGCTTGCGGAAGCCTACGGCTGGCAGTCGGTGTTCGGATTCGCGCTGATTCCTGCGGTGCTCACTTTCATGGCTTATACAATCTTTTCCAAAGACGCGCCGGGCGTGGTGGTGAAAAAGAAATTCTCCGACTACGTGCGCTTGATGAAGGAAAGCGATGCCCACTGGTTCTGCTTTTACTATACGGTTTCCTTCGGCGGTTTCGTCGGCCTCGCGAGTTACTACAATCTCTATTTCCGGTCCGAGTTCGGCTTGTCTGCCGTGCATGCGGGTGATTTTGCCGCCGCTTGCACTTTCATGGGTGCCATGGCTCGGCCGATTGGGGGAGCGATCTCCGACCGCGTCGGCGGGATCCGTTCGATGCTGATTCTTTACTGCGTCGCAGGTGGGTTGCTGCTGATCTCTGCGGGAATCCATTCGTTCTGGCCGAATTTTGTCCTCTTCCTCGGAGTGAGCGCCGCGCTCGGCATGTGCAACGGTTCGATTTTCCAACTCTTGCCGCAGCGCTTTGGCAAGGATATTGGGGTCATGACCGGTCTCGTCGGTTGCGGCGGTGGCATCGGTGGCTTCTATCTTGCCAGTTCGCTGGGCATGGCCAAGCAAACATTCGGCTCTTGCTCGCTTGGATTTGTTGCATTCTCGGTGCTTTGCTTTATCGCTGTGAGCGGCCTTGCCTTGGTGAAAACCCGCTGGCGCACGACCTGGGGCGCGATGGCCCAAGCCCGTATCTAACATTCTTCGAAGCTTCCATTTGAAAATTCGCCATACGTCCCATGCTTTGCCCAGAGACGAGGGACGTCCATCCTCGGACGCCGTTTCCGTCACCACCTGGAGCAGCGGGTTTCTAGCAGCGCTGGCCGACGGGGCCGGCACTTCACTGGAAGCCCGTGAAGCGGCGGAAAAGGCGGTCAAGTTGGTCGTCACCCACTATCGTAGCCACCCGCTTGGCTGGACTCCTGGAAAAGCCCTGCGCGAGACGGTCCGGTTGATCAACCGCACCTTGTGGAACGAGTCGAATGCCCGCTTCGGCCGGACAGAAATGGTGTGTACCCTGGCGGTCGCACTCTATGACGAAGGCTTCTTGACCCACCTCGGAATCGGAGATTCCCGCGTCTATCACCTGCGCGCGGGGGTGCTGAACCAATTGACGGCGGACGATGTCAATCCAGAATACCCGCTGAAACTCACGCGGGCGCTCGGCGCGGATGAAGATGTCAATCCTGCTTCTTTCAAAATTTCACTGGAACCGGGCGATGTGATTTTCCTCTGCTCGGACGGAGTGCATCACCATCTCACGGATGATGAAATCAAGGATTGTCTCTTGGCGAAAACGTCCGCACGACATATCGCGAAGCAAGCACGGGATGTTTCTCCCGACGAGTCGCGGGACGACTGCGCGGCGATCCGCATTGAAATCGAATCATTGGGCTGGACCGAGTGCAGGGAAGACCATCAGTTGCCGATTCCCGATACGCTTGCCACTGGTCAAAAAATCGACGGTTGGACGTTGCAGCGGTCGTTCGGTGCCAATGACCGATGTTGGCTCGCGGAACGCGAAGGCTGCCGGCAAGTGATGAAATTCGCGCCGCGGGAGGCCAACGAGCAACCGCTGATGACCCAAGCTTTCCTGAAGGAAACATGGAACGCCATTCGTTTTTCAAAAGAGACACCCTTCGTCAAAGCGTGGGAAAATCCGCTCCGCTCGTCGTTGTATTATATCATGGAGTTTGTGGATGCTCCGGGGTTGGCTTCGCTTTTGAAACAGCGGCGCCTGCAAGTGGATGAGGCCGTCCAACTCGGAAACTTCCTGATAGAAGCGAGTATCCGGCTTCTACGCCACGATCTGGTGCATGGAGATATCAAGCCGGAAAACATCCTCATCGGTTCCGATTACGATTCGGTTTTCTTCAAGCTCATTGACCTGGGGTCGAGTTGCGAAGTGTTCTCCCATTCCTCGCGCGCGGGGACACCCACCTTTCTCGCGCCTGAACGCTTTGCCAACGCGCCGATCAGCGAGCGCACCGAGATCTTTTCCATCGGAGTCACGCTCTATCAGTCAGTCACTGGCCAATTCCCATTTGGTGAAATCGAGCGATTCCAAACACCGGTTTTTCGTGATCCGAAACCTCCTGGCTCGATCAATCCGCTCATTCCTCCCTGGCTTGACGCCATTATTCTACGCGCGTGCGCGATTCAACCGGATCTCCGGTACTTGCATTTCAGCGAATTGCTATTCGACCTTTCCAACCCGCAAAAAGTGCGGCCGTGGCATCCCGATCACATGCCCTTGATCGATCGTCACCCAGTGATGTTCTGGAAAATCGCTGCAATTTTTTTCGCCCTGCTTTCTTTCTTCTTGGCGACCCGTCTCAGATCACCTCATCAAACTCACCCAACGACTCCACCGCAGGCCAAGAATCCTTCGCGCAGTTGACGCACCTGGAATCCTGCTTCATGCAAGGCCAGATCGAGTTCGACAACAACCTAACACAAAACGCGATCCGCCCCACCAAACTGGGGCGGAAAAATAGAGAAAATGTTGGAAAGTTTTCCTTTCCACTCCAGAGAAGGTTCCTTAAACATGCCCCGGCCCAAATGAAAAAGATCGACTTTAGCACAGTCAATTTAGCACAAGGGTAAGAAAAAGCTTTATGGCATGCTTAGCTCAGTGGTAGAGCACATCCTTCACACGGATGGGGTCGCAGGTTCGAACCCTGCAGCGTGCACCATTCCTGATTTCCAATGTATCCATTTTGCGGCCATGTGAGCGCCGCTAACCGTATCGTCATCATTCTCTCATGGTTGCGGCGGGCCGTGCGAAGACTCCGGTGGCTCCCTTGAGACAAAAATGGCGGAACCGCCAGAAATTTCACCTAATCTCCTCTAAATTGTCCACGGGCTTGAGCAAGAAATCGACGAACAAGCTGATCACGCTGCGTTTCCTGATGTGGATGTTCACGGTGACGGCCATGCCGCTCTGGATCCTCAAGGGACGGGCGGCGCTGCCAACTGTCTGCCTTGCTAGGGAGATGGTTGTGGGAAATGCGGCATACGGCCGGATGGATGTCGGCGCGAGAGCATCGGGCCCGACAAGCGACACCGTTCCCGCGATTTGACCGAATTCCCGGAACGGGAACGAATCCACCCGCACCTCGGCGTTCATTCCGGAATGGATAAAACCGATGTCCCGGTTAGGAATGTCAACCTCGGCCACGAGTTCCTCGCCCGGCACGATCTTGAGCAAAGTTTGGGATGCCTGAACCACGGCGCCTGGCTTGTTGAATTGCATGTCGAAAATCACCCCTGCCTGTGGTGCCTTGATGAGATGATGGTCGAGTATCGCCTCGGATGCCGCCAACTGTGATTCGATTTGTGAGATCTGCTGGGCGGCGTCCAGACGGAGGCGGCTGAGGCGTGCGTCGATGCCAGCCAGTGACTTTCCGTTGTCGTTCAACCGCGCCATTGCCTCCTTGGCATAACTGGTATTGACGTTGCGTTCCGCCTCCCTCGCACGGTCGATCTCAACCTGAAGCCTCAGCTTGCTGTCCACGAGGCTCTGAAGTTGAGTCTGGTTCCTGATGAGATCGCCCTGTCGGGCTAGGTATTCCACTTTTGAGATACTTTCGCTCTCGACGAGAACAGAGTATGAATCCATCACGGTCTGGCTGTTTTCTACGAGTTTTTTCGCGAAAGCGGACTGAGAAGTCGCGGCTTCAAGCTGCTTTTCGGCGGCTTCGGCTGCGAGCTGCACCTGGTGCAGCCGTTCGTGGCGGTCTTTTTCCGATGTGTCGAAAAACCTCTTGCGTTCCGGTGTCAGCGTCACCCCGGCATCTGAGAATTTGATCTGGGCTTCAAGTAGCTTGTTCTCGGAAAGGATTTCCGCACCGTCCTTTACCAGTAAACGAATCTCTTTCGAGAGTTTCTCATTAGACACCAATTTCATCGTTCCATCAGGATCGGAGAACAGCATGTCATAAAAAGACTTCTCCTCGCGCAGCGCTGCCAGCCGTGATCTCAGCGAACGCACGTCAGCCTCCGCCGCATGTTGATCCAGCTTGGCGAGAACCTGTCCTTCACGCACCTGGTCGCCGTCGCTCACAAGGAACTCGGCGACGACCCCGGATACGGGTGTCTGCACCTCGCGGACCTTGCCCGTGGGTTTCAACCTACCCTGCGCGGCCACCACCTCATCGATGTGAGCAAGCGCAGCCCATAGTATGACAGCCAGAGTGGTGAGCATGATTGTCCACAGGATGGCGCGTGAAAATCGCGGCGGCTGCCGCAGAAAAAGGGGATGGTGTCGGTCCTCTCCTGCGGGCAGCAGATGTTTCAGCAATCGGGTCCAGGCTTTCATGTCATGTGGAGTCCTGCTGCCGATACAGGCTATAATAGATGCCACGGCGTTCCAACAGTTCAAGGTGCGTGCCCCGCTCGACCAGCAGGCCACGCTCCATGACCAAGATCACATCCGACCTTTCGATGGTCCTGAGTCGGTGGGTGATGAAGAAAAGGGTGCGGTCGGGATGGCTCTTGCGGATATTCAGGCAGACTTGCCGCTCTGTGGGAAAATCCAAGGCGCTGGTGGCTTCATCGAAGATGAGAATATTGGGATTCTGCAGCAGCGCGCGCGCGATGGCGATGCGTTGGCGCTGCCCGCCGGAGAGGGCTCGTCCCTGCTCCCCCACGCGGGTGGCGTAACCGTCCGGCAGGCCCATGATGAATTCGTGGGCCTCCGCAAGCACCGCAACCTCAACAATTTCCTCGGTGGTGGCCTTGGGATTGGCGATGGCGATGTTGTCCCGCACGGATATGTCGAAGAGCAACGAATCTTGCAGCACTGTGGCGACCTGCCGGCGCAGTGAGGACATCTCCACTTTGTTGACGTCGTAGCCGTCGATGCTGATGCTGCCTGCGTCCGGAACCAGCAAGCGCGGAATGAGTTTCAGCAGGGTGCTCTTGCCTGATCCACTTTGCCCCACCACCCCGACAAGGCCACCGGCAGGGATTTCGAAGGAAACGTTTTCCAACTGAGGCGGGGCGGATTTCGTGTATGCAAAGGTGACGTTGTTATATTTCACATCACCCGTTACGGGCGGCAACGGGATGTTCTGCTCGTTTTCAGGGGATTGCTCCAGCGGTGATTTGATGACGTCGCCGAGACGCTCGATGGAAAGCGACACCTCCTGGAAATTCTGCCAAGACTGGATCAGGCGGAGGAGCGGAGTGGTGACATACCCTGCGATGATCCGGAACGCGATCAACTGCCCGAGGCTCAGATGACCGCCGATGACCAAGCTGGCACCATACCATAACACCGCAAGGTCCGACACCTTCCCTAACAAACCGGTGGCGGCCTGCACCGAGGTGGACGTCATCGTCGTGCGAAACCCTTCCGATACAAATTTCGCGTAGCGGTCCTGCCATTCCCACCTCGCCCTTTGCTCCAGATTCTGGGCCTTGATGGTCTGGATTCCCGTCAGCGTCTCTACCAGATAGGACTGTGCCGCCGCATTGTGGATCGCACGCCGCCGCAACTGCTTGCGGAAGATCGGGGCGGCCATGTAAGTCAAAATCGCCATAAGCGGCAGCGCGGACAACGCAACGGCGGTGAGCGTCACGTTGTAGAAGAGCATGATCGCGACATAAATGGTCGAGAACATGCCATCCAGGACGACGGTCAGCGCGGTCCCAGTAAGGAACTGGCGGATGTTTTCCAACTCGTTGACCCGGCTTGTCACCTCGCCGACGGGACGCTTTTGAAAATACACCAAGGTAAGCCGGTATAGGTGATCGATCACCCTGGTTCCAAGCGCCAGATCGATGCGGTTTGTCGTGTCAACAAACAGGTAGGTCCGCAATGCCGTGGTGACCGCTCCTGATACGGCGACGACGATGAGCAACAGTCCCAGCACGTTTAATGTCTGGATGCTATTTTGCACCAGGACCTTGTCCACGATCACCTGGGTAATGATGGGATTCGCCAGCGTGAAGAGCTGTACGAAGAAGGAAGCGACGAAAACCTCGGCAAGCGCGAGTTTGTGCTTGCTGACCGAGGGCCAGAACCACTGGAGCCCGTAGCTGTTCTCACCACTGGCTTCGGCCTCTCTCACAAAAAGTATCTCAGCTTCCTCGCCGAAGTGTTGTTCCCAATCCCCCGCAACCAGCGTGACAATCCCGTGGACAGGACTCGACAGCACAATGGAACCCGCTTTGGACCTCACAAGAACCGCCGGGGAGCCGTCATAGAGAAGCAAGGCGGGACTCTCGATTTCCGCTAGGCGCTGGCTTTTCAGGCGGATCATCTGGGCGCGTAGGCCGAGGAGTTCCATCACACTACCTAGCAGAAAAAGGTCGGTGGCCGCGTCATGTTTGCGTGACTGGAGAACCCGCCTGACGGAATCGATCTGGAATTTTCTGCCGAAATACAGCCCGAGAATGCTCATGCACGCAAGGGCGGCGGGTGTACCATCCTCCGCCCCCACCCATGGCACGCGCGGGGCGTGAGCATCGCCGTCCATGGCTTCTGAACCTGCGACAATGGCTTCATTCTGAGGCGGCAGCGAGACCTCCGTCGGGACTGGATCAAGCAGCCTAACAGGATATCCGATGATCGTTTTATCATCGGCAGATTCAGGCAGAGCGCCGGTTTCCACAGGCACCGCATCCGTGACATTCCACCAAATGTATCCTGTGAGCTTGGATTCATCCCGCGTGGTGTGGGCCACCACTTCGTTCACAGCGGCGAGGATTCTGCCCATGTCGGCGTCCTCAATATTGGCTTGGTCCGCGCCGCAAAGCGCGATCGCGCCCACCAGCACCTCGACGGGGGATGGCTGCTTGCGGACGGCAACGCGGAACTCCGTATTGCGCTCCATCATGGTAAGAAACATCCAGCGCGGCACCTGTAGGCATGTGGACCGCGTGCTCGCCATGACTTGGGCCCGGAACAAGGAACCGGAGAGAACATGGTGCCCCACAATGCCGCTAGGGACTACGATTCCCAATGGCAGCGGATGTCCTAGGCCCTTGTATCTGGCTACATGGCGCAGCCTTCCTGTCAGCAGAATGAAAACCGGCGGATCCGCCTCATCGAAAGATGTGATGACGGTGCCTTCGCGAAAGGTTAATTCACGGGATTCCTTGATAAGCTCCCCCCATTCCGCTGCGGTGAGGGCATCCAGAGCTTCCGATCGCGGGCGAAGGCACACCGTGCCTCCCGTGGCCTGATCGTCATCATTCATGGCCGTGTTTCTCCCATTCCTCCAGCAGTTCCATGGCCCATTCCTCGACCGCGCGGTCAAGCAGCCACGCCTCTGTGTTCTCATCCATCGCCGCGCCGATCCGCCTTTCAAGCCTTAGGATCACATGCCATTCCCCGACATGTTCGGGACTCAGGACGACGCCTTCCTTGGCGGCCGCCAGTTTTCGCGCGATCTTCGGGTGTGGTGAATTCGACGGCACCGGGCCCAGCAATCCGCAGGTCATGGCTTCCGTTCCTTTTGAATAGCGCTTGGCGAGGGTCGCAAAATCTTGCTCGCCGGTGCGCAGGCGGCAATAGAGTTCCAACGCGAGCGATTCATCCGGCACCCGGATAAGTGAATAAACGATCCGGTCCAGATAGGGACGGTGCTTGAGAAACAATCTGGGCAGATCGCCGCACCAGCTAGAGGTTTTGAATCGAACCAAGGCGCTTTGTCTTTCTGCGGCATCCGCAGGTGACAGGACCTTGCTGCTGGACGCTTCGGCGCACATGTCGGACAACACTTCAAGCCAGGCGCGTTTGAGAAGGTCTTTTCCCCTGAGATAATTCACTCCATCGCGGCTGAACACTCGTTCTAGGCGCTCCCCGCAGTCAATCGCAGTCGGGCGGGGCATTGAGTTTACGGTGCGGGCGGAACCTTCATGTACCGCTGGGTTTTCTTTGACTTCC
This sequence comes from Akkermansiaceae bacterium, assembly GCA_043758445.1. Taxonomy (GTDB): domain Bacteria; phylum Verrucomicrobiota; class Verrucomicrobiia; order Verrucomicrobiales; family Akkermansiaceae; genus Luteolibacter. Next base: position 12,381 of record JAYVNM010000195.1, on the reverse strand, counting down.
ATGTAAAGCTGTTGCTTCGCCTATCCAGCACTTCGCGTGACTGTGGAACAAGCTGTTTCTATCCTCCCAAGTAAAAGAAGTGCTATGCAGTGGCGTGAGGCTTCTAATACCGCCGTTGGTACGGAGCGGAGGCTGGGGAAAAGGTGGCGGAGCGGGTGCTATGCGGGGGCGGTGTTTCCGCAAGAAAAATCCCCAGTCCGCTCCGGGCTTTGACGCTATCGGGAGCGTCCGGAGGCATCTTTAACTAACGCAAGCGCGGCGTTCCGAACCGCTTTGCCAAGGAATTTCTAATTTTTTTCTAATTTTTTTTGTTGCCGCCAAGTCTGGAATCACACAGCCTTTAAAGGTGGTTCAAATTAAACACTTGCGCACGCGGGGTTTTTAGTGCGGGCTCGTAGCCATTCTCAAAACTAGGTTAGTTAACACCCCAAAATAAGAAAGCAATCCTATGTCAGACATCAGTATCTACAGCAACGGCAGCACCCTCGAAGGTGTTACTCTCACCCTCGATTTCACCATCGAACTCTCCGAGGCGGCAAGCGCCTCGACGACCTACTACTGGAATACGTCCGACGGCACGGCCAGCCAAAGCCTCGATTATAACGGTGTCTCTGCCAACTCGCTGACATTCGCAGTTGGAGAACGAGTCAAAACGATTTCAATAACGCTGATCAATGATAGCCTCGTCGAGGCGGATGAATCGTTGTTCGTGGATTTATTCGGCTCATACCCATACCCAGGAACGGCGGTATTGGCCACCGCGCGCGGGCTGATTACTGACACCTTGAAATCAGCCACCACCGCGTCGCTCGCCGATCCTGCCTATGTGAATGTCGAATCGCTCGCACTGACCGGCACAGCCGACATCAACGGAACCGGCAATTCCAACAACAACAGCCTTGCGGGCAACACCGGAAAGAACATTCTGGATGGTGGTGCCGGGAATGACAGCCTTTCGGGTGGTGCTGGGAATGATACACTGATGGGTGGCCTCGGGAATGACACGCTTGACGGAGGGACTGGAACTGATTCGTTGTTGGGTGGCGCAGGCGACGACCTCTACATAGTTGACAGTGCACTGGACATCATTTCGAGCAATGCCACAACCGGTGAACTCACTGGGGGCGGCAATGATACCATCCAAGCGTCATTTAACGATACGCTCCAGTCTGGATCATTTATTGAAAACCTAACGCTCGCGGGCAGTGCCCTGAGAGGTTATGGCAATGAATATAACAACCTGATCACCGGCAACGCCAGTGCCAACATTTTGGACGGCGGAGGCAATTCGACCCTCCCGGGGGGAGATGACACTCTGATGGGATTGGCCGGAAACGATTCGATTACAGGCGGGGACGGCAACGACATCCTTGATGGCGGGACTGGAGTTAACACGCTGGTCGGCGGGACTGGAAATGACATTTATCGCCTCACAAATAATACCGATGTGATTACGGAGCTGGCCGGCGGCGGCGTGGACCGGGTCGAAACGGCATCCACCTACTCGATCAACGCCAATGCGAATCTCGAAGACATCACCCTCACTGGTGACTCAGCCGTCAATGCAACCGGAAACACCGGCAACAATATACTGATCGGGAACAGTAATAGCAACCTCCTAAGCGGAGGAGCCGGAAACGACATCATGGATGGAAAAGGGGGGCTTGACACTTTGAAGGGCGGTTTTGGTGACGATACTTACATCCTCAAAGACAATCCGTGGACCTCATTGGATCTCGCTCTTGAGGCCGCAAATGGCGGTACCGACACGGTCAAGGTCAACGCCGATTACACACTCGGCCAGAACTTTGAGCACCTTGAACTCTTGGGCTCTGGTGACTTTTACGGGTTCGGAAACGCGCAGGCGAATGTGATCTTCGGGAACAGCGGAAACAACCTACTCGACGGCAAGGGAGGCGGTGCGGGTGACATCTTGCAGGGCGGAGCCGGTGATGATACCTATGTCTTGGGCGAGGCTGGGACCATACTCAAGGAAAACAGTGGCGAAGGCAACGATACGGTGATCGTGAACTACGCGACTTCAACGGCATATACATTACTGGATACCGGGGATTCACAATATATCGAAAACATTACATTAGGCAGTACGGCTACCGCTGCAACCGGCAACAGCCTAAGTAACCTCATTATCGGCAACGTAGGCGCGGACGCGCTGGTGGGAAATGCCGGGTCGGACACCCTCGTGGGTGGTGCCGGCCAGGATAACCTCAATGGCGGCTCTGGCTCCGATTTTTATGAGATTAATCTCGAGGACCTCGATACCATCGTGGAAACTGCGTCTTCCGAAATCGATACAATATCTGCCTCTTATTCCGGCTCTGCCCCGGTTCCAAATTATGCGATGGCGGCATACGTCGAAAAATTTTATTTGCAAACAGCAGTAAATATCAACCTTCAGGGGAACGCGAGTGACAATTACATTGAAACCAATGCCGGAAAAGACTCGATCGTTGGCGGAGACGGCAATGACACTGTGTACTCGGGTACCGGCCAGGATACGATTCTCGGTGGAACAGGTAATGACCAGATCTATGCCGGCGGGACCGCCTTGCTCAACGTAAGCAACTGCATTCTGGATGGGGGGGACGGCGCTGATACGCTCCATGGCGGACGTGGAAACGACTCACTTTTGGGCGGCATCGGCAATGATTCAATCTACGGCGACAACGCCTCCGACAGCCACGTTGGCGGAGCCGACACCCTCGATGGCGGAGAGGGGGATGACTTACTGGATGGTGGCACCGGGATCGACTCGCTCAATGGAGGCAATGGAAACGATGTTTATGTGACCAATACGAATCTTGATGTGATTGCTGCGGAGTCGCTCACCGGGGGAATCGACCGGATTGAGTCGTCGGTATCGTACCGGCTCATGGCCAACTTTGAGAATCTAACGCTGACGGGTTCAAGGGACATCAATGGGCAGGGAAACGAATTGAACAACGTGCTGATTGGAAACTACTCAAACAACAACATCGACGGCCTAGCCGGGGATGACAGCATCAACGGCGATAGCGGAAATGACACACTGCTCGGCCAAGCCGGGAATGACACATTAATCGGTGGATCCGGAACTGACGTTCTGCTGGGTCAAGCTGGCAATGACAGCTTGGACGGCGGCTACGACGCAGACACAATGCAGGGCGGGCTTAGCAACGACATCTACCAAGTGGATAATACGCTGGATCTGGTTCTGGAAAATCTCAGCCAAGGGGTCGATCTGGTTAATACCAACATTACCTATACGCTTACTGATAATGTGGAGAACTTGGTTTTGGCTACCAACTACGGAACCATCGGAGGAACTGGAAATGCGCTGGCCAACACCATCACCGGCAACAGCGATGCGAACGTCATCGATGGGGCCGCAGGAAATGACACGCTGATCGGGGGGGATGGAAACGACAAATACTACCTTGACAGCGTTTCCGACAGCGTAGTTGAGGCCGCGACCACATCGAGTGGCGTGGATCTGGTGTTCGCATCCGTTAGCGGATACACCTTGGCTGCCAATGTGGAGAATCTTAACCTAATCGGGACCGCCACCACCGGTACCGGGAACACCCTGAACAACCGAATCATTGGCAATGAGTTGAACAATACGCTGAATGGTGGCGATGGTAACGATTACCTCGATGGCGGCATCGGAAATGACTCCATGGTGGGTGGACTGGGCGATGACGTTTACCTTGCCGATGCCACGGGAGATGTGGTGTCGGAGACGTCGGCGAGTGGAGGAATCGACAGGCTGATCTCGTTGGCAGACCAAACGCTGTCGGCAAACGTGGAGAATCTGGCCTTGATCGGGGCCAATCCCCTGCGAGGAACGGGCAATACGCTGAATAATTTCATTTCCGGTAATGAAAGTGGCAACGCGCTGGATGGCTCGTCCGGGGACGATACCCTCGTCGGGAATGGCGGAAACGATTCCATCATCGGTGGAATCGGAAACGACAGTCTCTTAGGAAATGCTGGAGACGATTCCTTGTCCGGTGGCATTGGAAACGACACGCTCACTGGGGGCCTCGGTGCAGATCGGTTTGACTATATTTCGTCTGTTTACTTCTCAGCATCCGCCTTTGGTAACGATCTGTTGGTGGATTTCACACAAGCAGAATCTGACAAAATTCGTCTGGGCAAGACGACCTTCGGCCTTTCCTCCGCGGTCGGGGCGAATCTTACAACTGCCGAGTTTAAATCTGTTGCCAATGAAGCGAGCGTTGCCGGAAGTACTGCGTTGATCGTACAAAGCCAAGCCACCGGCAACCTCTACTTCAACCCGAATGGGTCGGCAGCGGGTGGTGACATCTTGTTGGCAACCACAAACTTTGTCGGAGGCAATCAGCTTTTTGCGACCGACTTCCTTGTTGGCTAACCTCGGGGCTGTTCCAATCGGTGACTTGCAATCATTGTTCATGGTCCCACAAAACCGTTAAACGGATTGCACATACCCCATTCACGTAGAGATCTGAAAACGGATACTGCGGACTTTGGTGATTCGGCACGGGAATCGGCACTTTCCGGATTTTATTTGAAATGCGATTTCTTTTCCTTCATCCCAATTTCCCGTCCCAACATGGCCCGTTTGCGTCCTTTTTGGGACGAATCCCAGGCAATGAAGTGATTTTTCTGACTGCTGCCGACCGCGGAGAACTTCCTGGAGTGCGTAAAATCCTTTACCGTCCAGCCCGGAAAGCGCGCCGCGAGACACATCATTACCTTCGCGACATGGAGAACTCGGTGCTTCATGGTCAGGCGGCATTTCTAGCCGCATTGGAATTGCGCAAGACCGGTTGGGTGCCGGATGTGATCTTCGGGCATGCCGGCTGGGGCACCACGCTCTACATGAAGGATATTTTTCCGGGTCGCCCGCTGCTTTGCAACTTCGAGTGGTTCTATCACGCCCACGGATCTGACTGCGACTTTGATCCCTCGGAGAAATTGACGGCGGATGATGAAGCACGAATCCGAACCAAGAATGCAACGCTGCTTCTCGATTTGACATCCTGTGACGGGGGAATTGCGCCGCTTCTCTGGCAGAAACGTCAGTTTCCCCGGATTTTCGATCATCTGCTGACGGTCATGCATGAAGGGATTGATACCGACTTCCACCAGCCCGCCGATGGAGCGAGTCTGGTCCTGCCCCGTGTGGGCTTGGATCTTTCCGGCGTGAAGGAGATAGTTACCTATGTAAGTCGTGGATTCGAGCCTTATCGCGGGTTTCCGCAAGCCATCGAAGCCTTTGCACAGGTTTTACAAAAGAGGCCGGACGCGCATATCGTACTCGTGGGCGAAGACCGCAACGCTTATGGTCGCAAGGCTCCAGATGGAAAAACTTGGAAGCACGCAGTTTTAGATAAAATTCCGCTCGATCCGGCGCGGGCTCACTTTACCGGGCCTTTGACCACTGCGGAATACCGCACCGTGCTTCAGGCATCTTCCGCCCATCTTTACCTAACACGCCCGTTTGTTCTATCATGGTCTTGCATGGAGGCCATGTCCGCCGGGTGCGCTATGGTTGCCTCGCGCACGCAGCCGGTCGAGGAGGTGATCGACCACGGAGTCAACGGCCTGTTAGTAGATTTTTTCCAGCCCAGTCAGGCTGCGGACGCGATCTGCGCGATCCTTGAGGCACCCGAAAATTTCCGGCAGATGCGGTTAAAAGCACGCGAGACGATTGTTACGAGATATTCGATCAGGGATCTCTGGCCCCGGCGCTACCAATGGCTCAGCCAATTTGTGAGGTAAGCAATGAATAATGCTCAATCCGGTTGAAGTGAGAGCGCAGGCGAAGAGGTTGAACCGCAAGGCGCAAAGGCCGCCAAGGAAACGCAGAGGAGATGATATATGTAGCGTCGATGAGCGTGAAGAACCAGATTTTTCACACTTTTCTGATGCGTGATGCAGGCTCAAGTCATGACGCGTGTTTGCAGATAAGCGCCATAGCTTGAGGAACCCAATGCCTGAATTTGTAATTTAAGTTGATCGCGGGTAATCCATGTTTTCTGATATGCGATTTCTTCGATACAAGCAATTTTCAATCCCTGTCTGGATTCGATGACTTTCACAAATTCGGCGGCTTCGAGCAGGGCGTTGTGAGTGCCTGTGTCCAGCCATGCTGTGCCGCGCCCTAACACTTGAACGGAAAGGTCGCCGCGTTGCATATAGATTTTATTAAGATCCGTAATTTCGAGCTCTCCACGGGGGCTCGGCTTAAGATTGCGCACCAGTTTCACGACATCAGCATCATAGAAATAAAGGCCCGGGACTGCGTAGATGGATTTTGGCACGGCTGGCTTTTCCTCCAGCGAAATCGCATTCATTTCGCCGTCAAATTCGACCACACCATAAGCCGTGGGATCTGCTACCGGATATCCGAAAATCGTTGCTCCTTGCTTGCGGGCCATGGCCGAGTTTAGGTAATTGGTGAAATCGTGGCCGTAGAATAAATTGTCACCAAGAATGAGTGCGGCCGGCTCATGGTTAAGGAAACCCGTATCCGCCGCGATGGTGAAGGCCTGTGCTAGCCCGTCCGGTGATGGTTGCTCTGCATAACTCAGAGAAACCCCGAAGTGGCTGCCATCGCCTAAAAGTTTCCGGAACAGAGGAAGATCCGCTGGCGTTGAAATTATGAGAATTTCGCGAATGCCTGCAAGCATCAGCACCGAAAGCGGATAATAAATCATTGGCTTGTCATAGATAGGCATCAACTGTTTTGAAACCGCGATGGTCAACGGGAAAAGGCGAGTACCCGATCCTCCTGCAAGTATGATCCCTTTTCTCTTCATGGCTGTTTTTGGGTACCTCGTCTCTGGAGTTGATAGTCTCCACTCAAAATCCTGTCCGTCCAATCGCTGTGATCGAGATACCATCGCACGGTCTTGCGGAAACCCGATTCATGATCCTGCTTGGGGGTCCAGCCAAGTTCATCCCTTATCTTGGAGGCATCAATGGCATAGCGCAGGTCATGACCGGGCCGATCGGTCACGAAGGTGATGAGAGATTCAGTGGTCGGATGTCGGCGCTCAGTGGTCAGATATTTTGTGCGCAATTCCGGTCGCTGGTCGAGTTCCTCATCGACGAATTGGCAGAAAAGGCGAACGAGGTCGATGTTGCGCATCTGATTGTTGCCACCGATGTTGTAGGTTTGTCCCGGAATTCCCTTCCCGATGGCGGTGACTAGGGCTTCAGCGTGGTCCTCGACATAGAGCCAGTCGCGGATGTTTAAGCCTTTTCCGTAAACAGGGATCGGCTCGCCGCGCACCGCCTTGAGGATGACAGTAGGGATGAGTTTTTCCGGGAACTGATAGGGACCGTAGTTGTTCGAGCAGTTGGTGACGATTACCGGCAGGCTATAGGTATCCATCCATGCACGGGCTAGGTGGTCGGATGATGCCTTGCTGGCAGAATACGGAGAGCGTGGAGCATAGGGGGTGGTTTCGGTGAACGCCCCTGTCTCGCCGAGTGACCCATAGACCTCGTCAGTGGAGACATGGAGGAATCGGAAGGATTTTTGAGAAGTTTGGAGATTGGAGATTGGAGATTGGGGAGGGAGAGAGCGCCAGTATTCCAGGGCGGCTTGGAGAAGAGTATAAGTGCCGATGATGTTGGTTTGGATAAAAGTACCCGGACCGTCGATCGAGCGATCGACGTGGCTTTCTGCAGCGAGATGGATGACCCAGTCGGGTTTGAACCGGGAAAATGCATGGTGGATGGCAGTAGCGTCGCAGATATCGGCTTTGAGAAATCGGTATCTCAGATCGCCCGCGATATCCATCAACGAATGCTCGTTGCCGGCATACGTGAGAGCATCGATGTTTAGAATCTGGTGCTCCGTTTGCTGGATCAGCATGCGCACAAGATGACTGCCAATGAAACCAGCTCCTCCGGTGACTAAGACTTTCATGAGTAATGAATTGAGGTCTCGCTGGAGGGCTGCCAGTTAGCCAGCGCATGTTGAATCGATTCCCGCACGGGCGTCATGCTTATGCCAACACTTGCAAGTTTATTGGAGTTCATGACGCAATTGCTGCGAGGGGTTTTCGCGGCTGTCTTCATGAATTCAATCTCATCACCGAAGAACTTGAATTTTTTGATGCATACTCCACTGGCATGGATCATTTCAGTCACCTCCCGGGTGGAGACATGGCCTGGGTTTGTGACGTTGTATGTTCCATAAGGTACTTTCTTTTCCCAGCAGGCGAGGGTTGCGTTGACGAATTCATCAAGCTGCGAAATGCTGTTGGTGGCCTCGAGCAAATAGTCGAAGCGCATTAATTTGGTTAGGTAGTTACGCGGAAAGTCCTCATGATTGAACGGAATTCGCAACCTCCAAATGTAAGTATTGACACGGTTTTCTAGGATCTCCTCTCCCAAAGCCTTGGTGCCGGAGTAGAATGAGCAGTTGTTTTGGCGAAAGGTGAAGTTTGGCGGATCTTCTTCGGTGAATCCGGTGCCGTCTGCCCTTGTTCCGGTATAAATGCAGCCCGAGGAAACGTGCCCCCAAGGAATGGCTGCTTGCTCACACGCCTCCGCAATGCGGCCCGGTAAAACGGCATTGCCGAACAGGCAGTTTGCCTTATCCGTTTCGCAAGCATCGACATTTGGCTTGCCGGTGTAGCCCGCCGCATTGATCAGGAAATCCGGACGGTCTTTCTTGAGTGCGGCAAGCAGAGTTTCTCTATCGGTATAGTCCACATCCGAACGTCGCAGCGATCTGAATGGGATATCCTTGGCAATGAGAAGTTTTCGATAGGCGTTTCCAATATATCCAGAGCCACCGAGTAAATAGATCATGTGCGTGTGGCTTGTAGTTTTTTAAGGCGGATCCGAAATTTCGGCTACTGAGGGACTAAACTAAGCTGGTGTGGCGTGGTGCGGGAAAGAGATAGGAGATCATGGAATGAGGATCAAGGATGGAGTGGAGACAGAAAAAGCCGACCGACTGAAAAACCAGCCTGATCGAGTAGATTTAACTGCTGGATTTCTTTGCACTTTCTGGGTCAACCGCTCACCTCCACTCTCCACCGACGGCCTTGATGAGGGCGATGGAAACGGCGAGCCTATCGGCGCGGATCGCGTTGGTAGCTCGTTCCGCGTCAAGGCGGGTGCGTTCTGCGTCCACGACGTCGAGGAAGGTCACCAGTCCTGCCTTGAAACGTCGGGTTGAGTGTTCAAGGGTTTTTTCAGCCGCAGCCTGCGCTTGTTCCTGGGCGACAAGCCGCCGGGTGAGAATCTCCGTGCCTTGAAGGGTGGTTTCCACTTCTCCGATGGCTTGCAGGACGGTTTGCCGATAGTCGGCGCTGGTGGCTTCATGGGCAGCTACCGCCGCGTCGCGCTGGGCCCGGAGGTAGGGCTGGCGGGTGAGCGGCAGGGCGGCGTTCTGACCTATGGACCAAACCAGCGAGGTCGATTTGAACAAATCCTCAATGATGGAGGCACTGGTTCCTCCCGTGGCGTTGATCACGAAGGATGGATAATAGGCGGCGGTCGCCACGCCAATGTCGGCGTTCGACGCTGCGACGCGTCTTTCCGCAGCGCGAACGTCCGGACGTTGGCGGAGGAGTTCCGAGGGCACGGAAATTGGGATGTTGGGGGGCTTGGGCAGATCACCACCTTCGGAAATGTGCGAGCCTGTGGCGGCGGAGCCACAGAGAACCGCAAGGGCGTCAACAAGGCTGATGCGGTTCCGGTCCAGATTGATGCGGTCGGACTCGACAGTGGCAGCCTCAGTTTCAGCCCGCGAGAGGTCGAGTCCGCTGACCACGCCGGCGTGGCGTTGTTCCGTGATCATTCTGACCGCGCGGCGGCGGAGTTCCACCGTGCGGTCGAGCATGGCCCGGTCCGCATCGACCGCGCGCAAAGCCCAATAGGTTTGGGCCACCTCGCTGGCGACAGTCAGCCGCAGAGCGTTAAGGCTCTCGACGGCGGCACCTTCCGCAGCTTGGACGGATTCGTTCTGACGTCGCACCTTGCCCCAGATATCGAGCTCATAGCTCATGTTCGCTGGCACCGAAAAACTGTTGGAGATGACGTAGCTGCTGCTCCTACCGCCGAAACGCGATTCTGAGCGCAAGGCGTCCGCACCGAGGTTGACTTCGGGGAAATAAAGCTGGCGGGTGGCCTTACTGATAGAGCGGGCTTGCTTGAGTCTGGCCGCCGACGCGGCGATTTCTTGGTTGGATGAAAGGGCGCGCTCCACGAGCGAGCTGAGCGTCGGGTCGCCATATAGGTGCCACCACTCGCGGGGCTTTGGCAACGTGTCTGGCGAGTGGAGTTTCCAGTGGAGGCCGCCGTCGGAAAAGGTAGCCGGCAGTTGCATGGCGGGTACCGCGTGGTCAGGCCCCACGGGCGAGCAGCAGAGGAACACGAAGGATGCGAAACCTATTAGGATGTGGCGCGGGAAAATTCGGGTTCCTAACATTGGACAACAATTCTACCGGAACGCGGCTGGCATGCAAGCGGACACTGAGCCGGACAGCTCGCGCGGCGATCAAGCCAGGGAGAGCAGTGAGTTGCGGAAGGCGAAGATGTTGCTTGATTTGATTTAGCACTAACAAAAGGGGCTGAAAATGCGCGTTTCGGCTTGTGTCCTATAATGATCCATCACATGTTGGCGCGGATTCCTTGGCCTGCGAACTACTTTAGAGGTATCCAGAAAGCCCAAGTCCTTGAAGATCCCATCCCATCGCCAACGCTATGTCGTTGGAATCCTGATCACCTGCGCTGCGGTTTTCGTTTGGCGCTTGGTGCCCGACCTCAATCCGCCGTCTCCCCTCCCCGCCTTCAGCAACAGCCCACGACAGTTGGCACCAAACGTGAAGCCTCCACGTGCGGACGAGCCGCCCTTTTCAATCGCCGCTATCGCCACTCCGGCTCCGCTGACAATCCGTGGGCTGCTGATCGATGGTAAATTGGCACTCACGGATTTGCCGGGACGCTTACTCCAACCTCCAGAAATAGTGGATCTGCACGCATCTGAAGAGACCGCACCCGTATGCCCGACTTCAGGGAAAATCACAACGGCGGACGAAGAAGTCGCGGTGGATTGGGACGGCGAGAGCCATACTTTTTTTGTGGCCAAAGCCACGCGTTGGATTCCCTGATAGCAGCCTCAGGCCAAGAGTCGATGTCCAGCGGCAACCAGATTGCCCTGGGCGCTTCAACCGTAGGTGCCAAGTCACTGCTCATCATCCGAGTGGACTTCCCTGACGCGACCGGCCAAGTGGTGAGTGACGCGACGCTGACCTCACTGATCAATAGCATGGGTAAGCACTGGGCAGAGATGTCCTTCGGAAAAATGTCATGGGTGGCCGTTGGCGCGGGCTCAGATCTCACTCCAACGGTGCGGCTGCCGCTCGTCTACGCGAACTTAGCGCGAATGTCTAGCCAAATTCAGAATGTCCCGTTATCATAAACCTTCAAGATCTTGCGGAGCAACCGCCCTGATTTTCCGCGTGGTAGTCACTAACTGAACTTGACAGCCCTTCCCAGCCCTCGCACCTTCCCGCCGGTGAAATTGAAATTCCAGCATCTAGCAGCCATCGTGACTTTAACGATGGCCCTGCCTGCGGCGGCGGATGTCATTTACAGCAACTATCTGAACACGGCGATCCCCACGAATTTCACCGGGGTTACGATCAACGTGGGTGCCGGAACGCTGAATCCGTTTTTCGGCGGTGTCGGAGTCGCCAACAATGCCGCGCTCCAGCCGTTCCGTAACGGCACCAATGGCTTGGACCCGCTGCTCAATTTCACCTTCGGCGACACCATCGACGGCAGCGTTCTCAACCTCTCTTCCGGCGCTGGGGGTTCCCAAACCCATGTGGCCACTTCCTTCACCGCTGGCACGGAAGGCTACATTGGCTTCAAGCTCAACAATACCGACTACGGTTGGATGCGGGTGCTCTTCACCAACAACACCGGCGGTGCCGTGGTCAAAGACTGGGCCTATGATACCAGCGGTGCCGCCATCTCAGTGGGCGGAATCCGGCAAGTGGGCCAAGACGTCATCCTCTCGTCCGGTTTCACCGTCTCATCTGCGATCAACGATTCCGGTGGTGCTACCAACCTCCTCAAGAACAGCAGCGGCAGTACCACCACCGTCACCTCCGCCAGCAACGCCTACACCGGGAGCACCAGCGTCACGGTGGGCACTCTGGCAGTGGGTGGCAGCGGTTCCATCAACACCAGCTCCGGTGTCACCATTAATGGCGGCACCTTCCGCTACAATTCCACCACCGCCCTCTCTCCCACCGTCACCTTCACCAGCGGCACCGTCGGCGGCACCAACCTCACCGGCTCACTCGGCGGACTCTCCATCGGCACCAATCAAACCCTCTCACCCGGAGCCGCTGCCGG
>JAYVNM010000194.1:0-9589 GCA_043758445.1 Akkermansiaceae bacterium | reverse complement strand
GACTACTATGAGGACAGCATCAACCTGCTGTGCCTGCTCACCATGACCGGCAACTTCTGGGACCCGACGCTGGTGCCGTAGTCAGACTTTGGGGTGCGCAGCCGCGAAGCGAATGCGGTGACGAAGACACCGCGGGAGTAGCTTGCCGGCTGGCGTCAATTTGGCATCACGTTAGACACTCCGCAAGATTAGTGAGCCGCCGCCGAAACCTGTGCCGAATAGCAGTGGGCCGCCCGCGCCCCCCGCACTGTTGCTGCCGATTAGGCCGATCGTGCGGAGGATCCCGCGCTGGGCGGAGAATTTGAGTCTCGGCAGAAACGATCTGCGGCAGACGCTGACGGTCGCAAAGTTCGTGGAAGGTGGGACGATAGGGCCGGTGAAGGCGTGAGAGTTGGTCAGGGCAGAGTGGAAGCGGCAGATCAAGGATTCACCTCACCCAACTGCCATGCACGACTGGCAGAGTGCCTTGGCCGACGTCGGAGTAGGAGGTCGGGCCGTTGGCACCTTCGAGTGCGACGCCCAGCGCGTTTTTCCAGACGGCGCTCATGCTTTCCCCGGTGTGGCAGCCCCAGCTTTTGCAATAGGCGTTGCGGGAGAAAATACCGGCATGGAGGCGTGGCAGGTCGCGCTCGTGCAGCCAAGCGGTGGAGACGGCCATGATTTCATTGCCGTAGTCAAACATGAAGGCGTAGCGGTTCGAATGGCCGAAGAAATCGAAGGTTTCGACCGAGCTGCGCGGCCTAGAATTGAGAGCTTGGATGAAATTTCCCGAGCTGTTGAACCAGACCAGCGTGACCCGTCGCTCAGCGGCTAGGCCGGCGATCCAAGTGGTGTAGGGCTTGCCGTCCTCGCTGCCACGGGCTTGGTAGGCTGGCTGATAGACCATCCACACGATGGGCGCAGCGGAGCTGTAAACCTTGCGGATTTCCGCTATGCGGAGGGTGGAGGCGCGGATGAAATTCGCCCACCAGCGGTCATGCTGGTCGTCCGTGACGCGCAGGTTTTCCCACTTCCGCAAGGTCGGTCCGCCGGTGACGATGACGTGATCCGCCTGACTGAAGGTCGTGAGCAGCAGAAAAACGATAGCGATCAGGCGGGCGGGGCGGTTCATGGGCGGAGGAGCGTTGATAGTTCGGGATTGAGTGTTGCGAGCAGGGAAGATTGAGAAATTCAAATCTGCCTCTCATCCCGCAACTTTCAACTCTCAACTTCTGCTCACTCGGCCGAGCCGTGGCGGATGATTTCGAGGAAACTTTGGGGCTCCAGCGCGGCTCCGCCGATGAGGGCACCGTCGATGTCCGGGCAGGCCATGAGTTCGGCGGCGTTGCCGGGCTTCACGCTGCCGCCGTATTGGATACGAATCTTCGCGGCGGTATCTGCGCCGTAGAGGTCGGCGACGAGCGAGCGGACGAAGGCGTGGGCGTCCTGCGCTTGCTGGGAAGTGGCGGTGACGCCGGTGCCGATGGCCCAAACGGGTTCGTAGGCGATGACAGTTTCTCCCAAATCCTTTTCGTAAACACCCCTGAGGCCGTCGGTGACTTGGGTGCGGAGGACGCTTTCGAGCTTACCGGATTCGCGCTCGGCGAGGGTTTCTCCAATGCAGAAGATCGGCTTCAGATTTGCCTCGCGGGCTTTTTTCAACTTCGCGTTGATCATCGCATCCGTCTCGCCATAGATCGCGCGGCGCTCGCTATGGCCGAGGATCACGTAATGCACGAAAAACTCGCGGAGCATGAGCACGCTGATTTCACCGGTGTAGGCCCCGGAGTCGAACTGCGAGCAATTTTGCGCGGCGATCTGGATGGCGTGGGCGTTTTGACCCGCGGTGGCGGTGTGGAGCAGGTCCGCGAGCTTCGGCAGGGAGATGAATGGCGGTGCAATCACGATTTCGCAGGAGAAATTTTCCCCCTGGATTTTCGAGAGAAAGCTCTTGATGAAGTCTTCCGTCTCGGAAGCGCCCTTGTTCATTTTCCAGTTGGCGGCGAAAATCGGTTTGCGAGTCATAGTGGGGAATAGTTTCGTTCTTAAAGCATCGGGGCTGGCTCAGACGTCGGTCAGAGCCGCCACGCCGGGGAGCACCTTGCCTTCCAGGAGTTCAAGGGAAGCACCGCCGCCGGTGGAAATAAAGGTCATTTTCGAGTCGAGGCCGAACTGATTCACCGCAGTCACGGAGTCGCCGCCGCCGACAATGGTCACCCCGTCGCTCTCGGCCATCGCCTCGGCGATGGCGCGGGTGCCTTTGGCGAAGGATTCGATCTCGAAGACGCCCATCGGGCCGTTCCAGATCATGGTTTTCGCCATGGCGATTTCCGCACAAAATTCGCCGATCGCGACATCGCCAATGTCGATACCTTCCCAGCCAAGAGGAGTCTCGCCGCCTTGTTCGTAGGGCGCTGTCACCTGCGTGACCGCGCCTTCCTTGAACTCTTGGGTGATGCGGGTATCGGCGGGTAGGAGGAAGCGCACGCCCTTGGCTTTCGCCTTGGCGAGGATGTCCAGCGCGAGGTCCAGCTTGTCCGCTTCCACGCGGCTGTTGCCCACCTCATAGCCTTGGGCCTTGCGGAAAGTGTTCGCCATCGCGCCGCCGATCAAGAAGGCGTCGGCCTTTTCCATGAGCGCGGTGATGACTTGGATTTTATCGGAAACTTTTGCGCCGCCCATGATGACGAGGAAGGGTTTTGCGGGATTCTGGAGCTTGCCGTCGAGGTATTCCAGCTCGCGGGCCATCAGGAAGCCCATGGCGCTTTTTTTCACGAAATGGGTCACGCCCTCGGTGGAGGCATGGGCTCGGTGGGCGGTGCCGAAAGCGTCGTTGATGTAAATTTCCGCCGTGCCAGCGAGTTGCTTGGCGAAAGCGGCATCATTCGCCTCCTCCTCGGGATAGAAGCGGGTGTTTTCTAGCAATAAAACCGCGCCGGGCTGGAGCGCGGCACGCAGGGCGGCGACTTCCGCACTGATACAATCCGGGGCTAACAACACTGGCTGGCCGAGGATTTCCGCGAGGCGGGCGGCGGCAGGGGCGAGGGAAAATTTTGCCTCAAATCCACCTTTGGGCCGACCCAGGTGAGAGCAAAGGACCAGCCTCGCCCCACCGGTTAGAAGATGGCGGATAGACGGGACGGCAGCTTGGATGCGGGTGTCATCGGTGATGACGCCGTCCTTGAGCGGGACGTTGAAATCCACCCGCATGAGGACTTCTTTGGAGGAGACAACGAGATCGCAAATCGAAAGTTTGGCCATGGCGCGGGCATCCCGCCTTAGAGCAGCGCCGGTGTCAAGCGAGGGCTTGTTTGGTTGAGATGACTGAGGGCAAGTGAGCGAATACCTAGACAACCTCCGAGATGCAGTCTCAGCCCTCCACGGCGGCTATCATGTTTCCACAAGCCGAGTAATTGAATTCTACGAGGGGCGGAAAGTCTTTGATGGAGATGTTAAGACGTTCACGTTGTCGGCCCATCCTGCAGCAGTTGAAGCCTCAGACATCCTGACCTAGGCCAGCCAAGCAAACGCCCACGCCTCCAGCAGCCTGTCGTACTTTTGAGTTTTTGGGTGACGTGTAGATATATAGAAGTTTACGGGCGAGTCCCCCCACGAGTCGTCGGCCTTGGATTGGCAAATCCCGCAAGCCCAAACAGTCGCTTGATGTTGTAGGCGATCCCGGCTTCTTCGGGCGGGGCGGGCGGACTTTCTCTCACTTCAAGCAAAGCTCGCAGTCGCTATTTCCCCTTCCGCGATTCCAACATCCGCCCTAACGGCGATGGCGCGAGATCGTCAGCCGCTGCATTTCTCAGGGCATCCACCGTCCCTAACGGATCAAGCCGGTCGAGCGGATCCATCGCATATCCTGGGCCGATGTCCACGCCGTCGCCCGCCCTGATTTCGAAATGCAAATGGGCGGGATAATGGCCATTCGCCGTCCCCACGAGGCCGATGCGCCCGCCCCGCGCCACCAGCTCCCCGACTCCCACATCCATGCGATCTAGGTGGGCATACATCGAGTCCAGCCGCCGCCCATCCACCGTCCGGTGACCGATGACGATGACCTTACCCCAGCCCGACGACGGCTCGCCAGCGTAGAGAACCAGCCCATCCGCCGTCGCAAAAACTGGATCGCCGAGGTCGGTATTCATGCCACCGATACCGTTCAGGTCGTCGCCCGTATGATGACCGCCTCGCGCCTCGTTCACGTCCCAAAATTTCTGCGCGTTATAAACCAAGCCCAGATGCTCCGTGCCCAGCGGCGGGTCAAACCGGGTGGCCGTCGGTATCCGCACCATGTCCCACGGGGCGGGAAAATCGAAGCGATGGTCCACCTCGCCATTTTCCGGCATGGCCAACGGTCCAGCCGTATCGGCTTCCCTCAAAGGTCGCCCATATTTCCACATCGCCCACCCCGCCACAGTGAGCAGCGCGAGGCAGATCAGATCAGGCAGGAACTTCCGGAACACGCGGCGGATACTGGAAACCCGCTTGAAAACATTCAAGGCCGCCCATTTTCCCGCCTTTCCATCTTTGACAATCTCGCAGCATAGCCGCAATTTCGCGCCGCAATTCTGCAATCTTCAATCTTATGGCCTACGATCTCATTGTCATCGGTGGCGGCCCTGCCGGCTACGTCGCCGCCATCCGCGCTGCCCAACTTGGAAAATCCGTCGCCTGTGTCGAAGCGGACCGCGCTGGCGGCACCTGCCTCAACTGGGGCTGCATCCCGACCAAGGCACTCCTGAAAAATGCCGAACTCTATCAGACGCTGACTCACAAGGCCGCTGAATTTGGCCTGAAAATCGAAGGGCTTTCCTACGATTGGGCCGCCGTCATCGGTCGCTCGCGCAAGGTTTCGGACCGCCTCGCCGGTGGCATCGAATACCTTCTGAAAAAGAACGGCATCGACTACATCCGCGGTTCCGGCTCCATCGAAGGCACGGGCAAAGTCGGCGTGGTCGGCACCGACAACAGCCGCACACTTTACGAAACCAAGGACATCCTCATCGCCACCGGTTGCAAATCCCGGGGCCTCCCACCCCTGCCCTTCAATGGTAAATCCGTCATCGGCTCGAAGGAAGCGATGGTCCTCCCGCAGCAGCCTAAGGAAATGCTCATCATCGGCGCGGGCGCGATCGGTGTCGAGTTCGCCTACATTTACAACGCCTTCGGCACCAAGGTCACGCTCATCGAGATGGCCCCGCGCATCCTCCCCGTCGAGGATGACGAGGTCGGCGACGCCCTCGAAAAATCCCTTATCAAGCAAGGCATCCGCTGCCTCACCAACACTAAGATCACCGCCATGGTGGATCGTGGAACCCATGTCGAACTCACGGTGGAAGGTCCCAAGGAAACCGGCACCCTCAGCGCGGAAATTTGCCTCGTCGCCATCGGCATCCAGCCCGTCCTCCCCGGCGGCATGGAACCGGAACTCGACCGTGGCTACATCAAGGTCGGCGACCGCTACGAAACCTCAATCCCCGGCGTTTATGCCGCCGGCGACATCACCGGTCCGCCGTGGCTCGCGCACGTTGCTTCGTTCGAGGCCGTGCAAGCTGTCGAGGGTCTCTACGTTCCCGGCCACCTGCCGCGCAAAGTCACCAATTTCCCCGGCTGCACCTATTGCCACCCGCAAGTCGCTTCAGTGGGAAAAACCGAACGCGCCCTCAAGGAAGCCGGGATCGAATACAAGGTCGGGAAAATCCCCTTCGCCGCCATCGGCAAGGCCATCGCCTCCGGTGAGCCGGATGGTTTCGCAAAACTGCTCTTCGGCAAACAACATGGCGAGCTGTTAGGTGCCCATATCATCGGCGAGAACGCCACCGAACTCATCGCGGAAATGGGCCTCGCCCTCGACCAAGAACTTACCGCCGAAGAAATCCACGCGACCATCCACGCCCACCCAACCATGAGCGAGGTCATCCACGAAGCCACCCTCGCCGCCGAAGGCCACGCCATCCATTTTTGAAAGCACGCCGCTTTCCCCACCTTCCGTATTGCAAGATCTCACCTCTTGTATTACAAATCCGTCATGCAAACACTCGTGCTGCGTATCCCTGACGAACTCGCGAAGGAATTGGAAGCCGAGGCGCGGGAATCCCATCTCACGAAATCGGAAATCGTCCGCAGGCGTTTGGTCGCCGCATCTGTTTCCAGGCAGGAGCCGGCCTCCGGTTTTGAAATGATCGCCGATCTGATAGGGACCGTGGACGGCGGCCCTGCCGATATGAGCACTCATAAGAAAGCCTATTTGAAAACCAGCGGCTATGGAAAAGTCCGTCGTCGTTGATGCGTCATTCCTCGTCGCCCTGTGGCGGCGGAATGATCAAAACCACCCATGGGCAGTCGCAGAAGCAAAGCTCCACCCGCCACCGTGGATCACTTGCGAATCCGCACTCTCAGAAGCGGATCATCTTCTAGCTCCCGATGGTTGCGCAACGCTCCGCCTTGCCTGCCGTCGCGGAGCCCTGCGGATCACATCCATAGGCAGTGAGGATTTTCTCCCGATTCTGGATCTGCTGGATAAATATGCGGACGTGCCCATGAGCATAGCCGATGCCGGTCTGGTCCATCTCACAGAAATCCTGCCCAAGCCCCTGCTCCTCACCACCGACTCGGATTTTAAAACCTATCGCCGCTTCGGTCGGCAGATCATCCCCACCCGGATGCCCCGGTGGAAGCAGCTAGAACGAATGACGGTTGGAATCACGCTTGGCACCAGAAAAACCGAATACGCGTATCCACTTGCAGCAATCATCACTTCCCGCTTGGAATTCCCGCCATTCCGCTGTTGCTTGGCTGCGGGACAATGCGCTGCTTTTACTCACAGGAACTCGAACTTGATCTACCGGCGGGGCATCCCTTCCCGATGGAGAAATTCCGCGTTTCCAAGGATATGCTGCTGGAAGGCGGCATTCTCCGCCCGGAGGAAATCATCGAGGTCAGCGCGGCCAACGTCCATCTGGTCCAGCGCGTCCATGAACTCGACTACATCCATAAAATCGAATCCGGCCTGTTAGGGCGGAAGGAACAACTGCTGCTCGGCCTACCAGTAACGCCCAAGCTCTATCAGCGCAGCATCACCGAGGTGGAGGCCACTCGCCTCGCCTGCCACGCCGCGCTTGCAGAGGGCGTAGGCGTCTGCCTCGCCGGCGGCACCCACCATGCCTTCCGCGAACATGGCGAGGGCTATTGCGTTTTCAATGATGTCGCCATCGCCATCCGCGACATTCAGGACAAGCAGCCTAACATCAAGATCATGGTGGTGGACACAGATGCCCACCAAGGCAACGGCACTGCCGCTCTGTTAGGCAACGACCCGCGCGTTTTCACCTACTCGATTCACGTCGGCAGGAATTATCCAACAAAAAAAATCGAAGGCTCACTCGACATTGAGACAGTCCGCTACGTCGAGGGGGAAATGTATTTGAAGCAGCTCTTCGTCAGTCTGGCTGGCGCGCTCGATGCCTTCTCGCCGGATCTTGTCATCTGGATCTCCGGCGCGGACAACCACCGCAACGACCGTTTCGGCCAAATGCACCTTTCCCTCAAGGACATCCAGCGTCGCGACGAAGTCCTGCTCAGTGCGTTTATCAAGAACCGCATCCCGGTCGCCGTGCTCTACGGTGGCGGCTACAATCGCCAACCCGAGTTCACCGCGAAACTGCACCGGAACACCATCGCCACCGCCAAGAAACTCGCCACCGAGTATCGCGGGCTGTAGCGGCTGTCAGTGACTGGCAGACCGACGCCACCAGGTCTTTTCCGCCACCACGATTTAACTTGTTTTGGCAACACGCTCACTTATTCTCCCAACATGTCCACATGCTTGAGTTTTGATCAAATTTTTGAAGCCGGTCCCGCTGGTGTGGAAAAATTGAAGGAAATCGGAAATTCTTTCGCGGATGCAGATGAGCCGGGAGCCTGTAAAGCTTTCACGCGACAAGTTCATTCTCTGGAATCCTTTGTCAAAGAAACATATCGTATCGCGATTATTGTCGCCCGTAAGTCCGAAGATGCGGAGGAAGTGATTCAAATTTTCAGTAGCATCAGTTCGTTTTGTAGCGATGCAATGGGGGTCTTAACGAGTCTCAGATCGAAATATCCGTATTGTGGCACACCCGAACTATATGACATGGTTCTTGATTACAAGTTAGCCTGCGATCAACGCCGCAACAACCTCCTCGCCGAACTGGAATGTCCGAATCAGTTGACGCAATTGTTTCCCCCGACCAATTAGCCGAACTGGCAGATCTTTTTGATCGTTCGGAATTTGCGTTTGATCCGCTCTCTGAAGAGTGTCGTGAAGCTACGGCAAAGTTTGAAGACCTCCTCAAAGATGTTTACGACCGTAATGTGAAAATGATATTTCCCGCGATCACCCTAAACCAGTTTCGCTGCGGAATCCGGAAAAGGTGCAGGGAATTTATTCGCAAAAATTCCGAGTCCTGCGACATCGTCACCTCTGAATCCGTGTGCAAGGTCTCGCCGCCGAATTCGATGTCCAAAAAGAAGTCCGCGCTGAGGGCGCAGAACTACTCTTCCATTCCTTCCGGTCGCACTTCACCCCACGCTCACCGGAATAAGCGCCATCGTATCGTTGCCGAAAATGTCGATGACTTTCACCGCCACGGTGTAGCGGCCGGGCTTTCCATAGGTGTGCGGCGCAGGCGTTAGTTCTAGGCTTCGGTCCTTGCGCGTGCGGAAGCTCTGCCACTCGTTCTCGAAAATGAAGGAGCCGGTCCGGCGTTCCTCGAACTCGATGAACTCGCCCGCCGCCGCGTCCACCACGCCGGGCAGCTCGCCTTCCACGCCCATCGTCTTGGCGACGTGGACGATCTCCGGGCGGCTCTCGTAGTCGAAATCCACCGCCCAGTAATCCACCCAATCCGTCCAGTGCTTGGTGAGCGTGGTGCGGGTGACCACGCCTTGCTTGTCCTTGCTCTGTTTGATGAGCACTCCCGCGTCGCAGACCACCTCGCTCTTGCCTTCCTTGAGGCCGTGCGCCAGATCGTCGGCGATACCCTGGCTGTAATAGACGGAGAAATCGGTGAGTTCGATGGAAAGGGTGAGCTTGTTTTTTTGATCGTAGCGCGGGTTCGCCTCCACGTAGGCGACATCGGCGAAGCGGACCTGGCCCTTGTCCACGGCGCGTTTGTCGAAGACTTCCGACGGGATGATTTTCGAGGCGATGTCGATGCCCTTGCGCTTCGCGTCGTCCAGCACGGCGGGGAAAAGCCCCATCTCGAACTCGAAGGCGAGGATGTCCGCGCGGCTGGCTCCGCGTTTGCGGCACTCGGTGATGACTTCCTCCACGAACAGGCGGCCGACGGGCAGATTGATCGGGCCGATGGCGACGAGGCGGCCGTTCATCTTGCCGTGGAAAAACGCCTCTCCCTCCAGCGGCTGGGCCTTGTAGGCGCGGAGGATGAGATCGCGGAAATCCTGCTCCTTCTTCGCCAGCGCCTCCGCCTTCTTTTTGCCGGTGAGGCGGTTGGAAACGTTCAGGTAGCCTCAGACATCCTGACCTACCCATGAAAGCCGTGGATTCGCGGGCATAGGCGAGGAAACCCGATGACCCATGCTGGCGTTTTTTGCGGGCGAGGTG
>JAYVNM010000193.1:0-3096 GCA_043758445.1 Akkermansiaceae bacterium | reverse complement strand
ATCAAAAATCAACCGCGTCCCGAACAGAACCGAAAGTGCTTCGTCACCTGGTATTACCACCGCAAGGACACCAAGCTTATTCCCGCCGGACTCGTCGGCCATGTCAGCTTAACCCGGGGTATGTCATGTATTGGGTCAGTGTACACTAATTAACATGCTTCATTAAATTTTGCTTCGGCAGCAGACAGCTTCTTTCATCCCTTACAACAGAAAGAGCTAGGCTTTTTGACGCGCAAGAAAACCGGCGAATCGCACAGCAAATAAGGCTTCAGCACCAACAAGCTGACCTCAACTTCGGATCGGGGCGGGGGGCGGTCATGGTGGCTCCATGTCTGCGGTGCCCGGCGGCGGAATTTCGTCCTACGAATCGGTTGACCCGTCGTGGCTGTGGGCTTAATGAGTGGCGGACAATTTTCCCATCATGGACCTTACAACCACAGCTTATGGAACTTGGAGCGGCGGCCGCTTCATGCACTTTGGAGAAACGTTATCGGAGGAGCGCTTCATCGGCTGCATCGAGACAGCTTATGAAGCTGGGATCCGCACGTTCGTGACTTCCGACGTGTATGGCAATGGCAAGGCGGATGAACTGCTAGGCGTGGCGTTGAAAGGCATTGACCGCGGCACATACAGCTTGGTCGGCATGATCGGGCACGATTTTTACGAAGGCCAGCGGCAGGGCAGTCAAGGCTATCCACGTTTCACCTCGCCCGCACTGCGGGGACCGGAAGGCTATGCGGATTTCGTGAAAATGGCCACCAGCAAGGAACTGGAACGCTGCGGAGTGGATAAATTTGACCTGCTGATGCTGCACAACCCGGATGAACTTGGCTACACCAGCGAACCGCTCTGGCAGGCACTCGCCGCTGCAAAAGAACAGGGACTCACCGAACGGCTGGGTATCGCCCCTGGACCTGCGAACGGCTTTTCTCTCGATCTAATTTACTGCCTCGAAAAATTTGGCGAACTCATCGATTGGTCGATGCTCATCTTGAATCCGTTAGAGCCGTGGCCTGTCGGTCTCACCCTGCCCACCTGCGAAAAATTTGACGTGAAGGTGATGACGCGCGTCGTCGATTACGGCGGGGTTTTCCATGATGACATTGGCGGCCCCGAGCACAGCTTCAAGCCCGGCGATCACCGGACCTATCGCCCTGAAGGATGGGTGAAACGCGGGATGGAGAAGGCGGAGAAAATGCGGCCACTGGCGGAAAAGTATAGCCTGAACTTGATCCAATTCGCCTCGATCTGGAACTTGAGCCATCCCGCCGTGGAGAGCGTCGTGCCGACCTTCATCCAGGAAGCGGGCGAGGGCGCGCGTCTGATTGAAGACAAGATCCGCGAGTTCGCGAAACTGCCAGATGTTAGGTTCACCGCCGAGGAGGTCGAATCCATCAGGAAAATCGGCGATAACACCGGTTGCATGACTCTCAAAGGTGCCAGCAAACGCCACGCCACCAGCGAACGCCCCGACGAATGGCCAATGCGGGAAGATCTGCTAGAACTCGCCGGAAGAAACGGGCTGGGAATGGAGTGGTGAAATCCACCGGATTTGCATCGCCTTGCGGGGAATAGGCGCTATAATCACCGCAAATTAAGCGGAGATTATGCGATTTATCCATGAATTAGCGGAGTGGCCCAAGTTTTCTTGGAACGTTTCCGAACTTACCGCGCTGATTGGTCAGGTTCGCTATCAGCAAGGTCGGCTGCTCGGACGCATGGAAAATCTGGGTTTTACTATTTCCAAAGAGTCCAGTCTCGTCACGCTCACGGAGGATGTGGTGAAATCCAGTGCGATTGAAGGTGATTTTCTCAACCCAGATCAAGTTCGCTCATCAATCGCCCGCCGCCTCGGAATCAAAACTCCCGAGGTATTTCCCGTGAACCGCGAGGTCGAGGGAATCGTAGAGCTGATGCTGGATGCCACTCAGAATTTTCAAGAGCCGCTGACGGCGGAGCGGCTTTATGCTTGGCACTCCGCCCTTTTTCCCACGGGTCGCAGCGGGTTGAGAAAAATCACCGTCGGGGCGTGGCGCACTGCCGCAGCCGGGCCGATGCAAGTCGTTTCCGGCCCGTTAGGAAATGAGAAGGTCCACTTCGAAGCTCCCGATGCGATGCGCCTAGAGTCCGAGATGGCGACCTTCCTGCAATGGTTTGAGACAAAGCATGTGATGGATCCGGTCATGAAGGCGGCCATCGCTCATTTTTGGTTCGTGACGATTCATCCATTTGAAGATGGCAACGGACGTATCGGCAGAGCCATTACCGATCTACTGCTCGCCAGAGCGGATGGCATGTCGGACCGCTTTTACAGCATGTCCTCTCAGCTTGAAACCGAGCGCAAAGATTACTACCTCCAGCTTGAACGCTCTCAACGCGGGACTCTCGACATCACGAGTTGGTTGGAATGGTTTATCAGGTGCATGTTGCGTGCGCTCATCGGAACAGAGCAAAAATTCTCCCTGGTCCTTCGTAAAAGCAGAACATGGGAGGTCGCGAATAGAACATTAATCAATGAGCGGCAACGCAAGGTGATCAACCGTTTACTTGATGGATTCGATGGTAAGCTCACCACCTCGAAATATGCAAAATTCGCGAAATGCTCCGAAGATACCGCACTGAGAGATATTCGTATTCTGGTAGAGAATGGGTTGCTTGTTCAGAACGCCGGTGGGGGCAGGAGCACTACTTATTCTCTGGTCGAGGTTTGATGAAGTGAGGCTGGTGAACGTGGTGGCGGTTTTCAACCGCCATGCTAAAAATCAGAGTGGGGCTTGGCGGTTGAAAACCGCCGCCACGATTGGCTTTCCCGTGATGCCGCAGCCGTGGAGCTTTGGCTGTGGACTATCAGAAATCAGGCAGGACATCGGCGCGGACAAAAGCGAGAATTTTGCGGGAGACAGCAGGAACCGGCGCGTTTGCCTTGGGAGTGAGAACGGAAACAAGCGCGAACTTGCCCGGCTCCACGCGGATCGACGTGTTGAATCTGAAAGTTTCGTAACTATTCAGCACTGCAGCGGGGCATCGGTGAAGGCGGCTTTGATCGAGGCCATAATAAGATCCAGCCCTTTCTTGCGAACCGTCGAGATATAGCTG
>JAYVNM010000192.1:0-26706 GCA_043758445.1 Akkermansiaceae bacterium | reverse complement strand
GGGCGTTTGTCGGGCGGAGGCGGCATCTCGGCGCGAATTCTGGCAAGCCGACTGCGAAAGTCATCCAGCAGCTTCCAACTGCGGAGCTTTTTCTCGTCAATGATGGGTTTGGAATCCGCCACGGACCGATGAAATCACGGCGAGTCTAACAGCACGCACAGTTGTTTGAAAAAGTTTCGCCGTTTTTGTCAGCACTGCGCATGCCGAACAGTTCTGGGGCTGGTTGGTTCATCGCATTAACGTGAGACTTTGAGATGCACGAAACGCCGACCAGCGGTTCTCCCAGGGAGCGTGACCTTGACCTGCTGCACCGTGCCGTTGTCGGTGAGAACGACTGGCGCACTCACGCCTGCCGCGTTCCAATCGTTCGCTAGCGTGTCGCTCCACTCGACGGTAAAGGTCGTCGCGTCGGCAAGCGCAGCGAGCGAGCGGGTGTAGGTGAACTCGATCGTGGCGCCGTTTATCACCAGCGTCGGCGTGGCGCTCGTGGTGGCGTTGGGATTCTGCCCGGTGGCGAATTCCATGAGGTTCAGCTCGCCATCGCCGTTCGCGTCGAAGGTATCGGCGGCGGTGCCGATGTTGGCGATGGTGCCGAAGTTAACGTAGCGCCAGCTTGCCTGCTGGGTAGCCAGCGTGAGGCTTACGTCGTTGCCATCGCCGCCGGTGTAGCTGATGGACCACTGGTATCCGCTTGCCGTGAAGGTGCTGCCCTGCGGCTTGCCGGAAAAAATGCCGTTCACCGCGCCTGCGCTGGTCTTGTTCAGGATCGTGAAGGTCGTGCCAGGCACGAGGCCGGGGACGACGGAGATATCGAGAGCGCCGAAGAGAGTGACGGTGCCCGCGACGTTCAGCGCGGCAGGCGTTGACTGCGCGATCTTTGCGCGGAAGACGCTACTGGCATTCACGGTGATAGAACCGGTGCTGGAGATGGTGCCTTGATTTTCGAGAATCGCGCCGCTTTGCACGACGAGGTTGCCGGGCTGGGTGAGTGAACCGCTGACGATGAGGGTGCCGCCGCTCACCGTGGTGGTGCCAGTAAAGGTGCTGGCGTTGGTGAGGGTAAGTGAACCGGAGCCGGTGAGGTTGAGATTGGTCGCGCCAGTGATTTTCCCGCCGAAGGTGGTGATTTGCGCGCCGGTGAGGGTGAGGCTCGCGGCGGAGATGGAGCTGTCGCTATTGCCACCGGCCAGCGTTTCGATGCTGTGCGACTGGGTGGATTGGATGATCGCGGTGGTGCCGGAGGGGTTGGTGAAATTGATGACACCGGAGGTGGGCAGGCAGGTGGTGTACGAGCCCGCGTCCCAGACGCCCGCGGCCATGTCGAGTCCGCCGGTGAAGGTGATTTTCGGACTGCCGGTGCTGCCGAAGTCCAGCTTGCCTCCGCCGGTCTTGGTCAGCTTGAGACCCGCGCTGTTTTCTGTGATGTAGGAATTTCCGAGCGTGAACGTCTTTCCCGAGTCGATTTGAAGTTGGCCGCTGACACGCAGTTGGAAGTTTAAGTTGTTGACCGAAACGCCCGGGCTGGCGTTGCCGGTGATGCGGATCAGCGGCTCGGAGCCGAGCCCGTAGAACGTCATGATTTGGGGCGTCGAGCCTGCGCGGTTCAGCACGTTAGAAACTGTCGGGCTATTGATCGTCAGGGTGCCGACCGAGGTGGCGGTGGCGCCCACCGTGATCCGCGGGACGGTGGTGAAGGACTGGCCGGTGGTCGTCAGCAGCACGGGATCGCTCGAACCCGGCACCCGGCCGAGGCTCCAGTTGGTGGCCGTGCTCCAAGAGCCGGCGGCGGCGTTGGTCCAAATTTCGCTCACCAAAACAGTGACGGTGAAGGCGGAGCTGGTGGTCTGACCGCGCGAGTTGGTGACCGAGCAGTTGACGGTGGTGGTCCCGGTGGGGAAGAGCGAGCCGGAGGGCGGCGTGCAGACGGGAGTCAGCGGGCCGTCGGTGTTGTCGTGAGCCTCCGCCGTGAAATTGACGACGGTGCCGCCCGTTCCGGGGGCATAGGCGGTGATGTTGGCTGGAACCGTGAGCACCGGCTCCACCGAAGAGAAGCGCGCCTGGAGCGTCCCCGCGGAGAGGAGTGTCGTGCCGCCATAGATCAGCGATGAACCCTGCGCACCGGCGAAGTAGGAGGCTGTGGTGCCGTTGGTTTCCAGGTAGAGCGATTGCGCGTTGGTCTGGAGTCCGCCGACGTTGAGCGAGATTCCGCCTGGGTTGAGGATCAGGAAATTGTTGCCAATCTTGAGGACCGTGGCGCTCTCGTCGCATTGCAGGGTTTGCACGGTGGCGGCGAGATCGACCGGGCTGGTGCCGGCGTCGTGGCCCATCAGCAGGCTGTTGAACGTCCGCGTGCTGTTAGCGGTCGCGTTGCCGGTCCATTTTTGATAGGCGATCATGGCCGTGGATTTCGGATCTATGGCCGTTCCCGTGGTGAAGGGGATACCGCTGTCGGTGCGCGGCGGGAAGAGTGTTAGCGCCTGCCGCTGTGGCAGGGAGTAAACCTTCGCCTGCCGCAGGTCATACCAGTTCGAGCCGGAGGAGAGGACGGTTGCCGCGTTCCACACCGGCCCCATTTGCACGTTGCTTTGCGCTGCGGGGAAGGTGACGCGGTCGCGCACCAGCAGGATGCCGCCGGGCGTGAGCATCAGGTCGCGCCGCTGGAGATTATTTCCGCCCATCGTGTCCTTGAGTTGCATTTCGGTGGAAGCAAACTGCATTTTGGCGAAGGCTTGGGTCTGGTTGGCCTTGCCCAGCGAACAGGTGTCGAGAGCCGGTTTAAATTGATAGCCGCGGCTGGTGTCGGTCTCGAGCATGGTGATCACGTCCGTGATCGCGCCCGGCACGAGCACCTCGATCCGCATTCCAAACTCGACCGTGTCATAAGCGGACAGGTTGCGCGGGCTGCCGAAGCTGACGTTGGTCCAGTTGCCCGGAGTGAGAAAACTGCCGCCGCTGCTAAGGGCCAGAGTTCCCGTGGGGCCGACGGCTTTCACGTCGTCGATGTAGAAGCGGACGGTCGGACTGCCGCCGCTCGTGGTGGCACCGCCGAGATAGATCGTCAGCTTGCTGAGCGTCGCCGGGTCGGGCACGCCGCCAAGGGTCGCCTGGAAACCCTTGATGTTGAGGACAAAGCGGCGGCGGACGTTATCCAGCAAGTATTGCTGGCCGAACTCTCCCGCCGACGACGGGACGAACGGGAACGCTTCGGAAGTGCTCCGCACCATCATCAGGTTGTGATAGACGCGGTCATCATCGCCGTCGCGGTTGACGAGCAGCGGCGAACCCTTGTCGATGAAAGAAACCAAGGCGGAGCCGCCGGCGTGGCCGTGGTCCAGGCCCTGTGAGAAATTCATCAGGACGGATGAGTCCCCCGCGTGGTTACCGCTTTCCATCACCAGTTTGTCCGGAAAACTGCGGTTGATGAACAAGCGGTCATACACGGCCACCGCCGGTCGTGTTAGAGGCAATGCCGTCAGCGAGTCGTTTACATTTTCAAAGACCGGCGTGATGCAGATGTCGTCGGTGAACACCCAGTTGGGATCCACCACGGTGCGCATGTAGTTGAACTGTCGCTGGGCCACCGCCTTGTAACGGCCGTCTTGATAGATACTTGCCAGAGTTTCGAAAAGTCCGGGCATTTGGCCTTGTTTGGAATAGGCTCCGCCGCGTCCATAGCTAGGGACCAAGCCCGTGCAGGCCGCAGCCTGAAGATTGCGCTCGCAGAAATTCCGGACGGTCGGTTGGTTGAAATACGCGGCGACATCGGCACCGGTGACGCGTAGGTATTCGTAAAGTCCGGCGAACCACATCGGCGAGTAATTAGAAGCGTCCTCCGTGGAGTCGCCGATGCGGGCCATGCCGAGGTTCCATTTCGCCTGATGCCAGGCACGCCAAGTGACAGCACGGGAATCGGCGGGCAGGATCAGCCGCTCGGCATAGGCCAGCGCGGTGCAGTTGATCATCCCCCGCACAAACGTCGTGTCCTCATCCTGGGTCATCAGCCAGTCCATCCGCTGCGCGATGAAGTTCTCGATGAGGGTGCGATCCGCGGCGCTGACACTCGGCGAATTGCGGATCTGGAGGTAGCAGTAGTTAAAGTCCATCTCCGCCACATACTGCATGGTGTTGTTGTTGATGGTGCCCACCAGCAGGGCGCGCATGGCGTCGGAATACTTCGTGTCGCCGGTCTCGCGGTAAAGGGCGGCACAGCACTTGACCTCGCCGAGCAGGAAGCGGTCGCCGCCAATGGCAAGCAGCGAGGCCACGTAGGCATTCCAGTCGGGATGTTTTGCCGCGTAATAGTCCTTCGCCGCCTGGATGTATTGCGCCTTCGTCCAAGTTTTGGCGAAGGACGTCTGGATTTGGTCCGCTGTTACATCCGCCGCGCGTATGCCCGGCGCCGAAAAGAAGCACGCGACGAGCAGTAATAACAATCGAGCGTAGATCATGGTTTGAAAATCTTGATTGAGCGGGAACGAGTGAGTCGGCCCGGAAAATCCGACCACGCAGTGGCTAAACTAAGCTATGGTGGAGGGGTGCGGCGGATTGATAGGAAATTATGGATGCTGGATCAAGTATGGTCAAGTATGGATTAGCGAGGGGCTCGAATTTGGGAAGCTGGAGTGGAGTGCGGTGCCTGAAGCGGAGGCCGCCCAAATTCGTCACGCGAGGGAGTGGGGTGCTTGGGGAGGCTCATGCGGCTTTGGGGGTTGCGGGTATTGTCTGATCGACCACGGCCGGGGTCAGGTTGCCGAGCTTTTCATGGGGCCGCCAGTGGTTGTAGCGATCAAACCAGACATCCAGGCTCTCCCGCAAGGCTGGCAGCGTGCCATGCTCGAACAGATAGATCCGCTCGTATTTCACGCTCCTCCAAAGCCGTCCGATGAAGACGTTGTCCATCCAGCGCCCTTTGCCGTCCATGCTGATTTTCACTCCCAGATCCGTCAGGCGGCCCGTCCATTCGGCGGAGGTAAACTGGCAGCCCTGGTCGGTGTTGAAGATCTCCGGCACCTTGCCGGTGGCGTCCAAGTCCATCTCCAAGGCCTCCAAGCAAAGGTCGGTTCCCATGGTGTTGGAAAGCGCCCAGCCCAGCACCTTGCACGAATTCCAGTCCATCACCGCGCACAGGTAGGCGTGGCCTCTGGGCATTGGAACGTAAGTGATGTCGGCGCACCACACTTGGTCGGGCCGGTCGATGGCGAGGTGGCGCAGCAGGTAGGGATACTTGCGGTGGCCAACGGCCATGTTCCAGATGGGTATTGAGGGGGAGTTTTTGTCTCACCCGTAGGGTTAGCGGACAGATGTAGCTGCTGATGGTGCGGAATCGTTCCGCGCCTGCTTGGCTGCGGCAACAGCCGGATACTTTCTGTTGGACTTTGACTATCCTCAAATCCCGCTCGGCTTGGTTGTTGTCAAAGGTTACAATTTTGCTATGAATAAAATGATTATGGTGAAAATGCATAGAAATGCAGCCGCCAAGGTCACTGTTTGTCGCTTGCTCATACTATTTCACCGCATAACGAGCCACCGAGCAGGCAAAGGCTGGCCTTCATCATCTGGCGGCGGTTGTATCGACGTATCATGATGAATCGGCTATGGAGACCATAGGACTCTCCCGGAATCGCGGGTGCTTAGCAACACCGGTTATCATGAAGTTGCTATAGCCTGAACCGGGAAGAATCACTCGACCGTCAGTTTTACTAATAGATCGTCACTGTCCACCTGGTCGCCTTTTTTCACGAGGACTTCGGCGATGGTGCCATCGGTGCTGGCGCTGACGGTGGTGAGCATTTTCATGGCTTCGAGAACGACGAGTTTGTCGCCCGCCTTCACTTCCTGGCCAGTGGAAATGGCGACTTCCGTGACCATTCCAGGCATCGGCGCACAAGCTTGGGCGGGGTTGTCGGGCTCACCTTTTGGGCGGCTGGCCTTGCTGGTGGATTTCAGGGAATTGTCAGCCACGACCGACTCGCGCGGCATCCCGTTGAGTTCGTAGAAAAGCGCACGTCTGCCGTTAGAATCGGCTTCGCCGATGGAGATGAGTTTGATGATGAGGATTTTTCCGGTGTCGATCTCAATCTCGATTTCCTCGCCGATTTGCAGGCCGTAGAAAAAGGCAGGCGTCGGCAGTCCGCTGAGGTCGTCGTATCTTGTGCGGAAGGTCATGAAATCCGCGAACACCTGCGGATACATGAGATGTGAGTAGAGATCGTCATCACTTGCGGGGCGACCGAGTTTGGTCGTTAGATCAATACGGGTGGCTTCGAGGTCAATGGGGTCCGCCTGTTCTCCGGGGCGTCTGGTGGTGGGTTTGCGGGTTCCTAACACCACCTTCTGCACGTCCACCGGCCAGCCGCCATCGGGCTGGCCGAGGCCACCGGATAGCATATCAATTACGCTCTCCGGGAAGTCGATCGAGCCGGGTTTGAGCTTCGGCACATCCGCCGCGCGGATGCCACGGGTGACGAGGAACATGCACATGTCGCCAACCACCTTCGATGACGGCGTGACCTTCACAATGTCGCCGAAGAGATGGTTCACCTCGGCATAGGTTCTGGCAATTTCGCGCCAGCGGTGACCGAGGCCCATGGCATTCGCCTGTTCGCGGAGATTGGTATATTGACCGCCGGGCATTTCATGTTCATAAACCTCTGACGTGCCGGAGCGCGGGGCGGAATCGAATGGTTGATAGAATTCCAGCACCTGTTCCCAGTAGTCGGAAAATTCATTGAGCGAATCGAAATCCAGCCCCGGATCGCGCGGACTGCCAGCGAGGGCGGCGGCGACGGAATTGAGGTTCGGTTGGGAGGTGGAGCCGGACATTGAGGAAATCGCGAGATCGACCACATCCACGCCCGCTTGGGAGGCGGCGAGGACAGAAGCCGCATTGATGCCCGAGGTGTCGTGGGTGTGGAAATGCACCGGGATGCCGATTTCCTGTTTCAACGCAGTCACCAGTTCCAACGCCGCCTGGGGTTTGCACAGTCCGGCCATGTCTTTGATGCATAACATGTGCGCGCCCATCCGCTCGACCTCCTTAGCCTTTTCGATGTAATACTTAAGCGAATATTTATCACGCTTTGAGTTAGTGATGTCGCCGGTATAACAGATCGCCGCTTCGCAAATCGCCTTGCCATGGTCGCGCACTGCAGTCATCGCGACTTGCATGTTCGGTAGATAGTTTAACGAATCAAAAATCCGGAAAATATCCATCCCCGAATCCGCCGCGTGTTTGACGAACCCGGCGACCACATTGTCCGGGTAGTTCGAGTAGCCGACTGCGTTCGAGCCACGGAAAAGCATCTGGAAGCAAATGTTAGGCACTTTTTCGCGCAGGCGGCGGAGGCGTTCCCATGGGCACTCACTGAGGAAACGCATCGCCGTGTCAAAGGTCGCACCGCCCCACATTTCCAGCGAGAAAAGCTCAGGCAGCCGATGAGAAACCGCCTCGGCGACGCGCAACATGTCGAAGCTCCGCATCCGGGTGGCGATGAGTGACTGGTGGGCATCGCGGAACGTAGTGTCGGTAATTAACAGTCGCTGCTCCGCGAGAATCCATTGGGCGAATTTCTCTGGACCAAGTTCCAACAGGACATCACGGCTGCCCTTCGGCACTTTGGCTTGGTGCTGGATCACCAGTGAGTCCGGGACGACGGCCTTAGGCATTGCGGTGCCGGGTTTCCAGCCCTTGGTGCTGGGATTGCCGTTGAGCGTGATGTCGGATAGATACGACAGTGTGCGCGTCGCACGGTCGCGGCGGCGCTTGAACTGGAACAACTCGGGCTTGGTATCGATCAGTTTGGTATGGGCCTGACCGCTGCGGAAAGTATCATCGGCGATGACGTTTTCGAGAAATGGAATGTTCGTTTTCACCCCACGGATGCGGAACTCGCGGAGGGCGCGGTCCATCCGTTGGCAGGCCATCGGGAAATCGCGGCCCATCGCCGTTACTTTCACTAACATCGAGTCATAGAATGGCGTCACGACCGAACCCGCATCGCCCGAAGCAGCATCTAACCGAATACCAAATCCCGCAGCCGAGCGGTAGTTAAGAATCCGCCCGTAGTCTGGGGCGAAATTTTTCTGCGGATCCTCGGTGGTGACGCGGCACTGGATGGCGAAGCCGATGCACGGCATCTGCTCCTGCGGCGGAATCGCGATTTCTTCACTAAATAAAGAATGCCCGACCGCCACCAGAATTTGCGATCTAACGAGGTCAATGCCGGTCACGCATTCCGTCACTGTATGTTCCACTTGGATGCGCGGGTTCATCTCGATGAAGAACCAGTCATTCTGATCCATATCATAGAGAAACTCGACGGTTCCTGCATTGTCATAACCGATGCCCTTGGCCAGTGCCACGGCGGCGTCGCATAATTCTTTTCTAACTTTAGGATCGAGATGCATCGCAGGCGCGACCTCCACCACTTTTTGATAGCGGCGCTGCACCGAGCAATCGCGTTCGTAAAGATGGACGACATTGCCGTGCTGGTCGCCGAGGATTTGCACCTCAATGTGTTTGGCGCGGGAAATATAGCGTTCGAGGAAAACGGCGGAATTGCCAAACGCGTTAAGCGCCTCGTTCTGCGCCTCGGCTAACAGACCGGGGAGTTGCGAAGGCTTTTCCACCACCCGCATCCCGCGCCCGCCACCGCCGAATGCCGCCTTGATGATGAGCGGGAAACCGATATCATGGGCGAGGGTTAGAGCCTGATCTGGATCGGTAACGGGTTCCTCCGTGCCGGGCAAGGTGGGCACGTTGAAACGATGCGCGAGCGCCCGGGCCGCCGTTTTATCCCCCATGTTTTCCAACAGATCTGGCGACGGGCCGATGAAGACGATCCCCTCGCGCGCACAGGCCCGGGCGAAGGCGGCATTTTCCGAGAGAAACCCATAGCCGGGGTGGATCATCGTCACCCCCTTTTGTTTCGCCAGCGTCACGATGCCCTCGACATCGAGATACGCGCCGACCGGACCTTTCGAGGAATCCAGCAGATAGGCCTCGTCCGCCTTGAAGCGGTGGATGGAAAAGCGATCCTCCTCGGCGAAGATCGAGACCGTGGTCAGGCCCAATTCGGTGGCCGCGCGGAAAATCCGGATGGCGATTTCACCGCGGTTGGCGGCCATGAGTTTTCCGGGGCGGCGTTGAGTTTCAGGCATGTCGACGATCTTTCTAGGGCGCGGCAGGCCGTTCGTGAAGCGGAAAACAACTGGACGGAGAGTTTACCGCAAAGGCGCGGAGAGCGCGAAGGGGCGAAAAGCTGGGCTTGTGAAAACCAGCATCAATTTCCAAAGTACACCCGTTCGCAACCACCTGATGAACCCGGCGACAAATCGGCAGGAACCAGCGAGTATCTAAGCGCTCATGAAAATCCTGCCCAGTCTCGTTGTTTGCGCTTGCCTCCTGCGTCTGCTCTCCGCCCGCTGTCCGGCGGCGGAAACCGAGTTCGCCATTGGCCCGGAGTATGCGGATGCACCGGAGACCAAGGCCCTGCCGGATGTGCCGCAGGGCAAGATCGTCGAGTTCACGATGGACTCGCATGAGAGCAAAATTTATCCCGGCATTTCGAAAACCCAGCCCGGCGAGGTTCCCTACCAGCGCAAGGTCGCGGTTTATATCCCGGCGCAATACCAGCCCGGCACTGAAGCTCCCTTCATCGTCGCCCAGGACGGCCTCGGCTACCGCGGCGTGCTGCCGCATGTGCTCGATAACCTGATCCGGCAAAAACGCTTGCCCGTGATGATCGCCATCATGATCAACTCCGGCGGCGGCGATTCACTCGGCAGCGAGCGCGGCTTGGAGTATGACACGGTCTCGGACACCTACGCGAAATTCATCGAGCAGGAAGTCCTGCCGAAAATCAGTAAGGACTATCAGATTACCTTCACCAAAAATCCCGAAGGCCGCGCGACGATGGGCGGTAGTTCCGGCGGCGCGGCGGCATTCACCATGGCGTGGTTTCACCCGGAACTCTATCGGCGCGTTCTAACGTACTCCGGGACTTATGTGAACCAACAATTTCCCGTGGACCCCAAGACGCCGCATGGGGCCTGGGAGTATCATGAAAATCTCATCAAACAGAGCCTCAAAAAACCGCTACGCATCTGGCTGCATGTGAGTGAGAATGACAACGGTCACGACCGCGACGAGGCGTCCTTTCATAACTGGGTGATGGCCAACCAGCGCATGGCCGCCGCGCTCAAGGCGAAGGGCTACGACTACCGCTACGTCTTCGCCAAAAAGGCAGGCCACACCGATGGCCGCGTCACCTGCCAAACCTTGCCTGCCGCCCTCGAATGGCTGTGGCAGGGCTATCCAATTCAATAAAATTTCACCCGCTCCGTGACCGCCCCCTTCCTCCGTGCCGCCGTGGTAAGCATCGCCATCGCCGGGATGCTCGTGGGGATTTCTAGCAGCGCTATCGCTGATCCCGCGTTGACCTATCAGCAGGAAATTGTCCCGCTGTTGGAAAAATATTGTTATGACTGTCATGGCGACGGCGAATCCAAGGGGAAATTCGCCTTGGATAAATTCGCGGATCTACCCGCCCATCTCAACGACCGCAAACACTGGCTCCCCGTCTGGCGGAATCTCCGCAGCCAGCTCATGCCGCCGTCCGACAAGGACCAGCCGTCCGCCGCCGAGCAAAAAAAACTGCTCGCCTGGATCGAACGGGACGTTTTCAAACTGGATCCTAACAATCCAGACCCTGGCCGCGTCACCATCCGCCGGCTGAACCGCAAGGAATACCGGAATGCGGTTTTCGATCTGCTAGGCGTGGAATACGACACCCGTGAAGTGTTTCCGGCGGATGACACTGGCTATGGCTTTGACAACAACGGCGACGTGCTCTCGATCTCCCCGCTGCTGATGGAGAAATACATCGCGGCGGCGGACGAGGTGGTGGCACTGGCCCTGCCGGAGGGCGCGGCGGCGCAGGTGCCGCGGGTGGACATCGAGGGCAGCCGCTTCAAAGCTGTTAGTGAGCCACAGGCCGATGGCACTTGGCTGCCGTTCGCCAAAAGCCAGCAGATCAGCGTGGATCAGGACATCCGCTGGGACGGAGAGTATCAGGTGAAGGTCGAGTATGCCATCCACGGCGCGTCCGAGGCCACCACGGATGAGGCGCAGCTTGAGGTTTCCGCCGGTGGCAAAAAGGTCGGCGGCGTCACGCTCGGCTGGGACCAGCGCCGGGTGATCGAACTAACAGGAAAGGTGCTGCTGAAAAAAGGCCGCCAGCGTATCGAGATCAACATTTCGCCCGCCCAACGTCCACTGGCCGCCGAGGAAGATCTATTTCTAACAGTTCAGCGGGTGATCGTCCAGGGTCCGCTCGGTGGCTCGCAGCAGGAATACGCGAAGGGCTACCGCATGATCTTCGTGGACGGACCCGCGCCGGAGGATGACTCTAGCAAGGACCGCTACGCCCGCAAGATCCTGCGTAGTTTTGTCAGCCGTGCCTTCCGCAAGCCGCTCGATGAGCAGACCATCGACCGTCTTATGGCCATCGTGAAGGAGGTTTCCATGCGGCCGGGAAAATCCTTCCAGGACGGCATCAAGCAAGCCATCGCCACCTGCCTCGCTTCGCCGCGTTTCCTGTTCCGCGTGGAAATCCAGCCGGAGCCTAACAACCCCGCGAGGATCGTTCCGCTCGACGAGTATTCGCTCGCCGCCCGGCTGTCGTTCTTCATTTGGGGCTCGGTCCCCGACGATGACTTGCTCAGCCTCGCCTTCAACAACAAGCTGCGCCCCAATCTAACTGCTCAGGTGGACCGGATGCTCAAGGACCCGCGCTCGCAGCGCTTTATCGAGAATTTCGTCGGACAATGGCTCCAGGCAAGCGATGTCGAGACCGTGGCGATGAGCGCGAAAACCATCCTCGGCAAGGCGACCAACCGCGAGGCAGCACAAATTTTCGATCCTCGTCTGCGCTCGGACATGCAGCGCGAAACGGAAATGCTCTTCGACTTCGTGCTCCGCAACAAGCGCCCGGCCGTGGAGCTGATTTCCGCCCGCTACAGCTTCCTCAACGAGCGCTTGGCCAAATTTTACGGCATCACCGGCGTGACCGGCGAGGCCATGAAGCTGGTCGATCTCACTGACCATCCCGAGCGCGGCGGGCTGCTGACCCAAGGCACGTTCTTGATAGTCACCTCCAATCCCACCCGCACCTCCGCCGTGAAACGTGGACTCTATGTGTTAAACAATTTACTCGGCTCACCGCCGCCGCCGCAGCCAGCGGGGGTGCCGAAACTGGAGGACGCTGCCGCAGGCAAGCCGAATCCTACGCAGCGCGAGATGATGGAGATTCACCGCAAAAAACCCGAGTGCCGCGGCTGCCATGCCCGCATGGACCCGATCGGTCTAGGTCTGGAAAATTTCAACGCGCTCGGCCAATTCCGCACCCAGGACCGCGGACAAGCGATCGACGCTAACGGGAAATTAGTAACCGGAGAGAAATTTGCCGACGTCGCCACGCTCAAGACGATCCTCGCCGGCCAGCGCAAGCAGGACTTTCACCGGTGCTTGGCCGAGAAATTACTCACCTACGCCATCGGCCGCGGGGTCGAGATCTATGACGCTACTACCATCAACATCCTCACCGCACGCATGGAAAAAAATGGTGGCTCGCTGCGGGAACTTATCCAAGGTATTGTCGAAAGCGCCCCCTTCCAGAAACGCCGGGGGGATGAGCCTTGATGGGAATATTGAACATCGAATTTCAGATAATGAAACAGCGCATCTTTTTTCTTCTCTCCCTCTTCACTTCGACGTTCAATGTTGGGCGTTCAATGTTCGATGTTCAATCCCTCCTACTTTTATGATCCAACACTTCACCAACACCAACCGCCGCAGTTTCCTCCGTGGACTTGGCGCGGCGGTTGCCCTGCCCGCCCTAGACTCCTTCCGTCCGCTAATGGCCGCGGGGGTTGAAAAGGCCGTCGCCACCACTGCTAGCGGGGCCCCCCTGCGGATGGCTTACCTCTACATTCCCAATGGCGTGAACATGGATCTCTGGCGGCCCAAGGGGACCGCCTCCGCTTACAAAATGGGCGAGACCTTCAAGCCGCTCGAAGCCTTCCGCGAGGACTTCCAGATCTTCACCGGCTTTGAGCAGCAAAACGCCAAGGCCGGGGGCGACGGCCCGGGCGACCACGCTCGCGGCGTAGCTACTTTTCTCACCTCCGCCCGCGCCCGTAAAACCGCAGGCTCGGACATCAGCCTTGGTATTTCCGCCGACCAAGTCGCGGCCCACGCAGCCCAAGCGTTCACCCGGCTGCCCTCGCTCGAACTCTCCGCTGAAGGGGTGCGGAAATCCGGCGAGTGTGATTCCGGCTATTCCTGTGCCTATCAGTTCAACCTCTCTTGGCGCTCCGAAAACCAACCGATGACCCCTGAGTCCAACCCGCGCGCTGTCTTCGAGCGGCTCTTCGGTGCGGGCAGCACCAAGGAACGCGCCGCCAGTCTCGGCCAGCGCTACGCCTCGAAAAAATCCGTCCTCGACTTTGTCGAACAGGACGCCAAGGCCCTCCAGAAGTACCTTGGCCGCAGCGATCGCCATAAGCTGGATGAATATCTAACCGGCGTGCGGGAAATCGAGCGCCAGATCGAGAAAGCCGAAGCCATGGGCCTCCCGTGCGACCCCGGCGTCCCCGCCCCGGATGGCAAGCCCGGCAACTACAAGGAGCAACTCCATCTCATGCTGGACATGATGGTGCTCGCCTTCAAAACCGACTCCACTCGCATCGCCACCTTCCTCATGGCCCATGACGGCAGCAATCGCAATTTCCAAGATATCGGCGTCCCGGACGGCCATCACAGCATTTCCCACCACCGCCGCAACCCGGACAATCTGGCGAAAATTGCGAAAATTGACCACTTCTACATGGAGCGGCTCGCCTATTTTCTCGATAAACTTAAAACCACCAAGGACACCGATGGCAAGTCGCTCCTTCACAACTCGATGATCGTTTACGGCGGCTGCATTTCCGACGGCGACCGCCACAACCACAATGACCTCCCGATCCTCGTCGCGGGCAACGCCGGCGGGGCCTTCACCCCCGGCCGCCATGTGGATCTCGGAGAAAACGTGCCGCTCTCCAATCTCTATCTGCGGATGTTAGAGGAGTTTGGCGTGAAGGACAAACGCTTCGGCGACTCCACCGGCGCACTGCGGAAAATCTGACGCCATCGCATAGGCCCTTACCGGCCAATCCTGTTTAATTAGTCATTCAAGAAGATCAATGAAGCGCAGATGGACACAGATGGACGCAGATTGATTCAAGAATATCCATCTTTATCTTGCGTTAATCCGCGTCCATCTGCGGTACAATTCTTCGGTTCTTATGGTTATTTAAACTGTATTGCCCTTACCGGTCGGATCACGTCCCCAGACCCGTCAGCAGGACGTCGAAGGGATTTTCATTCGGATCATTGCTGCCGATGTGGAAGGCCGCAGTGCGCGTGCCGGTGGCGGTGGGTTTGAATGTTACGGTGAAGGTGGTGGTCTCGCCGGGAGCCAGCGTAGTCTTGACCGGAGCGGTCACGATGAAATCGCCCTTGTTCGCCCCATCTTTAGTGATCGCTAGACCGGTGAGCGGCTGCGTGCCGGTGTTCACGATGGTAAAGAATTTCGCGGCCGTGGCCGAACCCACCACCATGCTCCCAAAGCTGCGTTTGGCCACGCCATCGACCATGCCGCTGCCGAGCGGCTGTTGGACACCGATGTCAGGGGCATTTGCACGCGCCACCGCCGGATAGCCATTCCACGTCGGCGTGGTGAAGCCCGTACTGCCCTTAATGAAAACCACGGTGAATTGCCGCGAGGTGTTGTCGAAAACTCCGGTTGATGATGAAGTTGGTGCATCGCCAAGGAAAATAGCCTGTGCTAGGGAGATACAGGAATCAAACGCTCCATACCCAATAGAGGTGACGCTGTAGGGTATTATCACGCTGATCAGTGAAGTGCATTTTTCAAATGCGTAATTCCCAATTGATGTGACGCTGTTGGGAAGCGTCACGCTGGTCAGGGATGTGCATTTTTCAAAAGCGCTATCACCAATGGCCGTGACGCTGTTGGGGATGGTATAGGCTCCGCCTTTGCCTTGGGGATAGGCTAGGATTGTAGTTTGCAGCTTATTAAATAGAACTCCATCCAAGCTGCTGAGGTTGGGATTTGATGAGTCAACTTCGATTGAGACCAAGGAGGAACAGCCGTAAAATGTGTCACCCCCAATGGAGGTGAGGTTATTGGGGAGCGTCACGCTGGTTAAGGAGGTGCAGTAGTAAAATGAGTAATTACCCATGGAAGTGACACTGCTGGGGATGGAATAAACACCGCCTTTGCCTTCGGGGAATTTCATGAGGATTGTTTTCTTTTTATTAAAGAGAACTCCCACCAAGCTGCTGTAATTGGGATTCGAGGAGTCAACTTTGATTGAAATCAAGGAGGAACAGGCGTCAAACGCGCCAGCACCAAGGTAATTAACGCTGTTAGGTATTGTCACGCTGGTCAGCGAGCGGCAAGAGTGAATTGCACTATCCCCAACGGAGGTGACACTGTTGGGAATGACATAGGCACCGCCTTTACCTCCGGGAAAAGCTATGAGTACGGTTTGCGGCTTATTAAAGAGAACTCCGTCCAAGCTGCTGTATGCAAGATTCGATGAGTCAACTTCGATTGAAATCAAAGCGTCACACGAGTAAAACGCACCATCCTTAATAGACGTTACGCTGTTGGGAATAGCATAAGTACCGCCTTTACCTCCTAGAAATTGCACGAGCGTGGTTTTAATTTTGTTAAAGAGAACGCCGCCCAAGCTTCTATATCTCATATTCAATGAATCAACGTCAATGGAAACCAAAGCGTCACAGTTGAAAAACGCTTGATCCCCAATGGATGTGACGCTGTTCGGGATCGTCACGCTAGCCAGCGATCTGCAGGCGGAGAACGCGGAATTCCCAATAGAGGTGACGCTGTTGCCGATCGTCACGCTGGTAAGCGCGGTGCAAACGGAAAATGCCTCAGCTCCAATAGAGGTGACGCTGTTGGGAATCGTCACGTCGGTGAGCAAGTGGCAGTAAAAAAACGCACTATTCCCAATGGAAATCACGGCACTGCCGAGCGCCACAGTGGTCAGCGAGGTGCATCCAGAAAACGCGGAATCCCCAATGGAGGTGACGCTGTTATCGATCACCACGCTAGTTAGCGAAGTACATTCGTCAAACGCGAAATTTCCAATGGAGGTAACACTATTGGGGATCGTCACACTGGTCAGCAAGCGGCAGTGGTAAAACGTTTCATCTCCAATGGAGATTAAGGCGCTGCCGATCATTAGGCTGGTCAGCGAGGTGCATTCATCGAACGCGTAATTGCCAATTGAAGTGACGCTGTTACCGATTACCACGCTTGTCAGCGAGGTGCAGTTTTGGAACGCTTGATCCCCAATGGATTTGACGTTGTCGGGGATCGTCACGCGGGTCAGCGAGATGCATTGTGAAAACGCGCTACCCCCAATTGAGGTCACGCTGTCGGGAATGGTCACGCTGGACAGCGAAGCGCAGAAGAGAAACGCGCCACCATCTATCAAGGTGACAGGTTTCCCGACAATGGTGGCCGGGATGACTACCCCGCCGGTGGCCGAACGAGGATAACCCGTGATCGTGATCGAAGACCCATTGTCGGTGTAGGTGAAATTCCCAAAGGTAGCGGCAGACAGGGGATTGGCCAAGAGGCAGAGAGCCAGGAGCAAGAGGAAGAGAATGCTTTTGGAATTCACGGTTGGGGGTATTTGTTGGGGTTGTGAGATGAGATGGTATCATCTATCTGAAAATGAAGAGGAAATGCCTACCAATACGTTAATTTTTAGCAAGTCTCAAAGTCATTTTGGATTCAAATGCCCATGGGAATCCGTCCTCACGTAGAGCCCGTACATTTACTGCCATCCACGCTTCATGCTCTGAAGCTCGGACTGGAGTCCAAGTCTCCATTACCAACCCCTCCGACCCTCACGTCCCCCTGCCCGCCAGCAGGATGTCGAAGGGATTTTCATTTGGATCATTGCTGCCGATGTGGATAGCGGCATGGCGCGTGCCGGTGGCGGTGGGTTTGAATGTCACCTTGAAGGTCGTCGTCTCGCCGGGGGCCAGCGTGTTCTTGCCGAGTGGACCCACGATGAAATCACCCACGTTTGCTCCATCCTTAGCGACGACGAGACTGGTGAGAGAGTCGGGGCCAACATTACTGATGGTAAAAAATTTGGCAGCGCTGGTGGAACCCACCATTGTGCTGCCGTAGCTTTTCTTTGCTGCGCCATCGGCTAAATTGCTGCCGACCGGCTGTTGGACGGCGATGTTTGGGACTTTCGCCATCGCCACCGACGGATAGCCGTTCTAGGTCGGCGTGGTGAAGCCCGTGCGCCACTTGATGAAAACCACGGTGAACTGCGGTGAGGTGCCGTCAAAAACACCGGCTCCTAAAGACGGGGCATTGCCCAGAAAAATAGCTTTCTCCAAGGACGTGCAGCCGTAAAACACATGATTCCGAATGAAGGTGACGCTGGTGGGGATCGTCACGCTGCTCATCGAGCTGCAGTTGGCAAATGCATTATCCCCAATGGAGGTGACGCTGTTAGGGATGGACTCACTGGTCAGCGAGCTGCAGTCGCTAAACGCAGCATAGCCAATTGAGACGACGGGTTTTCCGGTAATGGTGCCAGGGATAACTACCGCGCCGGTGGCCGAATCAGGATAATCGTCGATGGTGATCGTAGCCCCATTGTCGGTGTAGGTGAAATTCCCAAAGGTGGCGGCGGATAGGGGACTTGTGAGGAGACAGAGCGCTAGCGGCAGGAGGAGGAAACGGCAGAGAATGCTTTTGGAATTCATGGCTGGGGGTATTTTGTTGGGCGCTGAGAGGCGGGGCCGCGGCATTCATGATTTCCGGCACTGAATGCGTTTACCCATTCGTTGATTTTTAACACTCCTCAACTCCATTTTCTTTACGATCCACTTTGCAGCCCGCCGATAGATCCATCATGCCAGAAGCGTGACTCTCTTGAAACAATCCACCCACCATAGCGGTTCTACACCCCGATGAACGACAACCTCGACGAACTCAAGGGCCTCGTGGCCACCATCGCCGCCGACCGGCAGGCGCAAAAGGACAAGGAAAAGCGTGAATCGTGGACGAAATACGTCTCGCTCTCCGTGATCTTCCTCGCGGTCTTCGCCGCCGTCGCCACACAGCGCGGTGCGGGTTACTCCTCCGCCGTCATGAAGCAGCTCAACGAGGCCACCTTCGAGCAGGCACAGGCCTCAGACCAGTGGGCCTTCTATCAGGCCAAGGGCATCAAGATGAGCATCCAGGAGCAAGAAAACGACCGCCTCGCCGCATTGGGCAACGCCGATCCCAAGACCATCGCCGCCGTCACCACCAAGATCGACCGTTACAAGAAAGATCAAAAAGACATCTCCGCACTCGCCAAGGAACACGAGGCCAAGCGGGATGAAGCCCTCAAA
The DNA here is from genome assembly GCA_043758445.1 of Akkermansiaceae bacterium. Lineage (GTDB taxonomy): Bacteria > Verrucomicrobiota > Verrucomicrobiia > Verrucomicrobiales > Akkermansiaceae > Luteolibacter. The sequence goes on along the minus strand of JAYVNM010000192.1, from coordinate 8,186 downwards.
TCCGCCAACCTCGCGCAAACGCGCGGTCGCGAGATGGGTCTCTCCACCACCATTTTCCAAATCGCCATCGCCCTAGGCGGTGCGACGCTCGTCATGAAAAAGCGCTGGCTGTGGAATGCCTCCCTCCTCGCCGGACTGCTCGCCTCCGTGCAGATGGCGCGCGTGCTTTTCGCCTTGGTGTAAAACGACGCCCCCGCCGCAGTCGGATCGCTAGCATAAACGGCGGCACCCTCTGCCTATGAAAGACTTAATCACATCGACCCTTTAGTCTCAATCCAACTTATGCAGCGCGGCACTTGTTGCATTTCCTGGCTATCCGACTGGGGAAATTTGCTAGTCTTATCGTAGGGAGTTAGGCCGCTCGACACGTCATGGAAACCATTGCCACCTATTCTGAAATTCGATTCGATGGCAGTCGCACTTTCACGCTGTTGCCGGACAAGATTATGATTTGCGGCAAGCAGACGCTACTGTCCTAGTTAGAGACTGGCATTCCATTGACGACGCTTGACCCCAATCCTAGCAAGCTTCGGATTCGGAATCAGATTTTCACATCGGGCATGTGGATGGCCCTCGTGTCCTTAGTGGGTTGCTCCATTCTCATCAGCGGCCTTCACCTGAACTTTGCGGCATTCGCTCCCGGATTGTTGGCCTGCCTCGGGATGTCCGGTGTCCTGTTCATGCTGGTGTTGGGTGCCTTCTTCGTTGCACAGGGACTTCAAGACACCGAACACGCACTCAATTTCCTCACTTGTATCGGAGGCTGCTTTTTGGGATTCGGTGGCTATGGGCTTTTACAGGCACGGAAGTCGGCGAAGGAGAAACAGCAATGAGGATGTGGCCTCGCGATTCGCTTTTTCTGTGAGTTGCGCGGTGGCATGAGGGTTGTCGATCTTCGGAGCGGTGACATGTCCCCGCAGTCCGACACTCGATGAAGCAGCGGATTTCCCGGTCTCAGCGAAAGGATGCAGAGTTTCGTGACATTTCGGCACCGATGTTGCTAATGCTTCGGCAGACCCTATGTCCATCCACGTCGCCCTGCATCACCGGACCAGCTATCGATACGAACGCCCCGTCGTGCATGGGGCCCATGTGGTGCGGCTGAGACCCGCGCCGCATTGCCGCTCAAACGTGCTGGCATATAGCCTGAAGGTCGGGCCAGGGGAAAATTTCATCAATTGGCAGCAGGACCCGCAGGCCAATTATCTAGCGCGGTTGATGTTTCCAGAGCCGATGGATCGGTTGGACATCGAGGTGGATCTGGTGGTCGAAATGTCGGTGCAGAACCCGTTCGACTTTTTCTTAGAGCCGCAGGCGGAAAATTTTCCCTTCGCTTATGATGCGGAACAGCAGCGGGAGTTGGCACCATTTCTGGCGACCGGCCCGCCCACGCCCTTGCTGGGGGAGCTGGTGGCGAAGTTCAAGGACAAGACCGGCCGGACGATCGATGTGCTGGTGGAGATGAATTCGTATTTGCAGAATGCCATCGACTACAAGATCCGCTTGGAGGCGGGCGTGCAGACGCCGGAGCAAACTTTGGGAATGGCCTCGGGATCGTGTCGGGATTCCGCATGGTTGCTGGTGATGCTGATGCGCCATCTGGGGCTGGCGAGCCGCTTTGTCTCGGGGTATTTGATTCAACTGAAGCCGGATGTGAAATCGCTGGACGGGCCGGTCGGATCGGAAATCGACTTCACGGACCTGCACGCTTGGACCGAGGTCTATCTGCCGGGCGCGGGCTGGATCGGGTTTGACCCGACGTCTGGCTTGCTGGCGGGTGAAGGGCATTTGCCGCTGGCCTGCTCGCCCGAGCCATCGAGCGCAGCCCCGGTGACAGGCGGCGTGGAGGCCTGCGAATCCGTGATGGAGCACGAGATGACGGTCACGCGGATTTACGAATCTCCACGCACCACTCTGCCGTATCGCGAGGAGCAGTGGCAGGAAATTTTAAAAACTGGCCGCAAGATCGACGAGGATCTGGAGGCGATGGACGTGCGCCTAACGATGGGCGGCGAGCCGACATTCATCTCGATGGATGATTTCGACGGCGACGAGTGGAACACTGCGGCGGTGGGGCCGACCAAGCGCAAGCTCTCGGGCGAACTCATCAAGCGGCTGCGGGCGAAATTCGCGCCGGGTGGGCTGTTATTTTACGGTCAGGGGAAATGGTATCCCGGCGAGGTGCTGCCGCGCTGGTCGCTGGGCTGTTACTGGCGCAAGGACGGCCAGCCGATCTGGGAAAACGAGGCACTCATCGCCGACGAATCGCGCGACTATCAGCACGACGCGACGCACGCAAACTGCTTCGGCATCACCCTCATGGGAGCCCTCGGCGCGGACCCGAAATGGATGATCCCGGCCTACGAAGATGCGCTCTACTACATGTGGCGGGAAAAGCGGCTGCCGCACAATGTCGATCCACTGAAATCCAATCTCAAGGACCAGCACGAGCGCGACCGTTTCACCCGGCTCTTCGCCCAAGGCATCGACGAGGTGATCGGTTACGCGATACCGTTAGAACGTCGGCTGACAGCACAGGGCTTGCGCTGGACGAGCGGGCCATGGTTTCTCCGCGATGAAATGCTCTATCTGTTACCTGGGGACTCGCCGATGGGCTACCGCCTGCCGCTCGATTCGCTGCCGTATGTGAAGGAGTCGGAATACCCTTGGCACATACCGCAGGACCCGACGCGGAAATTGCCGAATCTGCCTCCCACGCCCGGCAGTGCGCTGTCCTATCAGCGGCGAGAGTTAGAAAAAGCCACCGCCCGGCTCGCCCGCGAGGATGAGAACGCGGAGCCGGAGCGGCCATGGGAACGCAAGCCCGCCGAGCAGGAATCCGCTAGCTGGATCACCCGCCATGCGCTCTGTATCGAGCCACGAGACGGTCGATTGCACGTTTTCCTGCCCCCGGTGAATGATACCGAGGATTTCCTGGATCTGGTAGCCACGATCGAGCGGGTCGCGGATTCGCTGCGGATGCCGGTGATTATCGAAGGCACGGCCCCGGCCTTCGATTCCCGGCTCAGCGTGGTGAAAGTCACGCCCGACCCCGGGGTGATCGAGGTGAATCTCCACCCCGCCGCGTCGTGGGACGAGCTGGTGCATAACACCTCGACCTTGTATGAGGAGGCGCATCTGTGCCGTCTGGCGACGGAAAAATTCATGATCGACGGTCGCCACTGCGGCACTGGCGGCGGCAACCACATCATCATCGGTGGGGAAACGCCCGCGGACAGTCCACTGCTGCGGCGGCCGGATTTGCTGCGGAGCATGATCACTTTCTGGAATCATCACCCGTCGTTGAGCTACTTGTTTTCCGGCCTTTTCGTCGGTCCCACCTCGCAGGCCCCACGCATCGACGAGGCGCGGAATGACTCGATCCATGAAATCGAGGTCGCCTTCAAGACGCTCGAAGGCCCCGGCACGCCGCTGCCCTGGCAGGTGGACCGGGCGTTCCGCAACCTGTTGATCGACCCCACTGGCAACACTCACCGCGCCGAGTTCTGCATCGACAAGCTGTATAGCCCGGACAGCGCGACGGGGCGGCTCGGGTTGTTGGAAATGCGGAATTTCGAAATGCCGCCGCACTATCAGATGAGCCTGGCCCAGCATTTGGTCCTGCGGGCATTGGTTTCCCGTTTTTGGCGCGAGCCTTACACCAAGCCGCTGGTGCGTTGGGACAGTGAGCTCCACGACCGCTGGATGTTGCCGCATTTTGTCTGGCAGGATTTCAGCGAGGTCTTGGGCGATCTCCGCGAGCAGGGTTACGCGGTGGAGGACGATTGGTTCGCGCCGCACTTGGAGTTCCGGTTTCCGCGGATTGGCGAATTTACCCAAAGGGGCGTGGCGGTCGAGATGCGCCATGCCATCGAGCCTTGGCACGTCCTCGGCGAGGAAGGCAGCGCGGGGGCTGCCGTGCGCTATGTCGATAGCTCGGTGGAACGGATGCAGGTTTTCGTGCGTGGGATGACGGACGAGCGGCATTCGATCGCTTGCAATGGCATCCGCGTACCCTTGCGCCCGACGGGCACTCACGGGGAATTCGTGGCCGGTGTCCGCTACCGCGCATGGCAGCCGCCGAACTGCCTGCATCCGACGATTCCTTGCCACACGCCGCTGGTCTTCGATCTGGTGGATTCCTGGAACGACCGCTCGCTGGGCGGCTGCACCTACCACGCCGCCCACCCCGGCGGATTAAGTCATGAGGCGTTCCCGGTAAATTCCTATGAAGCTGAATCCCGGCGACTCGCGCGATTTTTCCAGCACGGTCACACCGGTGGGAAAATGCAGGTCAACGCAGCCCCAATCAGCCGGGATTTTCCCTTCACGCTGGACTTGCGGATGATCCCATAGAGCTTGTGTCGTCGTCTGCGGACGAACCCTCCGATCCATGGCTGAGAGTTATCGCACCAATCCTGCCTCACCTGCAACTCCGGCCGTGGGGACGGATGCCGTGTGGGATGAAATGCGCGGGCAGCAAGGTCAATTCCGCCCGCATTGGCAGAGCATGGCCTTGAAAATCCAGCGCTGGAGTTCCGAGGAACGCCACGCCATCACCGCCTCGGCCGTCCGCATGATCGCGGATTTGGGAACGACTTTTAATGTTTATAGCGATGTCGGCGGCGGCGCCGGGCAACCGTACGAACTGGACCCGATTCCGCTGCTGGTATCAGCGACGGACTGGGCGCAGATTTCAGCGGGCTTGGCGCAGCGCATCCGCCTGATAGACGCGGTGCTGGCGGATGTTTACGGCCCCCAACAAATGCTGCGCGAAGGTCTGATCCCGCCGGATCTGGTCCATGCCAGCCCGGCGTTTTTGCAATACGCGTGCGGCGTCCAGCCCGTCGGTGGGCGGCAGGTGATCACCACCGGCTGCGATCTGGTCCGGCTGGCGAATGGCCAGTGGGCGGTATTGCGGGACCATACCAGCGTGCCGGGCGGGTTGGGTCAGGTGTTAGAAAATCGCAACGTTGCCTCCAGCCTGCTTTCCGACCAATTCGAGCACCTGCGGATCGCGCGGCTCGGCACGTTTTTCGAGCTGGAACGCACGACCTTGCAAGAACTCATGCCCTCCCGGGGCGACATGACGAATGTGGTTTTCCTCACGCCGGGCTTCCGCCATCCCTCGTATTTCGAGCACGCCTATCAGGCGCGCCTGCTGGGGTTTCCACTGGTCGAATCCGCCGATCTAACGGTGCGTGAAAGCCGCTTGTTTTTGAAAACCCTATCAGGCCTGCGGCGGATCGACGGAGTGGTCAGCCGCGTCAGTGACGCCGGTCTGGACCCGCTGGAACACTGGGGGCGTGGTGGCGGCGGGGTGCCAGGAATCGTCGAGTCCTGGCGCACCGGCCATGTCGCACTGGCGAACGCACCGGGTTCCGGCTTCGCCTCCACGCCCGCGTTGATGCCCTTCCTGCCTGGGATCTGCCGCAAATGGTTCGGCGAGGAAATCAAGTTGCCCTTCGTGGAAACCTGGTGGCTCAACCAAGCCGATGTGCGCCGCCGCGTGTTCGACCAACTCCACCGCTACGTCCTGCTTTCCGCCTTCAACCGCGACCTGCTCTTGCCGATCCGCTGCTCCAGCCTCTCGCCCGCCGCACGGCGGCAATGGATGGCGATCATCGAGGAGCGGCCCCACGATTTCGTCGCCCAGTTAGACGTCGCGCCCAGTGAGGCACCCTCGCTGGAGGCGCGTGGCATCCGCCAACGCCCCATCGTCTGGCGGGCCTTCGCCGTGAATGCGGCGGGTGCGCCAGAGGTTCTGCCAGGGGGGCTTGCGCGGGTGGGGAAAAATGGCCAAGCACCGCAGTTATGGCCAGAGCACGCCGGTTTCACCAAGGATGTCTGGATCTCGGATGATGCCGCGAATTTCCTGACGATGACCGAGGTGAAAAGCCCGCGCCCGCTGAAAGACAGCCATCCGTCCGCCCTCGAAGTTCCGAGCCGGATCGCCGAGCAGTTGTTCTGGGTCGGCCGTTCCGCCGAACGCATCGAGCTAGCCACCCGGCTGCTGCGCGTCACTTTACGCAACCTCGTCGGCGAGGCCGGGCGCCAACAGCGGGAACAGTTAGCAGCCTGCCTGACCCTTATTCGCGGCAGCAATCTCGTCTCCCAGGAGGTGGTTTTCCACCCCGCCCAGACTTTGAAAACCCTCTCCGGCCTGATCCACGACCAGACCACGCCCGGCGGCATTGCCAGCCTCATCCGCTCGCTGCTGCTCAATGCCGCCTCCGCCCGCGACCGCCTCTCCGACGATACCTGGCGGTTTTTCAATCGGCTCGAAGGCATCATCCATGCACCCCAAGCCACGCCGGACGCCTCGGAATTGCTCCGCACCCTCGATGCGCTGGTCCTCCACCTCGCGGCCTTCGCCGGGATGCAGGCGGAAAATATGACCCGTGGCCAAGGTTGGCGCTTCCTTGAAGTGGGCCGCCGCATCGAGCGCGCCCTCAGCGGCCTCAAGCTCTTGCGGACGGCCGCCAGTGCGGGCGATGGCGAGTCCCCGCTACTCGACCCCTTATTAGAAACCTGCGACAGCGTGATGACCTACCGCCGCCGCCATTTTTCCCGTCCCCGGCTCGATGCCGTGATCGACCTGATTTTCTTCGATGCCTCCAACCCGCGCTCCGTGGCCTATCAGATCGGCATTCTCGATCATGAAATCACCCGTTTCTCTGGCGATCCCGAGTTTGGCCTCCTGCCCAAGATCCGCGAGCATTTAGCCGAACTGGACCAACGGCTCACCCGCACCAAGGCACCCGACGAGGCGGAATTCACCGAGATTTCCACCGCGCTAGAAGTCTTCGCCGACATGCTCACCCAGCACTACTTCAGCCACTCCGTGAGGCGCGTTTATTGAGAAGATTTTTCAACCGCAATGGGAGCGCAGCGGACTTGGACGAACTGACTGATTAAAATTGAGATAAGGTGAGACGTCCGATTTCCATTCTTCATCCGCGTTCTTTATCTGTGTTCATCCTGTTAATCTGTGGTTCAATGAATTTTGATTTTTCCGCCTGCCACTGAACATGAAATACCGCCTCATTCATCGCACCAAATACACCTACGAGGGGGCGGTCACCGTTTCACACCACCTCGCGCGGCTGTCACCCCGCAGTCTGCCCAGCCAACGCTGCCCATGGCATGAACTGGAGGTGCAACCGGTACCCGTCGGGCGCGGCATGCATCTGGATTCCTACGGCAACGAGACCGCGTATTTCGAGATCGAGGGGAAACATGGCGTGCTCGACGTGATCGCCCGCAGCCTCGTGGAAGTGCTGCCCGCCAAACTCCCAGATCCGCGCTCCACGCCGCCATGGGAGCAAATTCGCGCAGCTTGCCAGTTAGAAAAACTCACGCCCGGCTCCGAGGCCGGAGCCTTTCGTTTCAGCTCGCCGATGGTCCCGCTGGGCAAGGAATTCGCGGACTACGCGGCGGTGGAATTTTCCCCCGCCCGCCCAATTCTGGAAGCGGTGCTCGGGCTGACGCAGCGGATTTTCAAGGATTTTAAATACGATCCCCGCGCCACCGAGATCACCACTCCGGTCGCGGAGGTCTTGAAAAAACGCGCCGGCGTCTGCCAAGACTTCGCCCACCTCATGCTCGCCTGCCTGCGCTCGCACGGCCTGCCCGCCCGCTACGTCAGCGGCTATCTCGAAACCGCCCCACCACCCGGAAAAATCCGGCTCACCGGCGCGGACGCCTCACACGCCTGGATCTCAGTCTTCTGCGGAGAAGCCGCTGGCTGGATCGATACCGACCCCACCAACAACCTACTCCCCAGCGAGCGCCACATCACCATCGCCTGGGGCCGCGATTTCTCCGATGTCAGCCCCCTGCGCGGCGTCACCCTCGGCGCCGGCGGCCAAAAACTCGACGTCGCCGTGGACGTGATTCCGGTCGAGGAGTTGTGAGGGGCGGGCGGTTACCATACCCGAAAACCGTCGTTTCATCCACAAGCTCTTTACCAAACGACTTATGCCAAATCCAACATTGTTAATTACCTTTGGTCCGCCACTTTATCAGCCACGTACAGACAAAAACTGGCACAAGGAAAAATACCCACCGCCAGTATGCCACATTAGTTACCCTAAAGAGGAAAATGGAAAGCTCGCCAAAACGCGGCAAGTGACGTCATAGCAAGGTCATGGAAGCTCTGGTGACCGTGATATCCGCTAACCCTA
>JAYVNM010000191.1:0-3111 GCA_043758445.1 Akkermansiaceae bacterium | reverse complement strand
TTGTCGCGCAGGCGACGTAGTAGATTGGTTTCGGTGCTTTGTTTGATGCGACCTCGCTGACCTGTTAGTCGAAGCTGTTCGGGGTGGGCTTTGAGACCAGCGAATACCCATATGTCATATTCGCTTTCTACGCAGGCTTTGAGCTCGCGTAGCAGGTGGGCGTTGCAACGGGAGTGCTGGCAGTCGAGCAGGGTATCGTAGGGGCACCAGAAGTCGTGGACGAGGGTGCCGCGATAGTTTGGCAGGATGTCGGCGACGCGCTGGCAGGGGATGATTTGACGCAGGGCATTGGCTCGTTCAGTCAACACAAGAAAAACGTCGCGAGTCGGGAAAATTGCATGAGATTTCTTAAACACCTGAATAGTTACGAAATATCAAACCTTTCGCGCATTCATCCACTGCGCCGAGCAAGGCAGTAAACACCGGAGCAAAGTTCACGCCCGGCTTGTTCTCAAAAAACCGATACAGAGAAATCGCTTCATCGGCGGCGCGTTTCAGCCGTTCCGGTAATCCGGCCAACAAACTCTCCGGCACCACCGATTGCGCACCCGGAGCCTTGTTATCCAGCAGTCCCTGGCCAGCGAACAATGGCAGATCCTGCTGGTATTTCTCGCCATCGATCAGATCCCGCAAGCCGGGCGCACAGGCTTTCACTAACTGAGAAAAATCCGTGCCGTTGAAACGATGGAACACGCCTTCCAACACGAATACATATTCCCATGTCGCTGCCTTGCACCACTCGACCGCCGCGCGGGCTTTCAGCGGCACATCGCGATCCACTTGGCCCTTGGTCTCTACCAGAAAGCAGCTCCCGTTTTTCGTTCGGACGAGGAAATCCGGTGTATAAAACGCCAGTCGGTGGCCGTCTGCCAGATAGTCGATCCGCAATGCTTGCGGTCCTGCGTTCTTGGCGAATGCCACCACGTCCGCACAACGTCCCAGCAGCTCCGCGAATGCCGTTTCCAGCGCCCGATGACAGGGCACCAAATTGAACAGTGTTTTGTCAGCGATCACCACCGGCTTTCTTTCACTAACGGTCACTTGGAACGGTCTCCACGATGCGAGGGAAAGTGGGGCCATCACATTTTCCCGCGTCTGCGTTTGCAAAATCTTCCCACGCACCAGAGGCAAGAACACGGCACGGACATGTTCCCGCACATCGGCGTCGCCCAGACGATTCACCAAATCCGCGTCGAACACCGATTGACCGGGACCGAATAACAGCTCCTCAAGAAACATCTGCAACAACGGAGCCAGCCCCTGGTGCGTGGCCTTCACCTTGCAGATATGTTCCAGCTCCTGCACATAGAAGGAAATCGCACCAATGCCGGATTCCAGCAACGCGAGGTTCACCTTCATGTGTTCCACCACCTCGCCGGTGATCAGGTGGCGGCCTTCGTATTGCACTTCGTCCGGGCCACGATTGCCTAACGGTAATGGAGAGTATCTCTGAAATGATGCGCACAGTTCCTCCTCCGTGATGGATCCTAGCGCGGTGAGTGTTTGATTTCCAGCAGTTAGTCGGGGAATCAGGATGTCTAACACTGAAACATCCTTTGCAGAAATGTCCGGGAAAATCGATACGGTCGTGACTGGCACTTTGTCCACATCCACCATCTCGATATCGAGCCCTTCCTGCGCCAGCTCCTCCCGATAGAGTCTGGCAAATGCCTCGTGCTCCACCACCGTCACCACCTCATTCGCCTGACCGGGAGGAGTCATCCGCCGCAGGCCACGGCCCAGTGTTTGCTCCGGCAGGATGCCCGCTTTCGAGCTGTAGGGACGTAGCGGAACGATGGTCGTCACGTTCCTAACATCCCAGCCTTCCCGCAGCATGAGCACACTCACAATGCAGAAATACGGACTCGATCCCGAGTCCAGTTCGCGGCTGAGTTTTCGCAGCGCCTTGAGATCCTCTTCGGTGATGTCCTTGTCGCTCTCGACGAATTCCTCCCGCGCGTCTTTCCCCTTGCCAACCTTTTTGACTTTGCCCTTCAAGTTGGTGTGGAGGTTGATTGTCCTGCCGTTCAGATCCTTGAAAACGGTGTCGCCTTGGAGACGGCGAGTGATTTCGTCCGCCTCCTTCGTATCGTTGCACATGATAAAAAGCAGCGGTTTCTTGCCGGAATTCATCCATTCCTCGCGGCTTTTCTGCCAACGCTGATAGCCGAGCCGCAGATGCGCTTCATAACGGTAGGCAGCGTCATCCGTCGCCTGTTCCACCAATTTTCCGGCACGCCCGATGATCGGCGTTTTCACGATTCCGGCGTCCACGGCCTCGCCCAGCGGTGTATCGCAGACGATGTGTTTGAAATAATTCGCCTTGTTGTCCTTGGGCGTGGCGGAGAAATCCAGTTGGGAAACGAGCACCCCGCCGCGTTTACGAAGCGTGGTGTGGAGAAACGAGATGGCCTCGTTCCACGCCGAGTCAGGATCCCAAACGTGGTGCGCCTCGTCATTGAGCACCATCACCCGCTCGTGGCTGGTGATCCGGTCGCGCAGAACCGCTCCAGTATCCAGAGCGGATGACTTCGACACTGCCGGTCCCATCCAATCGAAGGCTTCGCCTCTCGCCGCTCTCCGGTTCGTGTTATCGAAAAGTCGATGAATGTTCGTTAGATAAAGCACGCCGCCCGTGTGGGTGCCGCCCGCTTCGTCCTGAAGAACCGTTGTTAAATTCCAATCACCGCGCCACTCCAGCGGGACTAACGGATCGTTGTCGAAAATATCAGAGCCGCCGCCTTCCGGTTTGAAATCCTCTTTCAACCGCTCGAAAACCGTTAAATTGGGCGCGATCACCACGAAGTTCCGTGCCATCGGCGAATCACTTTCCCGCAGTGCATGGAAGTAGCTCCACACGATGCACAGACTCATGACCTTGGTTTTCCCTGATCCCGTCGCCATCTTGAAGGCGTAGCGACTCCATGCGTCCTCGTCGTCGGTGATGCCCAGCGCGGCTGTCTCCGCCTGCGCGCCGCCGAACTCCGCGATCATCTGCGACAGGCATTCCAATTTCCGCCTCTTCCGCCAAATCTATGGGTGAAACCGAGACCTAACCGCCGCGAAGCGGCGCGAACCTCTTGAAAGTTGTCCACAACAGGCCGATTCGAG
>JAYVNM010000190.1:0-9676 GCA_043758445.1 Akkermansiaceae bacterium | reverse complement strand
GATTTCACGGATGATCACGGATAAGAAAGTTTGAATTGAAGTGTTTGGAGCCATTTCTCCCGGTTTTGTCCTCCAAATGATCCAATCCGCCCCTAATTGAGAGTCTTCATCCGTGTTAATCCGTGAAATCCGTGGTTGAAAATCTTTGATTCTCCCTAATGGAGGAACCCTGGTGGACGCCCCTGTTTTTTGGGAATGACTGCTTCGGGGGGAAGTGATAGCAAGGCGGGTTTGGAGCGGACTTGCCATCCGGGCACGATAAGCCCCGCCTGCCAAGTGTTTGTTTGAAAAATTCCAGACTTTCTCCGCATCAGCACCTAGCATGACGAACAGTTCTGAGCGTAACTACAATGCACAGAATAATTTCTGGCTATTTGTGGGTAATGGGCAGGACATGTCCCCGCTTTTCCACTGGCCGACATGTCGGCCAGTAGGAAAGCTCCGACATGTCGGAGCATTCCGATCCACCCGCATGAAATTCCACCAATCCCACCTCTCCTACTGCACGAACATCCACCCGGCGGAAAGCTGGGAGGAAACCTTCGTGGTCCTGAAAACGCATGTCCTCGCCGTGCGGGATCGCCTGCGATCTAACGGCACGCTGGGGCCAGACGCCGCCTATGGCATCGGACTGCGGCTATCGGCGGTGGCAGCACGGGAGTTGTTAGTCGGCGATCATGTTTGGAATTTCAAAGAATGGCTGGAGCAGGAAAACTGTTATGTTTTTACGATCAACGGCTTTCCTTATGGCAGCTTCCACGGCACGCGAGTGAAGGAGCAGGTATTTAAACCGGATTGGACGGAGCAAGCGCGGGTGGATTACACTAAGGATCTGTTTCTGATTCTAGCAGCCATCGCCAGACCCGGCACGGGGGCCTCGGTTTCCACTCTTCCGGGTTCACATAAAACCTTCCTTGCGGAGGAGGTGCCGATTTTAAGAAATCTGCTAGAACTGGCGGATTGGCTGGAGGAGTTGGCGCTGCGGACAGGGTTGGATTTCCACCTCGGCCTAGAGCCAGAACCGCTCGGGCATTTCGAGAACACGGTGGAGACGCTCGCTTTTTTCGAGCGCCTGCACGCTGCGGCGGACGCGCCGGAAGTGATCCGCCGCAGGATCGGGCTAAACTATGACGCCTGCCATTTCGCGCTTGAATATGACGCTGCTAGAAACTCGCTGGACACCCTAACAGCCGCCGGCATCCGCATTTCCAAGATCCATCTTTCAAGCGCACTGGCGCTCGACCCGCGCGACCCGGCGGCCCTGGCGGCGATCCGCGCCTTCGACGAGCCGGTGTATTTCCACCAAGTGTTGCTGCGACGTACGGATGGAGCGATCACGCGCTTCGCGGATCTGCCGTTGTTTTTCGCGGCAGTGGCCAGCGGTGCGCTGGATCTAGCGGACTTCGAGGAAATGCGCGTGCATTTCCATATCCCACTCGATGCGGAACCTGCGATGCCCCTGCGCTCGACCCGCGAGCAGACGCGGGAAGTGCTGGCGTGGCGGAAATTTCACCCCACCGCCTGCCACCATTACGAGATCGAGACCTACACCTGGGGCGTTCTCCCAACCGAACTCCAGCGCCCGGTCGAAATACAGATCGCGGGGGAATATCGCTGGGTGATGGCGAACGCCTAAAAATGACCACGGGCGTCGGATCCCTTGTTCCGGCGCCCGTGGGCCCTTTGGGGGGCTTTTTTGTGCTATCCCTTACACCCCCCGAGAATGGCACAAACCGGCCTTGTCTCAATACCGTGATCGCGTGAGTGAGATTACGGTGGTAAAAATTCCTTGTGAAACTCGCTGGCGGATTCAGTAAAATCTGATTAGTATCCTTGCAATTCATGGCATCCGAAGAATCGACCAAGCGTTTCAAGATCGAACCCCTGCTGGGTGGCATCGCTTTGCTCCTGTTGTTGCTAGGTTGTTTTTACGTGCTGCGGCCCTTCGCCTCCGCGCTGATGTGGGCGATGATCCTAGCCTACGCGCTGCATCCCTTGCAGCGCAGTTTCACCCGTTGGTTCCGCGGCTCACGGACTCTGGCAGCTTGTTTTGTGACGCTAACCATGACCGTCGTGCTGGCCGGTCCCATCGCCTTGATCGGCCTCAGCATCGCCCAAGACGGCAAGGATTTGGCCGAGGCGACGCGCAAGGGGTTCATGGCGGCACCCGACCAAGCTCCGGCCTGGGTGAGCCAATTGCCGATGGTCGGGCCGGAAATGGCTGGCTACTGGGAGAAATTCGCGGAGGACCGGAAGCCGTGGATGGAACAACTCGAAAAGGAAGTAAAAACGACGCCGCCACGGCCACGGATCGTGGTCCAGACTGAGGAAGGTTTAGTGGTGAAGGAGGCACCGCCACCACCACAGGAAGGGGCGGATGAAAAAGCCGACGAGGAAGGCAAAAAGCAGGCGTCTTCACACATTGTCGTCCTGTTAGGACAGTTCTTGGTTTGGGCGAAAACTTGGCTGATTTCTGTGACCCTGACGGTCGGCCAAGGCATCACGCAGGTGTTAGTCAGCGCCTTTCTCGCGTTTTTCCTATTGCGCGACGCACCGATTTTAGCGGATCGACTGGCCAACGCGGTTGATCGGTTGGCAGGTGGACGCGGCCAACATTTGCTCAAGGTGGCTGGCGATACCGTGCGTGGCGTAATTTATGGCGTGCTGGGGACCGCGATCGCTCAGGCACTGGTGGCGGGGCTTGGGTTTTGGATCGCAGGCGTGCCCGGTGCGGTGCTGCTCTCCGTGCTAACATTTTTTTTCGCGGTGATCCCCTTCGGGCCGCCGTTGATCTGGCTGCCAGCGGCGTTGTGGTTGTTCGCCCAGAATCAGCCTGGCCTCGGAGTTTTCATGTTGCTGTGGGGCTTCCTTGCGATCAGCAGTGTGGATAATTTTCTGCGACCGTATTTGATCAGCCAAGGCAGTAAAATGCCATTCCTGCTGATTTTCTGCGGCGTCATTGGCGGGGCGCTGGCCTTTGGTCTGGTCGGCATTTTCCTAGGTCCCACGATGCTGGCAGTGGCCTTCCGCCTCGTCGAGGAATGGTCTTCGCCACCGCCCGAAGCGTCGGCGGGAGTAATCCTTGAAGTCAGTTCGGCCTTGCACGAAGAAGTGGCAGCGGAGACACCGCTGCATGGCAGTGAATCCATCGGTGTTAGATAATGTGCTGGAAATCTTCGCGCGGAATTTCCGCGAGCGGGGAGAATTGGGGGCATCTATCAGCATCTGGCAGGACGGTGCGGAGTTGGTCTCGCACGGCCAAGGTTGGTGCGAACGGGAACAAACCCGAGCTTGGACAATCGGGACTTTGGTTCCTGTGTATTCTGCCACCAAGGTTCCGGCGGCGGCGACCCTGCTGCTCGCCCTGGAGAGCCGTGGCCTAACCTCCGCGACGCCGGTGCGCGAGGTCTGGCCGGGATTTCCGTTAGAATATGCGCGATTTTCCCACCTGCTATCTCATCAATGCGGCCTAGCCGTGCTGGATCGGCAGGCCGACATCTTCGACCATGCGGACGTGGTGGCCGCCATCGAAGCACAGGTTCCGGCATGGAGCTTGGGCGAGGGACATGGCTACCATCCCCGGACTTTCGGTGCGCTCCTTGACGAGCCAGTCCGCCGCCTCACTGGCCTAACATTGGGGCAATGCTGGTGGCAAAACATCGCCGCCCCGCTCGGCTTGGAATTCTGGATCGGACTGCCGGAAAGCGCATGGCCGCGAGTGGCGCGGCTCTATCCCGGGAAGCCCTGCCAAGCTGGCAGCGAAGCCGCTTTCTATCAGGAACTTGCGCGCGACGGCAGCTTTACCCGCAAGGCATTTTCCTCACCGCGCGGCCTGCATTCGATCCAGCAAATGAACGACTCCCCCGCATGGTCCGCAGGATTGCCCGCGCTCGGCGGGATCGGCACGGCGACAGCGCTGGCCAAGTTCTATCAAGCGGCTTGCGGCACGATCAGCAGCCCGCTCTCCCCAGCGGTAAGGCGGGCCTTGGCCGAGCCGCAAGTCGCGGGAGAGGACCGGGTTTTATTGCGCTGCACGAGTTTCACCTGTGGTGCCCAGTGCGATCCACTCGATGAAGCGGGCGTGAAAATCCGGCAACTCTACGGCCCGTCGGTTTCCGCGTTCGGTCATCCGGGCGCGGGGGGCAGCCATGCTTTTGGCGACCCGGAATCCGGCATCTCCTGCGCCTACGTGATGAATCAAATGGAACTCAGCGTGATGCCAGGTCCGCGCTGCATGGACATGGTGGGCGCATTGTTTTCCGGAAAATGATGGACCCTTAGCTGGCCTGAAAATCAAATCGCCATCCGCCCCAGGGCACCTACATTTGAATTCAACCACAGATGGACAAGATTGACGCAGATAAGAGGGTTGAAGAGGTGGGTCTTGGCGATCAATTATGGCTTAACTCTCAACAACCAAACTCTTATCCCTTCTTCCATCTGCGTGCATCCCGTTCATCTGCTGTTAAATTTTCTTATCTAGATGCCTTGCCAACCGCCCGTCCTTGCACGAGCACCTGACTCTGTGCTTGCCTCCTCGCAAGGCCGGAGGCCATTCACTCTGCCCAGCTCCCTTACCACTTTTTTGCTAACATGTTCTACCTCACCACCGCCATCGACTACACCAACGGCTCGCCCCACATTGGTCACGCCTATGAAAAAGTCCTCGCCGACGTAATCGCCCGCTACCGCCGACTGCGGGGCGACGAGGTCTATTTTCTCACAGGCGTCGATCAGCACGGCCAGAAAGTCCAACAGACTGCGGAAAAGGAAGGTATTTTCCCCGAGGAATTCGTCGCCCGCACTACCCGCAAGTTCGCCGATCTCTGGGGAAAACTCGGGGTGAATTACGACGGCTGGGCCGAAACCACCGACCCACGCCACAAGGCCTGCGTCGCGAGTATCCTCTCCGAACTCAAGGCCCAGGGCCAGCTCTACAAAAAATCCCACGCCGGCCATTACTCGGTTAGGCAGGAACAATTTCTCCAGGAACGCGACCGCGACGACGCCGGAAACTTCGGTCCCGAGTGGGGGGAAGTCGTCGAGATCGAGGAGGAAAACTGGTACTTCAAACTCAGCGACCACACGGATTGGCTGAAAAATTTCCTCGAAGCCAGCACCGACACCATCCTCCCCGCCTTCCGCAAGTCCGAACTGCTCAACGCGCTGGAGAAGAACTCTGGCATCGATCTCTGCATTTCCCGGCCGAAAGAGCGCCTGCGCTGGGGCATTGAGCTGCCCTTCGACACGGACTATGTCACCTACGTCTGGTTCGACGCACTCATCAACTACGTCTCCTTCGCCGGCTATCAGACTGCTGCGGATTCCGGGCTGCCGGAATTCGCCCAACTCTGGCCCGCCGACAGCCGCCCGGTGCACATCATCGGCAAGGACATCCTCATCCCGGCGCACGGCATTTACTGGCTCTGTATGTTGCACGCCATGGGCTTCCCGGATGCCCAAATGCCCAGACTGCTTGTTCACGGCTTCTGGAACGGCCTCGGCGGCGACAAGATGTCCAAGTCCACCGGCAACATCGTGGACCCTAACGAACTGGCGGATAAATTCGGTATCGAAGCGGTGCGTTATTACCTGGTCCGCGACATCGTCACCGGCAAGGATTCAAATTTCGACATGGACCGACTGGTGATGCTCTTCAATACCGAACTTGCTAACGAACTTGGCAACCTCTGCAACCGCGCCCTCAATATGAGCCAACGCTTCACCAGCGGCATCCTCCAGCCCGGCGGACCGCTAACCGCCGACGACTCCGCCCTGCAAACCTCGCTAACAGAATCCACCGCCGCCTATCAGACGGCGATGGATGAGTTCGATATTTCAAAAGGCCTCGAAGCGCTCAACCGCCACGTCGTCCATTGCAATCAATACGCCGAGCGAATGAAACCCTGGGAACTCAACAAGGATCCTGAAAAAAAAGACCGACTCGCCACCGTGCTCTATCATCTAGCAGAAAGCGTCGCCCACGCCGCCGTCCTACTCTCCCCCATCCTGCCGGACGCCGCCGCGAAACTCGCCAGCCAACTCAAACTCCCCGGCCTAACGAATCTCAAGCTGACCGATCTCCACTGGGGCCTGCTCCCGGACGGCCACTCCATCGACAAGCCGACACCGGTGTTTCCACGTATCGTCAGTGAAGCACTGGAATAGTCACTAGCTTCCGACGCCCTTGCCACATTGCGGCACCAACGCTCGCCCTCCAGCGACCATGGCGATGGAGGGCTATTGTGTCTGGCAAGATTGCTTTTTTTGATATTTTGAACCGATGTTTTGTTGTCAGTTTAATCCTAGCTATGGAGGAGATAAAATGAGAAGCTTCCATCGATTTAGATCAAAGATAATTGGTGGCATACCTTCTTTCAAGCCATTCTCAGCAATTATGTATAATTTCCCAACTAATTTTCCTTTGTACCCTTCATCGATCTCTGAACCATCCACGATTTCAAGTAAACTTGGAGCACGAAATTTTAGACCCACAAATTGTTGAGTGAAATCATCTTTGTTAATTTGATCAAACTGACTAGAAACTGCTGGATCAATTACGTATAATTGTTCGGCTCTTGGCAACGGTTTGCCATTTTCCATCAGATTAAGTTCATTCACAAAGTGGTCAATCTCACGAAAGGCTTCCGGTTGTAAGGCACAACGGTCTAATGCCTTACGATAAGCCATAACAACTTTATCGTTAATAAGTAATGTATCTCGTCCGTCTATGATTCCTACATACCCAATCTCTGCGTCAAGGGCTTCCGGGAAGAAACGACCAGAACCCGTGAAGTTGATAAGCTTTGTCGGACTGACCGCATGGCCGTTCACTATGACAGGAGATGCTGAACCAGCGCTCAAAATATCGTAACCATCAAGGTGACCATAAACCATTTGTAAATCACGGGCCACAGCTTGCCTGAGTTCTGAACTTGTGGCGGTGTCAGAAAATGTAAGTGGCAAAGTTAATTTTGCTATAGTCACTGACAAGGGGGCGCTTTGTGGACTGATTGTAACAGCAGGTGCCTTCCCAGTTCTTCCATCGACTTTCGATACCGCGGGTGTCGGTTGAGAATTTTTTTTAGCAAGTAAATTATCGGATGAATTAAATGAAGTTAGCTTAAAGTAATAAACACAAATAATTACCAAAACAATACTGCCAACAAGAAGGATTAATTTTAATTTCACGGCTTACCTCCATCTGGTAGAATTGCCTTGCTGTTTGCTATTGTGGGACGGCACTTAGAATACTTTTTAAAATACGCTCCTTCATCCGTTATTATTGGAGCAGACAAAGTTTTAAAATTCTGATTTGCAGGAGTTCCATCTAGTTGTATTGCCCAAACAAAAGGGGTTACATCCATAGCTATATGGTCTATCCAGTGGGGGAACGGAGCTGACTTATCCGCAGATCCAGCACTTACTCCTGTGCGTAGCAATACACCATCCTTGTAAAAATTCATCTGATGTCCATGATGACCAAGTGTCTGGTATGATCTGGATTCAAAGTAGCTATCAGGGTGCATTCTTGTATCTTGAGTGCTAGGCTCATAATACAGAAGGAGCTTACAGTTTCGATCTGGACGGCGAAACCCACCACCTGGTGGAATAGGCGTCGTATCGAAACTAGCAAATAAATTTACCAACTCTCTAAGCCATGACAAATCTTTGATTTCAGTAGTATACCATATATCAAATTTTGTCTTTGTTGAGCGGGGTACAGTTGTAATTGTAAGTCGATCAAATGCTTCCACTCCGTTTATAGGCAAAACTTCAATAAGATACTTACGCTGCGTGTCTTCGCCTGGTTCACTTTCAATAGAAAAAATATTAGAAGTTTGTATTACTCCATCTACTTTCCACTTTAGAACACTTGTATATTCGGCGTGGCTACCGGGGAGCCGCTCAAGGTAGCTGATGAGATCAACGGTATTGTTTATATCCCAAACTTTACAAACAAATTTTTTCCATTCAGGACCATAAAATTGCCTTTCATTTTGCTTCGTGGGAGGTATGTCGAGTTTGTGTGCCTTATCCGGCCCCGCCACTTTGTCTGGATAAGTCTTAAAATTCACCGGCAGGAGCTTAATCTTATCAATCAAGTTACCGTATCCAGTATGAAGTCCTAATGGAATAAATGCTATGTAAATAAGTGAACCAGCTTCCGATGCCTTGTCGAAATTAGTATTGGTGATCTCAAAGCTCAAGAGTCTGACCGTCCACGTCTCCTTACTGATTTCTGCGAAATCCGGCGATTGGAATATCTTACGCTCTAGACCGTCAGCATCCTTGTAGTATACCTTAACGTAATAGGATTCATTTACTACATTGTCATTGGTGCGACCGCTGTCTTGCCATTGCAACAAATACCGGCCTGCCTTCACATTTTTAATGTCCTGCTTGATTCCATAGTTGACATTGCTGTTGTTCAGTTCAACAAATTTTTCTATACCGACTCCCCACTCTTCTACCCCGCTGCCCCGGTATGCAGTCCATCCCGTGATGGTGCCGGCGGCCCAAACGAACCCATGACCGTGAAAATCCGTTGATTTTATGAAACCTGTCTTCCAGTCCGTTTCAGCAAAATCGTTTGCCGAGAAGTCACCATTGTCTATGGCTGGCACCGAGGTACCCGGCGGCGGAGCCACTGCGGTAGGCGGTAGCTGTCTGCTCGCTGAATGGCCAAGGTGTGCATTCGGAGCGGTATAGCGAGTTCCAGTTTTCGGAAAGCTGGCAGCATCAAGTGGGTTAGTGTTGAAGAGGAGGTATTCTTCTGAGTCACTCCAGCCATCTCCGTCGGAATCGGCCAAGTAGGAATTGGTACCGAGGTAAACCTCCCACGCGAAAGAAAGGTCATCGCCGTCTTCATCGGCCAGTCCGTCGGCAGGATCCAGCGGATTCATATTTAGGAGGAGTTCGTCCGCATCCCTCAGGCCATCCTGATCCAAATCCTCCCACAGGGGCCACCGCGGAGGCTCAGGTAGAAATGATAATGAAGGCGCGGCGTGGGTCGTTAGGCACAGCAGTCCTGCCAGAACGGCAGAACGGCAGAACGCACCGGGAATATCCATCGGCGGCTGTAGTGGTGACAATTTCAATTTCATTGTTATGATTCTCATAACTTGGGCCGCTAACGAGTGTCAACCATCTATTTGGTGACGAAATTGTCGTCGGGCTGGATAGGTTATCCGTTGCCTTTGGAACTCAATAAAGACCCGGAGAAAAAAGACCGACTCGCCACCGTGCTCTATCATCTAGCAGAAAGCGTCGCCCACGCTGCCGTCCTGCTCTCCCCCATCCTGCCGGACGCCGCCGCGAAACTCGCCAGCCAACTCAAGCTCCCCGGCCTTACGGACCTCAAACTGACCGATCTCCACTGGGGCCTGCTCCCGGACGGCCACTCCATCGACAAGCCGACACCGGTGTTCCCACGTATCGTAAGTGACGCACCGGAATAGTCACGAACTCCCGACGCCATTTCCACATTGCTGCACCAACGCCCGCCGTCCAGCGACCATGCCGATGGAGGGCTATTGTGTCTGGCAAGATTCCTTTTTTGTAACTACTCAGGTCCCTTTTGCATTGGCAAGCGATTCGCCGAGCTTGGCCGGTGAAATGATGAGTTCCTTCAGACTGTCTAACATCATTCGGCCCTGCTTGCGCACGCTCGAGA
>JAYVNM010000189.1:0-9684 GCA_043758445.1 Akkermansiaceae bacterium | reverse complement strand
GGACGCAGGGCTTTGGCTCGGTCGGTCAACACAGGGATAACGCCAACGATGGGGAAAAGTGCTTAAGATTTCTTAAATACCTGAATAGTTACAAATTTTCCAGAATGACCCGAGAGACGGCGAATGGATGAAATTCCGGGACCGGATCACCACGCGATTACTCGCAGTGGCGTCCGGTCCCGGTGAGTGCTTAATGCGCTATGGCGCACTCAGGCTGGATTGTTCGCCCCGGCATTGCGGATTTGATCGAAAGTCCCTTCGATTAGGTTTTTCCCTTGCTCACCGATGTTGTGATAGATGGTTGACATCGTTTGGATCGTGCTGGCGGCAGGGCCGGCGAAGGTGAATTCGCAGTTGACGACCTCGCACTGGTTCAACGCGAACGGCCCGTAGCCGAGAATGACGAAGCGGCAGTTGGTGAATGTGCAGCCTTCGTATTCATGGAAATCAAGGACGACTTCTTCATTGGCGAAGGTGTTTTTGGCAATTTTCATTGGGGGTATAGGGGTAATGGTTTTGGTTGGTCACCGCATTTTGCAAATCAGCGGGGCGTTCAGTTAAGCCACCCGATCCCGATTGTGCAACCTCGATTCGACACCTCGATTCGATCAAGGAATCCGGCTGTCCAACTGGAAAATTTGACCGGAGGTATGGGGGAGGTCCGCATGCAGATGGCGGATGAATTTCGCGACCGCTGTCGGGGTATTGAAGCGGCCGAGCGTGTGGGCACCTAGAATTTCGGCCCTGCGCCGCACGGAAACGGGTTCGGTCATCCGGGTTTCAAGAAAGCCGGGGAGAACGGCGTTGATTCGGATGCCGTGGGGGCCATGTAGCTGGGCGAGGACCGCAGTGAGGCCAAGCAGCGCCGCTTTAGCCGTGGCGTATGCCGTCTGACCCAGAGGCGGGTGCAACGCGGAGAAACTGGAAATGAATACGATATGGCCGCGTCCCTGCTGGATCATTCCGGGCAGGATTGCCGCCGCCATATTTGCCGCGCCTTGGAAATTGGTGGTCCACACCTCGTCCCACTCGCTTTCTACTAGGCGGCGCAAGGGTGCATCCCGCGTGATTCCTGCGGCGACAATAAGCAGGTCAACGTGACGAGATTGGAAATACTCGCGAAGGGCGGTCAGATTGGTTACATCGAGTTCCGCATGCGTCGGGGCAGTGATTTTCCACTCGGGATCGGAAAACGCGTGGATGACCGCCATGCCCAAGCCGCCGCTGCCACCGGTGATGACCAGATCATTCACTGCGAGCTAGGGTAGCTGGTTTTCCAGATGTGCGCCCATTTCCAAGAAGTCGGGAAAAGGCTGGGAATAAGTCCTGAATGACTTGGGGTAAGGCCCGGCTATTTTTTAAAATGCCGATATATTCCGATATCATGCAGAGTCATGCCCGAGTTGTTCTTGCCGTGGAACAGGGGTGGTAAAGCTGGGGAACAGCGAAATCCAGGGTTTGTTCACACTATGAAGAAGATGATCTTATAGGTTCAAAAATGACGAAATCATCACGAGAAGGTCAATAAATTACTAGAGCAGCATCAGCGCGGGTTGCTCGATGAGCTTTTTGATTTCCGTGAGGAACTGGGCCGCTACGGCGCCATCAACGACACGATGGTCGCAGGAAACCCCGAGGTTCATGCGGAGGCCGGGAACGATTTGGCCGTCCTTGACGACAGGTTTTTCGAGCGCTGCGCCGACGGATAGAATGACCGCTTGCGGCGGATTGACGATGGCATCGAAGGATTCGATTCCCCAAGCACCGAGGTTGGAAACCGTGATGGTGCCGCAGTCGAATTCGTCCGGCTTGAGCTTCTTGTCCTTGGCACGGATGGCGAAGTCCTTGACGGCCCGGGAAATGGCTAGGAGAGACTTGGTTTCCGCATGCTTGATGACCGGGGTGACGAGGCCGTCTTCCACCGCGATGGCGACGGACAGGCCGACGTGCTTGAACTTCACGATATGATCACCTGCGAAGGAGGCATTCACCGCAGGCACAGCTTCAGCGGCGTTGATGACGGCCTTGAGGATGAAGTCGTTGACTGAGTATTTGTTGCCGTGGGTCTTTTCGGCTTGGGCATTCACTTGCTGGCGGAGGGTCATGAGCGGTGCGGCATCGACTTCCAAATGCAGATAGAAATGGGGAATGGTAGTCTTGGACGTGAGCAGGCGCGCAGCGATGATTTTTCGCATCGAGCTGAGCTGGATGATTTCGTCGCCGTCCCTCGCGAGTGGGATGATGGCTAGGGCGGCGGGTGCGGAAACCGAGGTTGGGGCTGGCGCGAGTGCCTTTGCCTTCATCGATGCAGCCAGACCCGCAGCGGCAGCAGCATCTTGAGTGGGTGCCGCCGGCGGTTTCGCCGGTGCGTTGGCGGCGGCTTGGACGTCGGATTTCACAACACGTCCGCCGGGGCCGGAGCCAGCGATTCCGGCTAGGCTGACCCCGAGATCCGCAGCGACCTTGCGGGCGAGAGGAGAGGCCTTGAGGCGCTCACCGGATGGTGCGTGGGCGGCGATAGGTTGGGTGACTGGAGCGGCGATAGGCGCGGACGTAGCTGGCTGAGCGGCGACTGCTGCGGCGGGTGCTGGGACAGGCGCTGCGCCGGAATCTCCGTCCAACACGGCCAGGACACCGCCGATGGGGGCTCTCTGGCCTTCTTGGACTAAAATTTCCGTTAGGGTTCCGTCATCGAAGGCCTCCATTTCCATGGTGGCTTTGTCGGTTTCAATATCTGCGAGGATGTCACCAATTTCGACTGAGTCGCCGATTTTTTTGTGCCACTTGACGAGGGTGCCCTCGGTCATGGTGTCCGAGAGTTTAGGCATTTCGATGTTCACAGACATGATTTTGTTAGGGATGGGAGTCGGGGTGAGAATGGGAAATTATTAGGTTATTTCCAGCCTTTTTACCGGGTGGTTTGGAAACAAAAAGCGCGGGGAGTACTGAACTCCGCCGCGCTTGGGAAAATGACTGGGAAATCCACTCAGGGAGCGATCGGCTTCATCGTCGGAATCAAGCCGATATTCGGGCTACCGACAGCACCTTGTGCGCTGGCAATGACGATGGTTTCATGGGAAGTGGTGCCGCAAGCGTCCTTTTTCGCGCAATAGTGATAGACGCAAGGTCCGCGCAGAATCGGCACTTGCTTGGTCACGGTCTTGTAACGAGGCACGCGCTCTTCGACGGTTTGGACCATGCCGCCTTTGCCGCTGCCAACCCTAACTTCTTTGGTGACGATGTCGTAACCGCAGATTTTCACTTGCCGGGTTTCCGTGCGATAGCCTGCATATTGGTTCGAGTAGCCAAACATCGAGCAGCAGGAGGAAAAGCCGAGAGAAACGGCGGCGAGGGAGAAAAGCAGGGCGAAGTTTTTCATAGTGGATCGTGGTTTAGAGGGAATGGGCTAAGAGTTGGATTTTCACATGCAGCAGCATGAGGACAGACTGAGGGCGAGGAAAGCGGCGGAAGCCAGGGTCAATACGCGCAGGAACATAGTGCGGATGCTAGGAAGGATGGTGGGCTTGGCAATCAAAAAGTCTATGTGATTTTTTTGAGGCGGATTTCAGTAAGTCAGCATCGCCGCGCAGCGGAAAACGGCGTCCAGCTCGTTTTTATCGCTGCGGGGCTCGTACAGATCCACTATCTGCTCCTTGGTAAGATCACGGTAGTTCGCGGGCCATGGATCACTTGGGTGGTTTGGGCGGTCCGTTTTCGATCATGAAGGGAGATGCTTCGCAATTTCCACGCTCAGTTTGGGGGAAGGTGTCGAATGAAAGTCCTGAAACGATGATTGGACGGACTGGATCATGGTTTTCAATTTGGCCGGATCATAGGATGCCAGCGCGAGTGTCTCCCCGCCGAAGTTTTTAGCCCACTGCTCCAAGGCTCCGCCAAGGCCAATCAGCCCGGAGGTAAGCATTCGATGCCATTTGAGATCCTCAGTCGTGATGTTTTCACGACGGTAAAGCGACAAATTGAGGAAATTTACCAAACGGACCAAGCCAGTCCATCGAATCCATGCCAAGATGAAATCACGTTCCTTGCGTTCTTCACGGGAAACTTCCTCATTCACATCCCGCATGAGGCGCTCTGCCCAAATTCTGCAATCTTGGTCGGCAATTTCCTAAACACCTTTTGAGTTCATTATTCCCGTAAATAAATCACTCGTGCATTCAAGGTGGAAGATTCAAGGCCCAAGATCAACCAGTTTTATTCTCAAGCGATGGTCAGCACTTTTTCCACGATCCGGCGGGGATTCGGAAGTTGCTCATGCTCAATGTGTGGTGAGTAAATCGCCGGGGCATCGAGCGAGCAGACGCGTTTGATGGGGGCATCGAGGTAATCGAAGGCATGGTCTTGAATGAGCATGGCGACCATCGCGGAAACGCCGCCAAAAGGCTTGGACTCATCGACGAGCACGACCTTGTTGGTTTTCATCACGGTTTTGAGGATCGCGTCCTGGTCAAGCGGGCGGATCGAGCGGAGATCAAGGACTTCGGCGTTGATGCCGTGCTCGTTCTGGAGAATTTCCGCAGCAGCGAGGGCATGGATGACGGAGCGGCCATGGGCGATGAGTGAAACATCGGTACCTTCGCGTTTGAGGTCAGCGACTCCGAGCGGGACGACGTGATCGCCGTCCGCAGGATCGGGAACCTCGCCGGTGGTGCCGTAGAGCAGCGTATTTTCCATCACATAGACTGGGTCATTGTCGCGGATGGCGGCTTTGATCAGGCCCTTGGCATCGGCTGGAGTGGCGGGGACGCAAACTTTCAAACCAGGAAAAGCGGCGAACAAGCCTTCCGGGACGTGTGAGTGGGTGGCACCGACACCGGTCCCGCCATTGGCCGGGCCACGGACGACGATGGGGCAGTTGCATAGACCGCCGGACATGTATCGGACATTGGCGGCATTGTTGACGAGCTGGTCAAAGGCGACGGAGTGAAAAGACCAGAACATCAGTTCCATGACCGGCCGCACGCCGAGCATGGACGCGCCGATGCCCATGCCGATGAAACCCGCCTCGGAAATCGGGGTATCGACGACCCGCTTGTCGCCCCATTTGCTCCAAAGCCCCTCTGTAACTTTATAAGCGCCATTGTATTGTGCGACTTCCTCGCCCATCAGGACGACATTGGGATCGCGGGCAAGTTCTTCATCGAGGCCTTCGCGGAGGGCTTCACGGTAGGTGAGAATGCGGGACATGGGGAGTGTGCGGAATGGGTAATGAGTGGTTAGGCGAGGCAGTCTTGTCAGTAGCCGGGCTTGCGGGGATCGTTGATCTCATGCAACCGATCGAGTGGTCGCGCGCTCGGCGGTACTGAGATTGGCGACTACTTGTTCAATTTGGTCTAGAATGAGTGACATGCGTGACAGGGGTAGGGGAAAATTTCCTTGTAATCAATCGTTGAAGAAATGCCGGCCGATTTTGGAGGCTGGAGTGTTGTTGTCGGTTTCCCAGTAAACATCGGTGCTGATGTCGGCGATTGTTGGGGCAGGGGACTCATCGGCAAATTTCACTGAAGCCGCCGCTTCGGCGGTTGCGGCCTTGTCGATTTCCTTGGCGGCCTCGTTGGTGAGGGTTCCCTCCTCGACTAGGCGGCGACGGAAAACGGCGATGGGGTCGTGATTTTGCTTATAGTTTTCGATTTCTTCGGGCGTCCGGTAACCGCCTTTATGTTTGGAATCCGCGACGCTGTGACCGTAGTAGCGGTAGGTCTCGATCTCTAGCAGGGTAGGCTTATGTTGTTTGCGAGCACGTTCCATGGCGATGTGGGTTTTCGCCCGGACTTCGTAAACATCGGAACCGTTGACCACGTCCCACTCCATGTCATATCCTTCTGCACGCTGGGCCAGACAGCCCCGGTAGGCGGAGGAGCGTTTCTGCGAAGTGCCCATGGAGTAACCGTTATTTTCGATCACATAGACGACGGGGAGTTCAAAAAGGGCGGCGATATTGAGAGACTCGTGAAAGGCTCCTTGATTGACCGCCCCATCACCGAGATAGGCTAGGCAGCAACCCTCACGGTTGAGATACTTGAGACCGTATGCCAACCCGAGCCCGAGCGGGGTTTGGCCACCGACGATGCCGTGACCGCCCCAATAATTTTTGTCCGGGGCGAAATAGTGCATGGATCCACCCTTGCCTTTTGAGCAGCCAGTTTGTTTGCCGAAATTCTCGGCCATGCATTCATTCATACCCATCCCGACGGCGAGGGCATGGCCGTGATCGCGATAGGCGGTGATGAAATGGTCATTTGCTCCAGCCAGTGAAATGGTGCCGACGGCGACGGATTCTTGACCGATATATAAATGCAGGAATCCCCCCATCCGCCCGGCGTTATAATATTGGAGAGCGGCCCGCTCGAATGCGCGAATGCGGACCATCTTACTGAGGAGTTCGATCTTTTGGCTCGCCGTAAGGGATTGGTTGATGGGTGAGCTGGCGAAATCGAGTGGGGTAGGGGCGCTGGTCATGGGGCGGGCGGTGAAAACTTAGCGGGACTTGGTGAGGGCGGGAGTGAGGTGGATGGCGGGCTTGGGAAAACGGACTTGGGCGAGGGCAAAAATCCCAGTGTAGATGACATTGGCTGCGGCTAGGTTGCGTAGGAATACCCATGACGGAAGGGCATCACCAGGAGCACCGGTCCACAGCGACTGGGTGAGGCCGGTTAGGGTTTTCGCATAGCGTGGATCGCTGAGCCATGCTCCGCCACAGGTGATTAGGTGGAAAACTAGGGCGGCGGCAGCAGAGCCGAGCAGGAGGGTCGGGATTTTGCTTTTGGCAAGGGCTTTTCCCATGAAGAAAGTGCCGACGATGGCAAGACTGGTCGTGAGGAAATCCAGCGGGTTAGCCGTGTGGCCAACACCGAGGGGAAAGGTCACCGCCCAGACACCGAGCGGAACGACAAATCCCCGCCAGCCTGGAGCCAGCAGCGCACCACAGAAAAACAAGGCGGCAAGCGGCTGGAAATTGGGCAGCGTTTCAGGGAAAGCACTCCCCAGAACGCGGAACGCAATGAGCATTCCGACGAGAAGAGCAAGCGGCAGGTAGCGGTGCATGACGACGGGAGAATTGGCGATTTTTCCCGGCGCGGCTAGACCAAAATCCGGGTTTGGAAAAGGTTTTTTATTCCCGGCGCGTGGAATGGGCTCTATCCTCCAGAGATGGATTGGGATAAACTGGTGGAAGCGGCGTGGCATGCGCGGGTGGCGGCTTATGCTCCGTATTCAAATTTCGCCGTGGGCGCGGCCTTGCTGGCGGTGGACGGGCGGATTTTCATGGGCTGCAACGTGGAGAACATTTCCTACGGGCTGACCAACTGTGCCGAGCGAGTCGCCATCGGTGCGGCCGTCGTGGCAGGCGTGCGGGAATTTATTGCGGTGGCCGTGGTGGCGGATACAGGCGTTCCCATTTCACCCTGCGGTGCCTGTCGGCAGGTGCTTGCGGAGTTCGGCGTGCCGCGCGTGATGTTGGCGAATCGGGTTGAGCGCGTCGAGTTCCGCTTGGAGGAGTTGCTCCCGCGCGCTTCCACTGGCATTCTCGACCGAACCAAATGATATTTGTTCCACGTGGAACAATCACCCGCCCCAGGCCATGCACCGTTTCCATGCTTGAGCGACGCGCCATTCCCTAATATCTTGTCTGTCCTGCGCGATGTTCCGTTACCCAAAAATCTACGATGTGATTGTCATTGGAGCTGGCCATGCCGGGGTTGAGGCCGCAATGGCCGCCGCCCGGCTCGGTGCTGAGGTAGCGATCCTCACCCAAAATCTAGACACCATTGGGCAGATGTCCTGCAACCCGGCCATCGGTGGGCTCGCGAAAGGCCACATGGTCCGCGAGATCGACGCCCTCGGCGGTATCATGGGCCTCAACACTGACGCCACCGGCATCCAGTGGCGCATGCTCAACGCGTCCAAAGGCCCGTCCGTTCGCGCACCCAGAGCCCAGTGCGATAAGAAAGCCTATCAATTTCGCATGAAGCGTGAGCTCGAAGCGATGCCCGGCGTTGAGATCCACCAAGCCAACGTTGCCGATCTCCTCGTTGAGAATGAGCAGGTTATCGGTGTCTCCACATCACTCGGCATGGAAATTTGTGGGAAATCTGTGATCCTCAGCGCCGGCACCTTCATGGGTGGCCTCATGCACGTCGGTCTGAAGAACGAAAAAGGCGGACGCATGGGCGACGCCACCTCCCACATTTCCGAATCCCTCAAACGCCTCGGTTTCCAAGTCGAGCGCTTCAAAACCGGCACCCCCTGTCGCCTCAACGCCCGCTCCATCGACTTTTCCAAGTGCGAGCGTCAGGACGGCGACACCCCTGTCCCCAAGTTCAGCTTCATGGCCGACACCCTACAAAAGGGCGAAAATGACCTCTTCACCCTCAATCCTTGGGGCGACCCGATGTTCCACGTGGAACAAATGCCGTGCTGGATCACCTACACGAATCCCCGCACCCACGAGATAATCGCCGAAAATCTCCACCAATCGCCCATGTATTGCGGCATCATCGAAGGCGTCGGCCCGCGCTACTGTCCGTCGATCGAGGACAAGGTCGTGCGCTTTGCCGAAAAGAACCGCCACCAGGTCTTCCTTGAACCTGAAGGTCGCCACACCCTCGAATATTACGTCAACGGGGTCTCCACTTCCTTGCCCTACGAGGTGCAGCTCGATTTCCTTCGCTCCATCGTTGGTCTTGAAAAATGCGAGATCCTGCGTCCGGGTTATGCCGTGGAGTATGACTACTGCCCGCCTACCCAGCTCCGCCCCACTCTCGAAACCAAGAAGATCGAAGGCCTCTACTTCGCGGGCCAGATCAATGGTACCTCCGGCTATGAAGAGGCGGCAGGGCAGGGGCTCATCGCCGGAGCCAATGCCGCGCTCAAAGCCCTCGGTAAACCCGAATTCGTTCTCGGTCGCGACGAAGCCTACCTCGGCGTCATGGTGGACGACCTTGTCACCCGCGGCTGCACCGAGCCCTACCGGATGTTCACCAGTCGTGCCGAATACCGCCTCCTCCTCCGTCAGGACAACGCCGACCTCCGCCTCACTCCCCGTGCTGCCGCCATCGGCCTGGCCAGCAGCGAACGGGTCCGCCGTGTGGAGGAAAAACTCGCCATCCTCGAAAAGGCCGACCCCTACATTCGCCAAACTACCCACGAAGGCGTCAAGCTCGACCATTGGTTTCGCCGCAGCGAAAACTCATGGGAAACATTACCACCCAACCTCCTCGAAATGTTCCACGTGGAACTTTGGCCGCTCATCGAGACGAATTTCAAATACGAAGGCCACCTTGGTCGCCAGCAAGCCCAGATCGTCCGCATGTCCCGCCAAGAAGGGAAACGCCTGCCTGCTACGCTCGATTACACCGGCATCCGAGGGCTGAAAAAGGAAGCCCAGCTTCGCTTCACCGAGATCCGACCCGCCACCCTCGGCCAAGCTGGCCGCATTCCCGGCATCACCCCGGCCGACGTCGCCATGCTCGTCATTTGGCTGGAAAAACTCGAACGCGAAGCCACTTTTCTATTGATTGACAGCGAGTGATGATGATGATTGATCTAAAAACTAATCCTATGCCACTCTTATACTCGCCGTCATCATAAATTGTGAGAAAGAAGAGTGGTAAATATCTTCCAGGTTCCTGTAATCTCTTCGGGTGATTTCCCTTCAATTCAGCGACC
>JAYVNM010000188.1:0-26827 GCA_043758445.1 Akkermansiaceae bacterium | reverse complement strand
CCGCAGTCGCATAGGTCCCATAGATCGGAGCAGTTTTGTCAGAGAAGCCAGAGCTATGGCAAAAATGCCAGAGGTGCTCTGTTGACCGCTTACGCTTTTTCTCGGCCTCCGCCATGCGCGCAACAACCCAGAGGTTGTGCGTGAGAACCGCCCAACCTACGGCCAGTTTTCTGTGCTCGAAGCCTTTATCTGACAGTTGTCGTCCGAGGAAGATGTTCTTGAAAATGCCGATGCGTCCTTCGATGGCCGCTCGACGTTTGAGCCCTTCCCGAAAGTCTTGCTGGTTGGCGAGTTTGGCGGCCAACGTCGCTGACGTTGCGCGGACACAGGCCGTTGCCAATACCGCGCTTTTCCAGCAGGGCGGTGTTGGGCTTGCTTGCCAGGCCGCGATCTCCCCAGACATTGCCGATGGCCAACTGCTGACTGAAAAGGCTTTGATGGAACCCATTTCGCCGACTCACAGGAACCATTGCCGCAGCGGGCTGTCGGCAAGGCGGGTGGCGAAGTCGCGATGATCGAGGCCGGTGAGGTTGCATACAATGTTGGTTCGCAGGGCAAGCACGCTGTATTTCGCGAAGCGCTCCAAGTGCTTGGCAGTGATGATGCGGGTGTCGATTCCGCGCTCGGCAAAAGTCAGTGTGATGAATTCCTTTTCGAGACCCGAAGCGGAGAGGATGCTGTCGATGCGTTGGAAAAGGGCGCGCTGCTCGCGGTAGTCAAGCGGCCCGTTAACATTACGGATCTTCTAAATTCGCCATCATTACTTGGAAAAGCGTCTCAACCAGTTCAGATGATGGTCGAATTTTCCTTTCCAGTTCTGGGTCCGAACAGCCCTCGGGTATTGAGGCGCGAGAAGGAGGCAGGTCTGGATCGCGTGAGCGTTTCGTTTGTGGTTAAACTGAGTCGGCAATAATGCCATAGCAACGTTTTCTCAATCGCAAATCATTGGCGTTTCCATTCACGCATCGCTGCGCAGGCGAGATAAATTTGCCCAGCCCCAGCCCGTCCGGGCTTCGCTATTTTGAGCATCTCTGCTAGCGCAGACACGGGATTCGCGGTCAGGGGGAGCTGGCAATCGGAGTTTCGCGGCGACTAGGATCGCCGCCACGTGGGACACCAAAGCGGACGGCCTAACACCTTTCGCTTGATTCACGCGGGCGGACAATCCAGCATGAGCATTCCGAGGCGTTAGTCTTGGTGACTATCTGCTTCCCATGACTGATCCCAAGACCCCACCACCGAAGGCTGACATCGCCGCAATGGAGCCATTCGCAGGGCTCGGGTTGGATTGTATTTTCGTCGTGAAGAACGAACGCCAGGCCGCTCTGGCGGTGGCGGAACTCCTCCTCGCGGGCGAAGTGGGCTTCGATACCGAGTCCAAGCCGACCTTCTTCAAGGGCCAGAAATCCGAGGGGCCGCACGTCCTGCAATTCGCCACGTGCGAGAAGGCCTTCATTTTTCAAGCGCACGTCGAGGAGAGTCAGGCGGCGGTCGTGGAGCTGTTGAAATCGCCTGGCGTCACGAAAATCGGCTTCGGCCTCAATGGGGATCTCCACCAGATTTCCAGCCGCTACGACGTCCGTCCCGCCGCAATCGTGGACCTGGACAAGTCGTTCCGGCATCTCGGCTACCGCAATCCGGTGGGGGCCAAATCCGCCATCGCCATGCTCTTCCAGCGCAGGCTCGCGAAGTCGAAAGCAGTCACCACGTCGAACTGGTCGGCGCGGGAGCTTTCCGATGGTCAACTGGTGTATGCCGCTAACGACGCCTATGCGGCGATCCGTGTGTTCCATGCGTTGAAGCACGGGAATGGCGCGGATGGCGGGTGAAACTTGGGGCTTGGATCGTTGGCTGGGGGCCGTAACATCCCACGCATGTCGGCATTAGTGTTAGATGGGCTCATCATTGGGATTTATTTCGCCATCATCATCGGCATCGGCGCGCATTTCAGCCAGCGGAACCGGAATGTGGCGGATTACGCCTTGGGCGGGCGGTCCATTCCGTGGTGGGCGGTGCTGGCGTCGATCCTCGCCTCGGAAATCAGCGCGGGGACGTTTTTCGGAGTCCCGGGGGATGGCTTTCGCCTGAGAAATTACACCTACGCCCAACTCATGATCGGCTATTTGCTGGCGCGGCTGGTGGTGAGCGCGGTGTTCATCCCAGCATATTATAAATACAATGTGGTGAGCATTTATGAGTTTCTCGAAATCCGTTTCGGCCCACGTACGCGGAGCATGGCGAGTGTGATTTTCCTGGTGACGCGTTCGCTGGCGAGTGGCGCTCGGCTGTGGGTGCCGACGCTGCTGCTGGTGGTGATATGGAACCAAATGAACCCCGGGCATCCCTTGGGCAATTGGCAGCAATTCTGGTTCACGGGCGGGGCGCTGGTTCTCATTACGATCCTCACTGCGGCCTACACGGCGGTCGGCGGAATCAAGGCGGTGATCTGGACGGACGTGTTGCAAATCGCGGTGCTGTTTGGCGCGCTGGGTTTCTCGGTCTGGTATTTGTTAGGGCACATTCCCGGTGGCTGGGAAGGGGCGAAAAAACAGCTCACGGGAGAGCACGATCTGATCCTCTGGCAATGGTCCGGTGATGAGCCGCCGAAAGCGGAATTCGTGGCGAAATATGGTGCCGTGTGGGGAGGAATCAAGAGCGTGCTGGAAAGTGAATACACCGTGTGGTGTGCGTTGTTCGGCTCACTGTTTGTCACGCTGGCGACGCACGGCACGGATCAGGACATGGTGCAGCGGATGCTCACCGCGAAGAACAAGCGCCAGAGCGCCGTGGCCACGATTTTATCCGGGCTGGCCGACATCCCGGTGACTTTCGCCGTTCTAACCATCGGTATCCTGCTCGCGGTTTATTACGGCCATTTCGTGAATGATCCCGCGCTGCCGATGACGCCTAAGGGGCCGGACAGCACGCGGATTTTTCCGTATTTCGTGGTGAACGTCATGCCCGGCGGCCTGCGCGGCCTGGTCATCGCCGGGGTGTTAGCAACCACGATGGGTTCGCTCGGC
Organism: Akkermansiaceae bacterium; assembly: GCA_043758445.1. Lineage (GTDB taxonomy): Bacteria > Verrucomicrobiota > Verrucomicrobiia > Verrucomicrobiales > Akkermansiaceae > Luteolibacter. The sequence continues at coordinate 23,804 of JAYVNM010000188.1, read as the reverse complement.
ACGGCGATGAATGCGCTGGCGACGAGCTACTCGCGGGATTTTCATTTCCGCTGGTTCAAGACTCCCGAGGACGATCAGGCGCGGGTGCGGGTCATCAAGCTCAGCACCATCGCCTTTGCGCTGGTGCTGATATTCGTGGGTCTGGCGACGGCGTTCGTGAAGGCGCACAACCCCGCGCTGAGCATCATCGGCATCATTTTGGGCAGCTTCGGCTACACTTACGGCTCGCTGTTAGGTATCTTCATCGTCGCGCTGTTCACCAAGACGCGCGGCAGTGAAGTCGGGAATCCCATCGCGATGGTCGCCGGGATTCTGGCAGTGGCGTATCTGAGCGATCTGCCCAACGACGTGTGGAAAATGTTCGACGACCGCCCCGACCACCCGCTCTATCAGAATTTTGAGTGGCTGCCAGTGATCGAATTCCCGTGGCGCATCATGGCAGGCACGCTGGTCACCGTCGCGGTGGCGCTGTGTTTCCAGAGCGGCAGCAAGTTCCCGGCGCGGTCCGAAACCGAATGATATACGCATCCCGTTGATAATGGATGACTGACAATCCCTAGCGCAGCGGATTTTCTGGAGATTTTCAAATATAACAAAACCGTCACAATGCGAGTGACTCGTTTTCAAGAGGATACGCCGATTGGCCGAAAATCGCCCCTGTTGATCCTTCGGGAAATCGTAATAAAACCGGGGTCAAGTTTTAAAAAAAACGAAGCGTGGAACCCTTGTGGAATCGGCTGCGATGGAATCATCCGTTAGGTGCTTTAAAAAAACTTTCCCCCCGGCGATTTCTCCTGCTCATGGTTTCCACCTCGCCGACTTGCCCACTTGAGGACGAGGGTAACTCCCGGCGCACAACAATTTTTAAAAACCTATCAACAATGGAACCCGAGGAAGTGGCAACGCAGGAGATGGTCGATGGACTGGCTGAATTTCCGCCGGAAACTGGCGGCTGGGACGAGGTTTGTGAGACTCTGCGAGCGCTGGTTGGCAATGATGCATTCCAACGCTGGTTCCGCGCAGCGCGGTGGCTCGGCGTGGAAGATGTCACCGGCACGATCACCGTCCCGGGCGAGATCCATCGGGTCTGGATCGAGACGAATTATCTACCAGAACTCACGCTAGCGGTGACCGGGATTTTTGACGAAGTGCGTGAGGTCCGGCTGCATGTTAGTGGCAATGGCGAAATTGCTGATAGTCCGGTCAACGGCGCCGCGAATCCATTTCAGCCACACCGACATTCTAGCAAGTCAGCCTCGCTAGAAGGCGAGGCGCTAGAAAAACGCATCAAGATCGCCGGTCTCAATCCGACCAACACCTTTGCCAGCTTCGTCGTCGGGGATAACAGTCAGTTCGCCCACGCAGCCTGTGAAGCGGTGGCGAAAAAATCCGGCGTCGGCTACAACCCGCTGTTCATCTACGGTGGCCCCGGCCTCGGCAAAACCCACCTGATGCAGGCCATCGGTCACGAGCTCCTGCGTCGCCAGCCCGGCTCCCGCGTGATCTATCTAACCTGCGAGCAATTCACCAACGAGTTCATCGACGCGATCCGCCGCGGGGACATCGAGAAATTTCGCCGCCGCTACCGCAGTTCGGACGTGTTGCTCATCGACGACGTGCAGTTTCTCACGGGCAAGGAGCGCTCGCAGGAGGAGTTTTTCCACACTTTCAACACTTTGTTAGACGGGCGCAATCAGGTCGTCCTCACCAGCGACCGCGCGGCCTGTGAAATCAAAAGCCTCGAGCCGCGCCTGATCTCTCGCTTCGAGTGCGGCCTGACCGTGGAAATGCAGCCGCCGCAGATGGAGACGCGGATGGCCATTCTCAAAAAGAAATCCCAGGACTGGAAAGTCCGGGTGGATGAGTCGATCCTGCGTTTCCTCGCCGAAAAAATCCGCACCAACGTCCGCCGTCTCGAAGGCGCTTTGATGCGGGTGGCCACTTACGCCTCGCTGGCCGGGGAGGGCGTAACGGTGGAAAAAGTCGAGCACCTGCTCAAGGATCTGATCCGCGAGGAAGCCAGTCGCCAAGTGAGCATCGACTCCATCCAGAAGGCCGTGGCCGAGCATTTCGATGTCCGGCTCGCCGATATGACCAGCCGCCGCCGCCCGGCGAGCATCGCATTTCCCCGCCAAGTGGCCATGTTTTTGAGCCGTACGCTGACCAAAGGGTCGCTCATGGAAATCGGCGAGGCCTTCGGTGGCCGCGACCACGGCACGGTGATCCATGCCTGTAAGAAAGTCACCGAGCGGATCGATGTGGAGCAGGGGTTGAAGGAAAGCATCGCCCGCATCGAGTCCCAGCTCCGCCGCTGAGACGGGCACTTTTGCGAATCTTCACAGAAGTCTTGCCAAGGGGCATCGAAAGCGGAAACTACCCGGCAACAACACCCCGTTATTGCATTTATGAAGTTCCGCATCTCCAAGGAAGCATTCCTCGACGGCCTGCAAAAGGTCCAACACGTCGTCAGCTCGCGCACTACCCTGCCGATTCTCTCCAACGTCCTGCTGGTCGCCAAGGATGGCCGTATCCAGTTCACCACCACGGACTTGGATGTCGGTATCACCGGCTCGGTAGAAGCCCAGATCGAGAAAGAAGGGGCCACCACCCTGCCCGCCAAGCGGCTCGTCAGCATCGTCCGCGAGCTGCCCGCCAGTGAGGTGGAAGTCTCGGTGGATGCGAAAAACCATGCCTCCATCCGCTGCGGCCCGTCGTTTTTCAAAATCATCGGTCTTGGTGAAGCGGAATTTCCACCCCTGCCAGATTTCGAAGGGGCTAAGGTTTTTAAAATCCCGCAGATCACCCTGCGCGACGGTCTAAAGAAAACCTCCTACGCCATCTCCACGGACGAAACCCGCTACGTCCTCAACGGCATCTTCACCTCCTTCCGCGATGGTAAAATGACCCTCGTCGCCACCGATGGCCGCCGCCTCGCGATGGTCGATGCGGATCTAGAATTTCCCGCTTCCCACGAAACCGACGTCATCATCCCGACCAAGGCCGTGCAGGAACTCCAACGTCTGTTAGGCGAGACTGGCGAGGTCATCGTCAAACTCAGTGACAGCCAGATTTCCTTCACCGTCGGCGACAGCCTGCTCGTCAGCAAACTGATCGAAGGCAACTACCCGAACTACCGCCAAGTCATCCCCGGCGACAGCAACGAACGCGTGGTCATTTCCCGCGAGGCGCTGCTAGAAACCGTGCGCCGCGTATCCCTACTCTCCTCGGATAAATCAAACTCGGTGAAACTCGTGTTCAGTGAAAACCACATCGAAGTCACTGCAAACTCGCCGGACGTCGGCGAGGCGCAGGAATCCATGGACGTAATCTATCAGGGTCCGCCGATGCAGATCGCCTTCAATCCCGAGTTCCTCCAAGCCCCGCTCCGCGCCTTGGACAGTGCCGATGTCTATCTCGACCTGATCGACGAAATGAGCCCCGGCGTCCTCCGCATCGAGGGTACTTTCCTCTATGTCCTCATGCCAATGCGTGTGACGAACTGATTGGTCAGGCCGTCTGAAACGGTGTGCGGATCTTCAGTCCGCCTCTTCCGGAATCTAACTGCTCATGCCGCCCTACGGCACGATGGCGCTCACATCTTTGTTAGACATCCATCCTTGTAGATTGGTGCCAGAAATTTCGACGTATCGGAAATCGGCGTTTTTCAGACCGAGGCGGACACTATGGCCGGGGGTGTAAGTGCCTAACACTTCGGCCTTCTCAAAAGGCGATAAGCGGACCGCCGCAGAGTCTGTTAGCACAATCCCCCGATCCGCCTCGCCGTGGCGGACATAAAGAACGGTGGCTCCAGTGGCGATCAAAAATCCTACTAGACCGCCGCTAATCAACACGCATCGCCGCTGCCAAATCCGTGTCGGACGGACGACTCCACGCAGCAGGGCGAGACTGCCGAGAATCAACGCGGCACCGGCGACGAGCCACGACCATTCGTTGCGACTGAGGAAATTGAGAGCGGCCTCCAGACGCGGATTGCGAGGATTGTCCACGAACGCAACGGCGGCCTTGCGGGCGAGGTCGAGATTAGCTAACAAGTCTGGATCGTGCGGCGTGAGCAGGCGGGCGCGCTCGTAGGCGAGGATGGCCGGGCCGTATCGCTTGAGCTGCTGATAGCTATTTCCAAGGTTATAATAAACTGCGGCATCCGGGCCATCGGTCGTTAGAATTTTCTCGTAAGCGGCGGCGGCACCGGCGAAGTCGCCGGCTTTGAATTTCCCGTTCGCGTCATCAAACGCGGACGCGCAGACGGATGCGGTGCCCCACACCAGAGCAAGCAGGCCGATGACAAAAATGCGGTTCATTTCAACGGGTGGAAGGAGTGATGGAGGCCATGGCTTGAGCGAGCAAGGTCCGCCATTGCGGGAGGACTTCACCGCTGCTTAGGCGGTTGTATTCGTGGCGGTCGGCCTCGCGGAAAAACCGCGTGACGGGTGAGTCGTCGGGGATGCGGCTCTGGATTTCCGCTAGGGTGATTGCCTGGGCAGGCTGGTTCCACAACGCGCCGAGTCGTTGCTGAATGGCTAGACGGGCGGCGGCGAAAAAGCCGGGAACGTCGCTGGCGGCATTGGCCGCTTCGAGCGCCTCGCGGGTGACTTTTTCCAGCGCGGCGAGGGCGCGGCGTTTGGGATCCTCGCGGCGGACGCGCAGCCAAGCGAGAATCGCTCCGAGCACGCAAAGCCCGGCGGCAGAGCCTAACATATAATTGAACGCCGGTCGTGAAACTAGCGGGACGAGCGTCGCGACCGGAGCGATTTTCAAATGCTGACCGACAAGTCCAGCGTGTGGTTTTTCCGGTTCGATCACGCTTGGCTCGGCAGCGGGTTTATCCTCCAGGATGTCCGCGCCGCTGACCTGAATCCGCGCGGCCTCGCTTGTTAGAGTCTTATAAGCTCCAGCAGTCGGATCGAAGTAACTGAAGCTGAGCGCCGCATCCTGAGCGCCGCCTTTGCGTGGCACGGCGCTGAATTGAAAACTCTTTGAGCCGGAAAACGATGTCACGTCACCAGCAGTGAACTCGCCCTTGCCCGGATAGGTTTTCCATGCGTCCGCCGGGGTGAGAGTCGGGGCGTTCATCAGTGAAAAATTTCCCGAACCACTGAGGCGGGAGGTGATCTGTTGGGGTTCGCCGGTTTTCCATGTGCCAGGGATTTCCGCGCTGTCGAACTTGAACTCGCCAACCGCTCCAGTGAATCCGGCAGGGCGGCCCTCGGTCGGCAGCGGACGCACTTCGATTTCCTGATCGTCGGACTTGAGCGTGACCTCCTTCTGGATCATCGGGGTGTTCATTTGATCGAACACACTGCCGAAAAATGGATCGTCAAACGGCCCCCCCATCCGCCGCCGCGGCTTCGGCGCGGCGGTATCGCGCACGGCTACGGTAGCATCTAACGAGAGTGACGCCGGATATTTACCTGCCTTGGTCGCGGACATGCCGCCAAACCACGTGATGACGGTGTATTGCTTGCCATTCTTGGTTTCTTGGGTTTGCTGTGGTCGGCTGCTGACGTTGTGCAGCGTGAAAGCCTTCCCTTCCGGTTGGATACCGCTGCGGAGTCCGGCCTGGGAGCCAGCGGGCAGCCAAGCCTGAATGCGGACCGGCGCGATTTCTCCGACATAGACATGCTTGCGGTCGTTGGCCGCCAATTCGACAGTTAAAAATCCGAAGCGTTTGCCAGCATCCTCGGCGGCTTCCGCAGCGGGTGGCGTGCCAGACGGGTTGGGCGGAATGCTAGGAGTTGGCTGAGCGGCACCTTGGTCTAACACCTTTAACTTTAGCGGGCGGGTGGAGATTTTTTTACCATCGACGCTGACCTCGATGGCCGGAATCTGATAGTCGCCCGGGGTGTTCGATCCGACAATATAGTTATAAGTCACCGAGATGCTGGTGTGGCCGTTCATCATCTGGATCTGCTTGCTTTGGCCACGCGATTGGACGATTAGATTTTCGACTTCTGGAATCATCGGTTCGTCGGCACTCTCACCGGAAATAGTGAGAGTCAGCAAAGCAGGATTGCCAGCGGGAACCGACTCGCGATCAAGTCGTGCCTCCACTTCCGCTGCACTCCGTTGGGATGCCATACAAACCAGCATCGCCATGAACAATGCGACCATGATCGATATGCGATCGGAAAAAATTCGATACGGATAAAGACTTACCATGTTTTACCTTTGGTTGAATTATCTGGGGTTAGGTAGCGCGTCCGCCGAGGTTGCGGGATGGGGATCACCCTTCGCTCGTCATCCTTCAGGCTTTCCAGTAACTGGCGCGCTTCCTCCGCAGTCATTTCCTGTTTTTGTGAGCGCTCGTTGCTAACAGCACCGTTTTCCTCGACGGATTTTCCCGCCCCCGGCTTCGATTCGGCGGGCTTGCCGTTAGCTGGATCTTTCTTGGCATCATCGCCGGGATTGGGAGCTTTGGAATCTTTCGCATCTTTGCCGTCTTCGGGTTTTCCTGCTTGGTTAGAATCCTTGGGATCCTTGCCATCTTTTGGCTTGTCGCCATCTTTTGAATCCTTGGAGTCTTTCCCGTCCTTACCGTCTTTGGGATCTTTCCCATCCTTCTGGTCCTTCTGGTCCTTCTGGTCCTTCTGGTCCTTCTGGTCCTTCTGGTCCTTCTGGTCCTTCTGGTCCTTCTGGTCCTTCTGGTCCTTCTTATCGTCCTTCTTATCGTCCTTCTTATCGTCCTTCTTATCGTCCTTCTTATCGTCCTTCTTATCGTCTTTTTTTTGCTGCTTCTTCAGCTCTTCAAGTTTTTTCTCAACGAAAGACTTATTATAGCTAGCGTCCGCGTCACCGGCTTGGAGCGCGAGTGCGTCCTGATAAGCTTTGAGGGATTGCTCCCAGGTTTTGATCGTTGCTTCAGGATCTTTTTCCAGCGTTCCCTGGCCTGTCCGATAGAGGGTGTTTCCCAAGTTATAATACGAACGTTGTTGGAGCGCTAGATCCGGAGTCCGCAGGGAGGCTTGCAACGATTCCGAAGCTTTCGCGAAGTCGCCCTTGGTGTAGGCTTGCGTGCCCTCGTTGTAAATTTTTCGGGAATCCTGATCCACAGTAACAACTTCCGCCGCGCGACTCTGTGGGATTGCGGCAGCAACGAATACGAGCGGCAGCCACACCGCCAGCTTGACTCTGCGTGCGACAGATGGCAGCGGGCGAGCCATCTTCGAGCGGCGGCGGTCACCGAGGAAAAATTCCAACAGCAACAGGAATACCGCGGCACCCAGCGGCCACTCGAAGCGCTCCAGCGGGATACGCTCCATCCGCTGGCTCAGCTCGCTCTTCGGCACCAGTCGGAGTTTTTCCTGATAGATCGTGGTAAGACCCTCGGCCCCACGACCGAGCGGCACGTAAAGGCCGTTAGTTTCCGTAGCGATTTTTCTGAGTGTATTTTCATCCAGCATCGTCTTCACCACCTTGCCATCCTCACCGCGTACGAAATCGGTGCGCCCGTTTTTCCCATGGAGCGGAATCGTCGCGCCCTCGGGACTGCCGACGCCAATGGTATAAATAGCCATGCCTTTTTTCGCTGCGGCCTTGGCGGCTTCGAGCACATCGCCCTGAAGATCCTCGCCATCGGTTAGTAAAACCAGCACGCGGTGATTGTTGCCATTTTCATCGAAAAGCCGCTCCGCCTCCTTGATCGCGCTTGCCAGATCAGTGCCTTGGCGAGGAATGAGATCGGTATCAAGCGCGGCCAGCGACTCGCGGAACGCGTCATAATCCAGCGTCAGTGGACACAGCGCAAAGGCCGTCCCGGCGAAAGGAATCAACCCAACCCGGTCGCCTTCCAGCTTATCCACGAAATCAACAATGCCTAGGCGCGCGCGTTCCAAGCGGTTTGGTGTTAGATCCTCCGCCAACATGCTGCGCGAGGTGTCCACGGCGAAGAGGATGTCGATGCCCTTGCGCTTCACCTCATGCCACTCGAAGCCTTTTTGCGGTCTTGCGATGGCCACGAAAACGAGCATCACCGCGAGCAGCCAAAGTCCGCGTTTGACGTTCCGCTGGCGTGGGGAAAATCCATCGGTCAAGCGCTGCCGGAACCGCGGGTGGATCAATTTCGCCAAGTCCGCATCACGGCGGCGGTCGAAGCGGATGAAGAGGCCGGCGATGCCCGCGCAAACGATGAAGCCGACGATCATCCAGACAGGTTGGGCGAAATGTAGGGAAGTGTCGTCCATGCTTGGATCAAGGAAGTCGGCGGAACCGGGTTTGGCTGAGAATCATTTCCAACAGCAGCAGGCAGAGTCCGGGAATGAGGAAATATAGATAGAGCTCGTCATACTGTTGATATTGCTTAAGCTTGCGGCTGGTTTTTTCAAGTTGGTTGATCGCATCGTAAATCTTCTCCAGTGAATCGGTGTCGGTCGCGCGAAATGTCTGTCCGCCAGTGGCTTCGGACACCTTGCGCAGCATTTCCTCGTCGATCTCCACTTTCATCGTCTCCAAATGGGTGCGGCCAAAAGCATCCTGAACCGGCACCGGCGCATCGCCACGAACGCCCACACCGATTGTGTAAATCTTGATGCCCAGTGCTTTCGCGGCCTCGGCGGCGGTGAGTGGATTCACCGCACCGGCATTGTTCACTCCATCGGTTAGAAGGATAATGATGCGGGATTTCGCGCTGGAATCCCGGAGATGGGATATCGAGTTCGCAATGCCGGAGCCGATCGCGGTCCCGTCCTCGACTTGATGTAATTTTACGTCGTGAAGGCGCTTGGCGAGAAACTCGTGATCCATGGTTAGCGGACTAACTAGATACGGTCGTCCGGCGAAGGCGACCATGCCGAGTTTGTCATTCGGACGTTGGGCGACGAATTTTTCAACCACGCCTTTCACGACGTCTAGGCGGTTCGTCGGCGTGCCTGCGATTTTGAAATCCAGTGCTTCCATCGAGCCGGACACATCCAGCGTGAGCACGATGTCGATCCCGCTGGCCTCAATGTCGGTGGAGCCTTTGCCATGGCGTGGGCGGGCGAGCGCAAGGACTAACAGGGCGAATGCAAGCAGTCCGAGAAACGCGAGAAAGCCGCCGATCTTCGAGTGCGGTCGTGCCCCAGCGCGGATCGCGTCATCGGTCGAAGGCATTTTCACCGAAACGGGTGTGCCCCGGCGGCCCCGCCAGATCGCCATCAGCGGTAAGAGCAGTAGGAGCAGCAATAACTCCGGATGAACAAACTGAAAACTCTCGGTCATAAGGCGGGCGGGGGGTTGTCAGCCGTGGCCGTGATGAAATCTCGGGCCGCTTTTAATAGCTCGCCGCGATGGGTGGTGTCGAGGTTGGAACCGGCGAACTTCGCGAGGTCGCAGGATTTCAAAAAACTACGCAATTGATCGCTCTGAGCGTAGAGCGGGGAGTCCATTTTAGAAGTTAGATTATGAAGAAATTCCTCGGTTGTGCGGCGTGGCGCGGCCAGCCCGAACCGCCCATCGAGGTAGATTCTAACGGTCTGCGCGGCGCGGTTGGCGAAGGACTCCGTCGGCAGCGCCTCATGCTGGGATTCGAGTTCCGCCAGCGATGCGAGGGCGATTTCCGGCGCACTCTTGAGCTTTTTGCCGGACCGTAGTTTTTTCCAAAGCAGCCAAATAATGATGACTAGCAGCACGCCGCCACCGATGCCGAGCCAGAGCATAAAGTTCGGTTTTTCCGGCTGGGGAATCGCCACCATGGCTTTCGGCCCGCGGATATCATCAGCCGTGGCGGGTGCCTGGGCGCAAAGATTTCCCGCAAAAAGTAGGAGGGAAAATATAAATGTTAGAAAACGAAACATCGCAGGAAATAAATCAGCCTGAGCGTTGGCGGCGGCTTTGGAAAAAGCCCATCAGCTCGGGCAGCCAGTTTTGGCCGTTGGTAAATTGTAACAAATCCACACCGAGCGAGCGGATACGGGCGGCGGTCAACTCGCGGCGGATGCGGGATTGTTTTTCAAACGCCTCACGGACTTTCGCGCTGCCGGTGTCCAGTTCGACGACTTGCCCGGTTTCCGCATCCTCAATGCGGATGCGTCCGATGTTAGGCAATGATTCCTCGCGCGGATCGGTCACGGAAACGGCGATGACATCGTGACGACGGTTGGTGACCTGAAGTTTATTTCGGAGATGATTCAGACGTTCCTCGAACGGTGCGCCGAGGCAGAAATCTGACACCAGGAAAATCACCGATTTCCGATGCACCACCTGATTCGCGAAATCCAACGCCTGGCCGATGTCAGTGCCACGATTTGCAGGTTGGAAAAACAGGGTCTCGCGGATCAGCCGCATGATGTGCATCCGACCCTTGCCTGGTGGAATGTATAACTCCACCGTGTCGCTGAATAGAATCAGACCCACCTTGTCCCGGTTGCGGATCGCCGAGGCTGCTAGAACTCCGGCGGCCTCGGCGGCGAGCTCGCGCTTGGAATCCACCACCGAACCGAAATCCGACGACGCGCTGACATCGATTATTAGTAAAATAGTCAATTCGCGCTCCTCGGTGAAAAGCTTCACATGCGGCTCCCCGGTGCGGGCCGTAACGTTCCAGTCAATGGTCCGCACATCATCGCCAGGCACGTAATTCCGCACCCGGTCGAAGTCCATGCCCCGGCCCTTGAACACGCTGGCGTAGCGACCAGCCAGCGAGTCATCGACCAAGCGGTTCGTGCGAACTTCCATCCGCCGGACGCGACCGAGGATCTCCGCCGCGCGGGCTTCTTCATCCAAACTAACAGGAGTTCTAACTTTGTGCTTAATCACGAGATTTTCATTTGAAGTTTAGCCACGAATGAACGCGAATATACAGTTATATATGTCATCCATCACTTATTCCTCTGTCCATCAACTCTCAATCATTAACCTCTTCAAGGCACCGGCAGTTCATCAAGAATTCGGGTAATGATTTGCTCGCTGTTCAGTCCTTCCGCCTCCGCCTCGTAGGTGACGGTGACGCGGTGGCGGAGCACGTCCATGGCGACGTTTTTCACATCGTGCGGCGTGACGTAAGCGCGGCCGTTCAGGAAGGCATGGGCACGACTGGCGAGCGCGAGATTGATGGTGGCCCGCGGCGAGGCACCCACGCGAATCAGCGGCGCGATGTGGATTCCATATTCCGCTGGCCGACGGGTCGCATGGACGAGGCGGACAATATAGCGCTTCACTTTTTCATCGAGGTAGAGGTTGTTCACCACCGTCCGCGCCTGTTGGATCGCCTCCAGACTAACAGTCGGCTTGGGCACTGGCATTTCCTCGGTGGTGCCCGCCAGATCGAGCACGCGGAGTTCCTCCTCCTCCGTCGGATAATCCATGACCACCTTCATCATGAAGCGGTCCAACTGCGCCTCGGGCAGTGGATAAGTCCCCTCCTGCTCCAGCGGATTTTGAGTCGCTAGAACGAAAAACGGCGACGGCAGTGCGAAGGTCTGCTCGCCGATGGTGACCTGCTTTTCCTGCATCGCCTCTAACAAAGCACTCTGCACCTTGGCGGGCGCGCGGTTGATCTCGTCCGCGAGAATGAAATTCGCAAACACCGGCCCGTGTTTCACCCGGAAGCGAGCCTCGCGTGGATCGTAGATTTCCGTGCCGACGATGTCAGCCGGCAGCATGTCCGGGGTGAACTGGATGCGGTTGAACTTCGCATTCACCAGTGAAGCTAGCGTTTTAAGAGCCAGGGTTTTCGCCAATCCGGGCACGCCTTCCAGCAGGATGTGGCCTTTTACCATCAGTGAAATCAGCAAGCGGTCCACGAGGTCGGTCTGGCCGATCAGGTAGCGGCCGATCTCACTGCGGAGCGGCTGGATCCAGAGCGAGGCATCGCGCACGATGGCTTCCGCGTCCGTCTGAGTGACGGGCGCTGCGGGGTGGTTTTCCGGGGCAAATGTCATGATTCTTTATCGTTGATGCTAAAATGGTCTGTGGGGTGAAAACGCCACGCCCACCTAGCGGCGTAAGGCCTCTGGCTTGTCTTCAATTTTCCTAAATGAGCCATCTTTCTCCTGGGATTTGAGCATTTCAGGCAGAAAACTTGCATTGAAATCCGGCCATGACTTGCCACCAAATTGAATCATGGCGTGGGCGTCGTATTGCAACGTGGTGAGACCGGCGGACTCAACTTTGCACCAATCTGCTAGTGCCCGTCGCGCTTTCCTGCACGCACGTCGCCATGTCATCCCTGCGGATCGAGGGCGCATGGATGGTCATCGGCCAAGGGGCGGGTGTCGCGGCGGCGCTGGCCGCGAAGCAATCAGTCGCCGTGCAAGACCTGCCGTATCCAGTCCTGCGGTAACGACTTCTCGCCCAGGGGCCAGTGCTCGCGCTGCCGATCCCTTCTAAAAAAACCACACCGACTGACGATGGGATCATCCCCTTAAAGTCCCTGCCGGGAAAATAGCGGGCAAGTTTTGCATTTGTCGCAAATTTCTCGGTTGGCAATTTAGCGCACCGGGCGATGTCCACATCGCCTTAACTCGTGTTCCACCTAGCGCCCACGATCAAGCCAATGTGTGCTGGCTCCGCAACGGGATTGTAGCCGTTGACGCCTATCCATATCTGCTACTAGAGGAAGACTACCCACAAATCAAAGTCCGGCGAGAAGGCAGGCCGGCGATAAAAATGTGCGAACGAGATGGGATGGCGAGTCGGAGATACTGCCGAGTTCAGCGAGGCGGGCAATGGCTGTATCCAATGGGCTTGGCATGGAAATTAGCTGTTAGCTGCCGCGGTAGGTTGAGTAGGCGTATGGCGAGCAGGCGAGCGGGACGTGGTGATCCCGTCCGGCTTCGATGGTGAAATGGATGGGAATGTCATTGAGAAAGGGCGAGGAGCAGATGGCGGGCCGGGATGCAAGGGTGGCGAATTTTCCAGATAAGCGTTCGCATTCGTCCGGGTTTGGGACAGGCTGTTCTTTCAACGCCGCAAGTTCCCTATCTAATTTCCATGCCTCCTCCCCAAAAAGGTTATAAAACCATCAATCATCGCGATGTCCAATACCGCTGGATCATGCAAAATCGGCGGGGTGTGAACGAGCTGGTGATCGAGGCCAGCGCACCGGTGAACGGGCAAAATCTGATCGCGGAGCTACCACGGATCGTCAGCTATGACATGGTGACGGAGGCGATTGATTTCGGAAATGCGCGGGGCTGGAAGCCTAACGAGTCGGGTGCGCCGTTCCGCTGCAAGTGGTTGCGGAAGGCGTTTGAAATGGCGGAGGTCTAGGACGTGCGGAGACGGTTGAGTTCCGCACCTTGGACCGCCGCGATGGCTTCCAACTCGGTGATGCGGTCCTGAGCTTTTCCGGCGCGCTGGCCATGGATGGCGTAACCGATGGCGAAGAGTGCTTGCCGGACGGTCGGTCAGCGCTTAACGAAAACCCATGGTCGGCCTCAAAACAGTGATTCTACTCACCCTTTCGGGGGTGTTCATGACCTTCGTCATGGTATGCCCATTTCAGGAAATAGCAATGTCATGGTGATTGCATTTCACAAGCCTTACGGGGTGCTCTGCCAGTTCACGCCCGACCAGCCGGGGCAGCGGACATTGGCTGATTTCGGGTTTCCGGCGGATGTCTATCCGGTGGGACGGCTTGATATGGATTCCGAGGGTTTGTTGTTATTGAGTGACGAACCTGGGTTCAATACTAAATTGCTAGAACCGAAGATGGCCCACTGGAGAACCTATCTTGCACAAGTCGAGGGCGTCCCAACCCAAGCTGCGTTGGGTATGTTAGAAAAAGGTGGCATCCTGATTCAAGGTTATCGGAGCTTGCCTTGCCAGGCGCGGTTGTTGGATGAAGAACCCGCAGTGGGACCGCGCGAGCCACCCGTTCGCGTCCGCCAAAGCATCCCGACGGCGTGGGTGGAGTTGCGCCTGACCGAGGGCAAGAACCGCCAGGTGCGACGGATGACGGCGGCGGTGGGTTTCCCCACGCTTCGGCTGATGCGGGTGGCTATCGGGAAATTAGAGATCGCTCTAACATCAGGCCAATGGGAGCAGCTCGGCCCGCAGGAGATCGGGCGGATCTGGCAGCGGTGAGCGGAATTTTTTTCCTTCCCACTGCCCCGATCACTATGGGGGGCGACCGGGGCAGCTTACACACTATGCTGGGGGGAGCCCCGCACGCCGCGCCTCAGAGCTGCGGTAGGGGGCTAAGAAAGTGATGTGGCTATAAAAGCACGAAAACCGGACATTAACAACCCACGTGATCACGTTATGGATAGGTAATTACCACTCCGAATGAGTGGGTGGGTCGTGCAGTTCGCTGGTGCTGGCGAGCGAGCACTGCATGTAGAGTTCTCCGATCGGCGGTATGGTATCGTTACCATAAGTTTGGCCGAAGGTATAAGTTCCAGTTGCCGGGCAAGTCGGGGTTGCTTCGACGAAGCGCCCAAGACCAATCACTTGGTTTTGCAAGTTAGGCGCATTCGCACCTGGCGAGAAGCCATAGAGATTCGAGTAGCTGCGGACGCCTTTTTGGACGGCTTGGATGCGCATGATGCAGAGGGCGCGATCCGAGCCGCGTTTCCAGCTCCGTGCGCCGATGAACAAAATCGTGACCAGCGACAGCAGCACAAGAATCACCACAGTCATTTCTAGCAGCGTCATGCCTGGTGATCTGCGGCGGTTGGCTAGCCGTAGGCGCTTGGACGATTGAGGGGGGGGATTGATGGGCATGAGAAGAATGATTTTATTTGCTTGGCCTTAAAGAAACATGAAATTCCTGCCAACTCAACCGAATTTTCTAAATGTAGCCAACGTGATCGCGTAGGTTGACGGGTAATTTCGATAAACCCCCAGATCCTCGCCAGACGGGTGGAGCGTGGCTGGAAATCCGCTGCTCAGGGTGGTGCCACCGTGGCCGCGCCCTCGGTCTTGGACTGATGTTGGGTGTAAAGTTTTTTCAAATCATCGGCGGCGGCTGGATCGGCCTTCCAGAGTCGCGCCAAGGCGGTCCGGTTGAGGAAATCCCGGCCGCGATTGCCTGCGGCGAAAAGGTCGATCTCCGCGAGAATCCGTGGGCCTTGCGCGGTCTGGATGACGGGGTAGAGGGGATATATGAATTTACCGTCTTGGTTGATTTTTAGGCCGACTGCCATGCTGCATTTTCCCTGATAGATGCCGGTAATGAGGGGCGCTTGCTGGTGGTGACGGGCACCGAGGATTTCGTAGCCGAGATTCTGTAGAGTGGTGGTGGCGCTCTCGGGGGTGTTGAGGCGGGTGGTGAGTGAGAGGGTGGCTGGCACATCGCCCCGGCGGGTGGCATCAAGCCACGCCAGCACGACGCCTTGTGCCGCATCCGCCGTGGGGGTTGGCAGGCCGTCGATTTTTTCCAAGTTCTGACAATTCGCCATCAGCGTCAGCTGCCATTGATCCGGCCAGCGTTTGGTTTCGGCATCTACCCAAGCTTGGAGAGGAGCTTTGACCTTGTCCGTTGGGGTCGGATTCCAGCACCAACCGGTCGCGGATTTCACGAAATAAAAGGCCTGTGGCTCGTAGCTTTCGGGATCTTTGGCGGAGAAAAATTGGTATAAGCCGACTGCGGCCGCGCCATCTTCTTTGAACGCGAGTGGTAGGGCATGGCGAACGCTGACGGGGTCATGAATGGCCCACCAGATGCGGGCGGCTTCGATGCAGGCCGCACGCGCGGCTGACGGCGTGCTGGATAAATCCATAAGTGTCAGAACGCTTGGCAGGCCGTTGTCACGCAAGGATCCCGTTAGAGTCTGATAGGCAAGCTCTGCGGTGGGCTGGTGGACCGGCGGGTGGGCCGCAGACCATTTCACCGGAAAGTCGTCTAGCAGGTCCGGGTCGGAATTTTCATCAGGGTCTTCGGCTGAGGGTACCGATTCCTGGAGAAATTCGTCGGGCGGATCGATCTGCCAGAGCCCGTCGGCGCTTTTGGTCAGGCCGAACCGGATGGTCGAAACCACGGGAGTTCCTGATTCTCGGCCATTTCCAGCGGGGTCCAAACAGGCGATAATCACCTCGCCTTGGTCGTCCATCTCCGCGTGGCCGATGCTTATACGCACGACTTCCGGGGCGGTCAGCAGCCGCCATGGCCGCGCCACCACAGACCCGGCGGATACGGCGTGATTGGCGGCCTTGAGACGGGCCGCCCAGTCTTCGGGCAATTGCTTGGCCAAGCCGCCGAGGTAACCTAACATGGAAGGCAGATCCCGTTGGATGCAGGCGGTGATGAAACGCTCGCCCGCTTGTTGTGCGGTGCAATTCCGTAGATCCTTCACCGACAGATTCACCTCGATTTTCTGGCGCATTCTGGCAGACGATTGTTCACGCAGCCGTTCGAGATCCAGCACTTGTTCACGGAGCATCCAGGTTTCGAGTGATTCCAAGCGTTTCCGCAGGGCGCTGGCGTAACCGGTGCCGGCATTTTCGAACGAGGCGGGGACGGGGGCGGCGGTCCATTCCGCGTCGCGCTTGACGAGGGCGATGGGAAACACCTGCAAGCTGCTAGGGTCGAAGCCGCCGATTTTCCGCACCAGCACGGCGGCGAAATTCTCATCCGTTTTCACCTCGCCGACTTCCAATGGATCGCTGCCGAGATCGTGGGCCATGCGTTCGAGGCGGCGGGCGATTTGGTGCTTTTTGTCATCCGCCGTTTGCGCGGAGAGGGCGGTATCGCCGCCGGGTTCGAGATTGAGTTCGCGCCGCCGGACTTTTTCGAGAAAGTCGATGGCGGCCTTGCCGGGGTCACTCGGTGCGGCATGCGCGGTCAGGGTGGCCGCGATCAGGACGGAAATAAATTTCACTGCAGAAATCCATAGCTCATTTACCGGCAGACGAAAGCGAAGAATGTGCGGAGCCGGTGAAACTCGCCGCCGTGATTACTCCTCGACCGGTAGAAACTCAGGGAGACTTCCGGCGATGCCCGCCAGCCGCGGATTGGCCTCCCACGTTTCACGGTTGCCGAAAATCCTCGCCACCATCCGTTGCAAGTAGGCGGCGGGGTCATCCTCGTCCGGGTAAATTTCCCGCAGATGATCGCCCTTGCCCGCAAGATTGATGACCCAGGAAAATGCCAGGTGGCTGTCCACCATGGTTTTCTTGCTGCCCCAGGTGCGGATTTCCGGCAGGCGCAAATCCCCGATCCACGCGCCTTTCGCGTTCGTGCGGGCGATCCACCAGCCGTCAGTGAATCGAGCCAGCGCCTTGGTTTCAGGCAATTGAGTAACTCCGTTAAGCGCCTCGCTGCCTTTCAGATAGACCGTCCAGCGCACCGGAGTTTCGCGAAACTCGAAGACCGTCCGATAGCCCACCCAGAGTTCGCTGCCATGGTCCACCACGGCCCGCCAGAGGAAGATGTTATAGGGCGTGGGAGCTTCCATGCGGCGTGTGTATGAAGTCCCGCGGCGAGCGAGGTCCGCGTCGAATCCGGCAGAGGCCACGAATTTCAGCCCCACGCTAAGTAAGGCATAGCCCGCGCTCAGTCCCAGGCCCCAGCCGCAGAGTTTCAGGCGTTTCGAGGGTGGTTCGGATTTTTTTCCACGCGTTTTTTTGGCCGGTAGTTCCCGCAAACAGGCGAGACTCAACACCGTGACCACGAGCGGTGCGCTGAACAGGAAATCGACCTGATAGAGATGGTTGAACGCCACCCGTTTGTCGAACACTGGCCAGAAGATGGCGGCGCCTTCTACCGTGAAACAATCCACCAGCAGATGCACGGACCAGATCGTGAATACCAATCTGCCAGCTGCCGCCTTGCTGATTTTCTGCCGCTGCCAAAGCCACGCCAGCCCAAGCGCCAAGCCGTAGGTCTCCACCGCCAGCACGATCAGCGAGTGACTGGGGCCACGGTGCCAAGCCAATTCCTCGGCGGTATCAAGCAGCGGAAAAACGAGGACATCTAGATCTAGCAGGAGCCCGATGAACGCGCCCCAAGCCAGCGCCCACTTGCCCAAGCGCTTGCCTAACATCAACTCCCCGATGATGGCTCCTAGGGCGCCCTGTGTGATCCAATCCACGCCGGGACGATGGCGGAAATTTCCCGCACGTAAATTCTTAAACCGAAGCATCAAGACCACCACATTCTTGACGCGGAAAAAATAAATAGATTAAATCGCTTTCATGATTCAGGAAACGAGGCATATCAAAAGGGAAAGGTTGTGGGCGTTCATTTTCCCTATCTCAATCCCTTCTCGTTAGTTCCACAAACACATCCTCCAGCGTCGCGACGTGGCGAAACAGCGAGCGCAACGGCCAGCCGTATTGCGCGGCGAGCTGGGCGATGTGTTCGCGGGAATCGGTGCCGGAATCGACCCAGACGGTGTAGCGGGTCCAACCGTCTTCAAGTTCCTCGGGGGTGACTTTTTTCACCTTGTCCAAACGGTTGAGCGCGGTGGCGGCGACCTCCGGGGCAGCCTGGATTTCCACTTGGATGCGGCCAGCGGCACGCATCTGGCCGATTAGGTTGGCGGGGGTGTCGGCGGCTTTGATTTCGCCGCCATCGATGATGATCACGCGGTTGCAGGTCATTTCCACTTCGGAGAGAATGTGGGTAGAAATGAGGACGGTGTGGGATTGGCCGAGGCGGCGGATGAGTTCGCGAATCTGGCGGATTTGGTTGGGATCGAGGCCGTTGGTCGGTTCGTCGAGGATCAGCAGTTCGGGATCGTGGACGAGGGCATCGGCCAAGCCGACGCGCTGGCGGTAGCCTTTGGAGAGGGTTTTGATCATTTTCCGGCGGACCTCGACGAGGCCGCAGGTGTCAACGACATCGCCGACGCGGCGGCGGGTGTCGGAGTTGCTAAGGCCCTTGAGTTGGGCGCGGAATTTTAAGTATTCCTTCACGCGCATGTCCTCGTAGAGCGGGACGTTTTCCGGCATGTAGCCGATTTTCCGGCGGGCTTCGATCGATTGGCGGAAAATGTCATGCCCGGCGATCGTGGCGGTGCCGGAGGTGGGCGGCAGGTAGCCGGTGAGCATCCGCAGGGTGGTGGTTTTGCCCGCGCCGTTCGGGCCTAGGAAACCGACAATTTCCCCACGATCCACGGAAAAAGTGACACCGCGCACGGCATTGTGACGGGCGTAGCGTTTGGTGAGTTGGTTGACTTCGATCATGATTCCTACGGTGCCCGGCGATGGGTGAATTTCACGCTTGTACGGTTGACGTTGCGGCGCGCGCTCCTTAATGAAGCGCTGTGCGTGGCGGGCCAAGCGGTAAATTCGCGGGCTCGCCTCATCATTCCACCCATTGCTCATGAACTCTTCGGTTTCGCCGCGCCAGAACTCAGATTTATTGGAAGCTAAATACGCCGAGTGGTGCGAGGACTCGCAATCGGTCGATGCCACATGGGCGGCGTTTTTCGAGGGCTTCGAGCTGGGTTCCGCGCAGGTGAAGCGCAAAGAAGAAGCCGCTGCCGCTGCAGGAAGCGCCCCGGCGTCCGATGCGGATCTCGCGTTTTTCGGCAAGGTGGTGAGCTTGATTTACAACTACCGGACGCTCGGTCACACGCAGGCGGCGATCAATCCGCTGGAAGATCCAGAGCGCAATCCGCGGTTGAAAATCGAACAATTCGGCCTGACTGCTGCCGATCTGGACCGCGAGGTGTGGAACTCGTTTTTCCGTCACGGTGACAAGATGAAACTGCGCGACATGGTAGCCGCGCTGGAGGCGACTTACTCGAACAAGATCGGCTTCGAGTTCATGCACATTCACAACACGACCGTCCGCCACTGGGTGCGCGAACGGATCGAAGCCCACGCGTTGCGCTCGGAGGAAACGCCGGAAAAGAAACTCAACTCGTTGTGCTGGGTGCTGGAGGCGGAGGCGTTTGAAAATTTCCTCGGCAAGCGCTTCCTCGGTGAAAAGCGTTTCTCTAACGAAGGCGGTGAGGGCGTGATGATCATCCTCAACGCGATCCTCAATGCCTGCCCGTCGCAAGGCGTGAAGGAAATAGAGATGGGTATGTCCCACCGCGGGCGCTTGAATATCCTCGCCAATTTCGTCCGGAAATCCCTAACAACGGTGCTCTATGAGTTCACCCCCACCTACGAGCCGGAGACGGTGGCGGGCGATGGCGACGTGAAATACCACCTCGGCTACGAGAGCATCCGCGAGGTTCCCGATGGCCAAGTCCGTGTTAGCCTCGCGGCAAATCCAAGTCATTTGGAGGCCGTGAACTCGATCGTCGAGGGCAAGACCCGCGCGCGCCAACGAGTCCTCAATGACCTCAGCGGCGGGGAAATCGACCGCAAGCAAGTACTGCCAATCTTGCTTCATGGCGACGCCGCCTTCGCTGGCCAAGGCTCGGTCGCGGAGGTTCTCAATCTCTCCCAGCTCAAGGGCTACCGCACCGGCGGCACCATCCATCTCATCATCAACAACCAGATCGGTTTCACCACCGCCCCGGCCGATGCCCGCTCCTCGGCCTACGCGACGGATGTGGCGAAAATGATCGAAGCGCCGATCCTCCATGTGAATGGCGAGGAACCGATGGAGCTCTATTGGGCCTCGCTTTTCGCCTTGGAATTTCGCCAGAAATTCGGCCGCGACATCGTGCTCGACATGTATTGCTACCGCCGCCAAGGCCACAACGAGGCGGATCAGGCGGCATTCACCCAGCCACTCATCGCGAAAAAAATCGCCGCCCTCCCGACTTTCGGGAAAATTTACAAAGAACTCCTCAGCAGCCAGGGCGTCATTAGCCAAGTCGATGTCGAATCTCTCGATCAAGCGATCTGGGACAAATTCGAGGCGGGCTATCAGAAAATGCTCCAGCTTCAGGAGGCTGGCGACCGCACGGCCTTCAGTGGCTCGACCGGCGTTGACCAGCCGCGCTATTCGCACGCGCCCGTTCCTACCGGGATCACCCGCGACACTTTCCAACAGATCGGTCGAGTGCTGACCACGATCCCAGAAGGCTTCCATCTGAATCCAACATTGGAAAAACGCTTCATCCCACGCCGCGTCGAGGCGCTGGCAACTGGTGGCCCGATCGACTGGGCCTTCGCGGAGTCGTTGGCTTTCGGTTCGCTGCTGCTAGAGGGCACGCCGGTTAGACTATCTGGCCAGGATTGCCGCCGTGGGACATTTTCCCAGCGCCACGCGGTGCTCTACGATTACGAAACGCGCGAGCGGCATATCCCACTGGAACATCTCGATCCGCAGCAGGCGAAATTTTGTGTGCATAATTCGTTTCTATCAGAATTCGCAGTCCTAGGTTTCGACTACGGATACTCGCTTTCCTATCCGACCATGCTCACGCTGTGGGAGGCTCAGTTCGGGGATTTCTCGAATGGCGCGCAGGTCATCATCGACCAGTTCATTTCCTCCGCCGAGTCCAAGTGGCAGACTCCCAGCGACCTCGTGATGCTGCTGCCACACGGCTACGAAGGCATGGGGCCAGAGCACTCCAGCGCCCGGCTCGAACGGTTCCTCCAGCTCTGCGCGGAGAAAAACATGGTCATCGGAAATTTCTCCACGCCCGCCCAATACTTCCACGCCCTGCGCCGCCAGAAACACCGGGATTTCCGCAAACCGCTGATCCTGATGACGCCCAAGAGCCTCCTAGGCCGGGCCGAAGCCGTCTCGCAGGATTACGATTTTCTCGAAGGCACCTGCTTCCAGGAAATCCTACCCGATACGAAAATTTTCGCCAATCCAGCCGCCGTCCGCCGCGTGATTTTCTGCAGCGGCAAGGTCTATTACGACCTCATGGCCCACCGTAAGGAAAAGTGCATCGAAGACGCCGCCATCGTCCGCGTCGAGCAACTCTATCCGTTCCACGGAGAAATGGTCGGGGCCATCATCAGTCAGTATTCTAACGTATCCAGCTTCGTCTGGTGTCAGGAAGAACCGCTGAACATGGGTGCCTGGTCGTACATCTTCCCTCGGCTTGAAAAGGCTGTCGGCAGCAAGATCCGCTATGCGGGCCGGGGCACGGCTTCGAGTCCCGCCGCTGGCTCAAAGGCCATGCATTACCGCGAGCAGACAGCTCTGCTGGCTCAAGCCTTCGAAATCTAACGATCTATCAATTTTATCTAACTCTCACCAAGCACACCATGTCAATCGACGTCAAAGTTCCTGCCGCTGGCGAATCCATCACCTCCGCCAATGTCGCCCGCTGGCACAAGAAAAACGGTGATGCCGTTAGAAAAGGCGAAGTCCTCGTCACGCTCGAAACGGACAAGGTGTCTAACGAACTCGAAGCCGCCAGCGATGGTGTCTTGGAAATCCTCGTCGGCGAGGGCGAGGAAGTTTCCATCGGCACCGTGATCGCCCGTCTCTCCGGGGAAATTCCCGCCAGCGCCCCAGCCCTGGCCGCCCCAGCCCTAGCCGCCCCAGCGGTGGCCCCAGCAACGGCAGCTCCAGCCATGGCGGCCCCGGTCGTTCAGGCTCCCGTGGCCCCGCCCGCCCCCGCCACCACCGGTGGCATCCTCGAACTCAAAGTCCCCGCCGCCGGAGAGTCTATCACCTCCGCCAATGTCGCGAAATGGCGCAAGGACGATGGCGAACAAGTCACGCTCGGCGAAATCCTAGTCACCTTGGAAACCGACAAAGTCTCTAACGAACTCGAAGCCCCCGCGTCCGGTCGCTTGAAAATCCTCATCCCGGAAGGCGAGGAAGTCTCCATCGGTGCGGTCATCGCCACCATCGACACATCCGCATCTGGTGCGCCTGCCGCTGCCGCCGCGCCCACACCGGTTGCGCCAGCCTCAATCGCCGCCGCTCCCGTCCCGAGTCCCGCACCCGCCCCCAACAAGCCCGATTTCTCCGCCCCCGAAGCCCCGGTCGAGCGGGTTGCCTCCGAGGCTGTTAGCGATGGCCGCACCACCCGCAAAAAAATGTCGATGCTGCGCCGCAAAATCGCCACGCACCTCGTCAACGCCCAGCAAACTGCCGCCATTCTAACGACCTTCAACGAAGTGGACATGACTGCCGTGATGGACCTCCGCAAGCAGGTTCAGGACGACTTCATGAAAAAGCACGGCGTCAAGCTCGGCTTCATGTCGTTCTTCGTCAAAGCCGTCACCCAAGCCCTCAAGGACGTGCCCTCAGTCAATGGCCGCATCGATGGCACCGACGTCATTGAAAACCACTTCTACGACATCGGCGTGGCCATCGGCACCGACAAGGGCCTGATGGTTCCCGTCCTGCGTGATACCGATCAGAAATCCTTCGCCCAGATCGAGAAAGACATCCTCGACTACGCGAAAAAAGCCAAGGACGGCAAGATCACCATCGAGGATCTATCCGGCGGCGTGTTCACCATTTCTAACGGTGGCACCTATGGCTCACTGCTCAGCACGCCCATCCTCAATCCACCTCAAAGCGGCATCCTCGGGATGCACACCATCCAGCAGCGCCCCGTCGCCCTTAACGGCCAAGTCGTCATCCGCCCGATGATGTATCTTGCCCTCAGCTACGACCACCGCCTCGTCGATGGCAAGGAGGCCGTCACCTTCCTAATTCGCATCAAAGACTGCTTGGAAAATCCGACGCGCCTGCTGTTGGAAATGTGAGTGATGGACTGCGCCGACATGTCCTGCCCATTGCCCACAAATAGCCAGAAATTATTCTATACATTGTAGTTACACTGCATTGTTTGGACGGATGACCAAGCGTCCAAGCCATTTGAAGACAGTTCGCATTGTGCCTGCAATCCAAAGCTGCGAGAGAGCAACCCGAGCAACCCGCCACCTCATGGCTCGGGCGGGACCAGTGGCAGGCGCTCTATTGTTACACCCATAAAACCAAGGACCTGCCACCAGAACCCCCGTCGCTGAAAAAGGCGGTGGACTGGATCGCAAGGTTGGGCGGATATCTGAACCGCAAATGTGACGGCCCGCCAGGCGCTCAA
>JAYVNM010000187.1:0-9924 GCA_043758445.1 Akkermansiaceae bacterium | reverse complement strand
TGGTTATCGCAGCTTCGATCTGCTTCAAGTATCTCTATATCACACGCTTGGAGATCTACCCGAACCCAAGTTCACCCACAGATTTTGCTGAAGAGCCTCCTTTATATTGATTCAAGTAAGGATGTTACCAACGAGCGCCGGAGCTGGGTCTACTTTGGCAAGGATCTGAAGCTAAAGCCATCGTCTTTCCTTTATCTCAAAGACGACGGCGAATCGATCAATGCCCGATCAATGGCGCAGCGGCCCGATGTTGCCCGGTGGATCGGCGATGTTGATAAGCTCCAATCCTTCCTTGAGGGCACGCAAGGCATTCAGGGGGCGAATCAGCGGCGGCGTCTCGGTCGTTTGCTTTTCGCCCGGAACGCCGACCGAATTAGGAAAGCCATTTGTGAGGACAAGATCACACCGATGCTGTCCGCCGCGAACCAGTGCGCGATTCATGTCTTTGCCTCATTGGCAGGTGGAACCGGAAGTGGAGGTATTGTGGATCTCGTTACGATGCTTCGCACCGAGTACCCTAATGCAAAAGTTGACGGTGGTTTTCCGATTTTCCTCTATTTGTATGTCACCGACCGGAACTTTGAGGAGTCGCAGGTTGGTTATTTCCATCAAAATCAGAGCGCAGCGCTCCGGGATCTGAATGCGCTCTGCTGCGGGAAGTTTAGGCCCACCCTATTGGGAAGCGCTGCCGGAGGTGTGACTTTTTCTGGAGACGAGCCGATCACTCAAATTATCCTGAGTTCGCAGTTGAACAGCAAGAATCAGATGCTGTCACTGACCCAGCAGCACCAGATCGTCGCGGAGGCGACTTTCGAGAGAATATTCAGCTACGTCTCCGGCCACCTCCAACCCATCCAACAGCAAGCCGTTACAGGGGAAGATAAGATCCCAAACTACCCAGGTGAACCTGTGGGTAATTTGCTAAGGTCTTTTCGCTTTGGAAGCGTTGGCATGAGAAGATGGGAAGTGCCAATCGAGGAAGTAATGGAATTGCTGGCGCGCGATCTCTTTGTTTCCAGCTATCGCAGGCTTCTTTTCCAAAACTGGAGCGAGGCAATCGGGTGTATTGGAGAAAAGTTGTCATCAGGAATCCCCGGCTATTCCGAAGCTTTTTCCGAACTGGCGGCAGCCGTCGACGCAGAGCGAGTAGTAAAAACTGATTTGCCCAGCTTAGTCGAAAACCTCAACGCGGACTTCAATCGCTACCACAGCGGAAAGAAGCGTGATGGATTCAAGGATCTCGATCTGACGGCCTATGAGGATGAACTCCGCCAGCGTTACGCTTCTGCGCTCGGTGAGCATGGAGTGGACTCGATTTTCCGTGATTTAGCTTCAATACGCGCTCAGCGTATCGAACGGATTCGGGATCGGTTTCACGAGATAATCCGGCGGGCATGGACTCGAAATGATCGGGCGCTGGGACTGGCCTACGTGCACGACCTGATCATCCAAGTTCAGGAGAAAGTCCGCCAATCATCCAACGAAGATGGCAATTCCCCTTCAGACAACGACGCTCTGAGGCGACGGATGGACAAGCGGAAATCTGAGTGGCTCAAAATGACCCCACTCTCTCGGCCATTCAAACAGGAGCCGCTTGCTCTCGCACATCAGAATGACCTCGCCAGTATACTTAGAGACGACCTTCGCTCACGCGCCAAGGCTGAGGACAGGGAATTGACGAACCTCGTTGCCGGGATCCTCGGACAACTAGCCAGCGACTATCAGCTCGCAGCCAGCAAACTCTTGGAATGGAGCGATGAAGCCCTCAAGCGTCGCGACCAACTTCACCGAGATCTCACCCAACTGAGGAATGATCCTAGTCAACCGCAAGAGGGCGTGATTGCGAACAAAGCCGAGCTATCTCTTGAGAATCTGGAAGCCCACCTGAAGGATCAGCGGCTAGAGTCAACATTGATCGGAAATGCTTGTACAGAACTTCTTGAGCGCTCCTTTTTAGGCACGCTAGGCAACGACCAGATTCCAAAACTGGGACATCTGACCGACGACCAGAAAAACCAACTCCGGGAATCCTCCGAGTCTGTAATGTTCAAGCGTGTCCCGGGAATCCACGATGTCGTCAGAAACCGGACTCACAGGGAGTCGGTGCTCTCAGGCAATGTTCTCGACATCATTCAGCGGCGTCACAACGAAGATCCTGAACGTTTCAGCGGAGAGCTTTTGGGATTCATCAACAGCTCGACGTGCAACCTCGCTCTTGCCACTGCCGAAATGCAACCGAAAGCACTTCGACAGGATCCGGGAATGCCCTCAATGCCAAGGACGGGACTCGTCATAGGGCTTCCGAATGGCCATCCATTCGGCCCTGTTTTGGCAGCCATGGTGAAGCCGCTTTTGGAGGCTGGAAATACAGCAGTCCAGGGGGTCTACTATCACGACGACCCGACCCAAATTCGCATGCTTTTCGTGAGTTATTGGATGGCGGCTCGGTTCGCCAGCGTCGTCCATCGTTTGGAGGCGATGTACAAGGAAGCGCTCGAACGCGACAGTGATGGAGACACAGCATACTTCACCAACATTGATCCGAGTGGAGAAAAGGGCCAACGCCCTCCGTTGCTGTTTCCTCCGGCGGAGGAACTGCAAAGCACGATGCGGTCGGCGCTTTGGTTGGGCACAAAGATCCAGTCACCCAACGGCGGTGGGACGCTCATTCAGGAATCTGAGAAACAGGTCGTCCTTATTCAGCATACCGAAGATGGAATCGAACCCATAGTGATCGGAGAGAGCGTCTCCGCGTTGGGCAATGCGGCTGACATCGTCACCATTTACCGAGTCAATGACGCGGTCGCTGCGGCTGCTGCCAGCCTAAATGAAAATCATACGGAGAATCTTCGCTCAGAACTCAAAAAAGATGATGCCGCCCTGTTGGAGAAACATGGAGCCGCCAGTCCGCAGTATGCCGCTTGGGTCAATCAACGGAAGCAAATCCACGCCCTATTGAAACGATGATCCAAAAATTTTTCCGCTGCGGCGACCCGACAAAGAAATGCCCAAACTCGATCTCCCGTGAAATTTTCAGGGACACACCTGGGGCGGTGGCCCCCTGCGCCAATGAGTCTTGTCGGATGCACCGCGAGGACGTGGGCCTTATCGACGGACTCACCAACGGGCGATCCAAACTCGCCTACACCTTACTTGCTGCGCTCACAATCATAGTTCTCCTTCTGTCGATTCTCGGCGGTGGCAACCCGGCTGAGAAGGCACTCATGGAGCTTCGGGCGCGTCTCGCTCCACTGGAAACTGAACTTCAAGGTCTCGAAGCCAAGGCGAAAGGAACGGGAGATTCAACATCAGCACCAACAGATTTCAAGCCGCTTCAAGCCGCGACATCTGATCTTGAAAAGCAGGCATCAGACGCAATCGCGTCGAAGGACCTAATGTTGATCGCAAACACCCTGAAACGAATCACTGCACAGGTATCTACCATGCGCAGCACCGTCGAAGCTCTGGACCGTCCAAAACAAGGATCCGGTGTCATAGCGGCTGATACCAAGAGCCTCATAGGCAAGTTCGATCTCCTCAAAGAGAATGCCGAACTTCAATTTGAGGGTATTATTCCCAAGTCTCCACAGTCGGCGGGTATTTGTGAAGATTTCCTTTCTGATCTGAATGCCTGCCAAACACGCGCACGGCGGCTCGCTTCACCAACTAAGCCAGTGGAGCCTGACCCGACAAGCAAGGCTCTCAGATTGACTATCGGACAAATCATCATGCGCTTGCAGGCCTCGCAGGAAAAGCTCGCGCACTTTGCTCCACCTCCTCCGCTTCCCTTTGAAGCGGATCAAGCGGATCTCGTGATCGCAGCGTCTGGAAGTCTCGCCGGGGACCTCGTGGCACCACTTGCTGCAACTTGGTCCAACAGTGAGGTCATTCCGGGCAAGGATGGTAGCTATTATCTAATTTCCAAAACCGGGGAAAAAATCATTGTGCAATCGACACCAACAGATGCGGGATTCAAAATGCTCGCAGAAGGTAAGTGCGCTGCGTTCTTTGCCGACCGCTCGCCGTCCTCTACGGAACTAGGTAACTTCAGCGGTGATTTTCACGAGAGCCGTTCGGTCGCAGAAGTGGTAGCCTTGGACGCCGTGACGCTTCTGGCCCACCCTGACAATCCGATTTCCAAGGTCACGATAAACTCAAGCATACCCTTCCGTATCGCTGCTGGTTCCGAGAGTTCGCCCATCCGAACTAAAGCTCTCCATTTCGGCTTGCCCATAACGGGATCGAGCGAAGTGTCGGGTGAGCAAGCCGCTCTAGCAGACAAAAACCTTCTCAGTCTCGGACTCTATCACGAAGAAGGTGCCAATTTGAGGGCAAAGAGGATTGCCGTTCAAGCGACAGAAGAAACTTTCGCCCTTAAACCAAGTCCGTTCACTATCGCAACCGAAGACTATCTATTCAGTTTCAGAATCATCGCTTGGACGCTTCCTAAGGCCAAGGAGAGCGCCCTTCAATTGGTAAAGTTTGCCACTTCAAATCAAGGCCAAGACATCGTCTCAAAACAGGGCTTCGTAGATCTTCGGTTAACTAGCAGTCAAGAGACTGTTCCTCCAGAAATCCTTGCCGCTCTTGGTTCTGCCATCGAATCGAACACCATCAGCTCCGCGATCCGGCTCTCCACAAATTTTCGTTTTGAGGTCGGAAAGTCGGTCCTTGATCTTAAAGCTCAGGCTGACCTTGAGCGCCTACCCCGATTCGTTTTTGAAAAGTATGGAACCGAAAAAGTAGTGATCCTTGGATTTACCGACAGCAGCGGCCCGCAAGAATTGCATTTGCCACTGTCCAAAGAGCGTTCAGAAACAGTGTCCACTGAACTACGCCGCTCAAAAGTAGATGCCCACGCTGCCGGTCTAGGCCCAGTTTTCCCCGTTGACTCTAACGCGTCGGAAGCCGGAAAAGCCAAGAACCGCCGCGCGGAGGTTTGGGTAGTTCGTCCTTAAATAATTATAAACACATGGATCTTTTTCTTGCTCAGATCACAGCGTCCCAATGGCCCACACTATTCGCGAGCTTCGCGGGCATCGTTGGCATCGTTGGGGTCGGGGCCGCTTGCCTTGCTTACGCATCGACCTCCCGTGATCGTGCCGCAATCAAGCGGGCAGCAGCGGTGCTCACATCGGCAGAGTCATGGGAAGGATCTCGTGCCGTCTCGGAGCACGAATTATCCGCTTGGCTAAGATTACGTGGTATTGCTTCCGAATCTGGAGTTGCTGACATCATACGCACCTGCTGGTCGGCTTGGCTCGGATCCCGTGCCAGCACACTCACGGAGCTTCATAATCTCGTGGCCAGACGTGAAAAATCTAAAACATCCGTCAGGTTAAGTGCTGGCATTGCCGCATTACTCTTGGTGATTGGGATTGTCGGCACTCTCTCCTCGGTCAAACCTATCCTCGAGGCTTTTGAGTTCCGAACCAGCATCTCTGAAGGTGCGGTACCAATTAAGGACGGTCCGGCTCTCAGTAATGTGGCCGAGAGCACAGAACTGGTGAACTCACTAATGCACAGCCTCGGCGAGGCATTCTTACCAAGTCTAGTTGCACTGATAAGCACCATTGTCGTTGTGATTTTTCGGGGGGTCTATTCACTGAATTTGAACCGCTACACATTGGACCTTGATAGATTCGCCATGGGAACTGTCATGCCTTACTTTCTCCCGCGTACTATCGCTGATGAATACGCGCAAGTCCGCTCCACTTTCGAATCTTTGGCAAAGGCAATCAATAAGCGTGAGGAGAAATTCGATCAGGTCATAGTTCCTCTCGCGAAGTTCGTTGATAGCGTCAAACCCACTCTGGATGGGCTCGACCGTGTATTCATCAAGCTGTCAACGGCAGCCGATACATTGACCGAAAACTCCACCTCAATCGCCGAAACCTTGACCAAAACACTAGGCAAAAAGTCACCTCTTTTTGAAGCAGTGAATGGATTTGAAGGAATCTTCAAATCAACCAACGATCGACTGGTTCAGCTAGCCAATCACATCGACGGCATCCGAAACGATCATACGGAAAGCAGGAAGCATATGCTCGATACCTTGAATGAAATCTCCAAAGCGACTGGAAAAATTTCAGTCGATCACGAGATTGACCGCAAAAATGTGGCGGCAACCGTGGACGAGCTAAAAAAACTGGTTTCAAAACTTCCCGGCGACACTCTTAAAGCCGCGCAGACAAGCTTCGATAGCGGCATTAAAGGTATGCGTTCGACACTTGAGACGTTTTTAGCCCAACAAGCTCAGGATGGCACTACGACCCATGACGACATTCGTAGCAAAACCCAGACGACACTCGACCTCGTCGCTCGAAGTCTCGACAAAATAAGCCTGCAAATCCAAGAGTCCGCTAAGTCGATCCCGGAAACGCTCAAATCCTTGCAAGGTGCTCTGAAGCAACAAATCGAAACAAAGAATCAATCTGAGGACGCCATCCGCTCCGTCGCAGAAGTGTCCAAGTCGGAGATGCGAGAGATGAGACGGGTGCTTGAATCCAAAGCGCCTAAAGTTACACTCCCGCCACCGCCCACCGAGCCAGTAGCATCCAGTGCGTTAGCAGCAACCCCAGCCGCGCAAGCTAAAAAGCCGGGCGTGTTTACGGGAATCTTCGGTAGGCGCTAATCCATCTTGTCATGTTCGAATCTGACGACGAAATTCAAAACCAGAGCTACTGGCCGAGCGTCACCGATCTCTTTCTAACACTATTCATCATCGCTATCGCGATCGTGGCCGTTGTTTTCTGTGCACTCCTCCCGACCAATAATGTAGGAAAAGACCAAGCGCTGATTCACGCGGTGGGCAACGATTTGTCACACGTTCGTGAGCCGATGAACCGACTTCGAGAGGCTCTAAAGCTTGTGCCCATCTCCGCGAACCGCAGCCCGTCCCAAGTGATCGCTGCTCATTCAGAAACATGCCATTCAGCGGTCCTGAAGATCAAGGATCTTGAGGGCCGTCTGATGGGTTCCCTGGCCGAATTGGAACAACTACGCCGGGAGAATGAAACCCTGAAGCGTCAGCTCAAGGAACTTCAAGGGCAACTGAATGACAAGCCGCCCAATATCCAGATCATCGAAAAGGAGGGATATCGTTTCGAGTCAGGCAGCAGCGCTATGGGTGAAAAATTCATCTATACATTGACAACCAATGAATTCAATTTCCTCGCAACCGAGATTATTTCCCGCCAAGAGGAAGGCAGGGTGAAAGTAGACACCTTGGAAATCATCGGCCACACCGATGGAGTTCCCCTAACCCACGACGGCAATCTCGACGCCAAACTCCCCGAAATCCTTGCAGGCAGCAGGTCTGGAATTTCTTCGCTTGTCGCAGGTTCAAATAACGACCTTGGCTTACTACGGGCCTTGGCGGTTCGCGAACAGTGGGAGCGATATGTTCAAGATGACAAAGAGCACCGCGACATTCTACGTAAAATTAACATTCGTTGCTACTCGGCTGGCCAAACGATCCTCCCATTTGCTAACACGACACCAAAAGCTGATGACTTCAGAAAACCCAATGAAAACGCGCGTCGCATAGAAATGCGACTAACGCGCTTAAGTTATTGAATATTCAAATGTGGTGATCTTACCCGAATCAATAGCCCCTCAATCCCGATGATACGGCGAGCCACTTTTCAGCGACGCCACCCGATAGAGTTGCTCCAGCAAAACTAACAGCGCTAGCTCGTGTTGCAGGGTGAAGGGCGACAGGCTGAGCAGCAGATCGCATTTTCCACGCAGGGCTTCGTTGTGACCGTCCGCCGCGCCGATCAGGAAGGCGACGGTTTTCACCTCACCTCGTCGCTCTAACGCATCGAGCCGGTCGGCGAATTGTCGCGTGCTCAGGCTCTCGCCGCGCTCGTCCAGGGCGATGCGGAAACAGCCCTGCGATTTTTCTAGCAATCTAGCGGAAACCTCGTCGCGGCTCCCCGCTTTGACCACCACCAGTTCATATCCGCCAGAGCGCGACAGGCGTTTTAGATACTCCTCCACTCCGGATTTGGCGTAGGCGAGCGCGGGCTTGCCGGCGACGATGAGGCGAATGAGCATGGCGGTGGATCAGAGCTTGCCTGCTTCCAGCCACCACGCCAATGTCAAATCACAAATCCTGAAGCCCCGGATGAGCGCCATTTACGAGTCAGAAAAAGTCCTAGCGGAGTATCTGTTATTTCACTTCGGCACCGCAGAGGAAATTCTACCGCCCTGCCGCGACTGGCCTGCGGGGATGCGCGATGCCTTGGATTTTCCCGTCCGCACCGCCGCGCATTTCTCGCCGGGCCAAGCAGCGCGGGGACTGGATCTCGGTTGCGCAGTCGGGCGCTCGGCTTTTGAAATGTCCCGCCACTGTGACGAGGTGCTCGGCATCGACTTTTCTAACACCTTCATCCAAGCAGCGGAGGCCATAAGAAATGGCGCCGCACTAGCATACAAGCGACGGGAAGAGGCGGCCATTTCCACCCCGCTAACTGCCCGGATGCCCGTCGGCGTTGATCGCGACAAGCTCCGTTTTATACAAGGCGATGCCATGAATCTGCCGGATGAGCTCGGCTCCTTCGACCGCGTCCATGCAGCGAATCTCCTCTGCCGCCTAACAGAACCCATCAAACTGTTAGTCCGACTGCCCGCCTTGGTGAAACCGGGTGGCGAGTTGGTTTTGGCGACGCCTTGCACTTGGCTAGAGGAATTCACCCCGTTTGCCAACTGGCCTACGGTGGGAACCTGCGACTGGTTGATCGAAAAACTAACACCTGCATTCACCCTCTTGCGACAGACCGATGAGCCATTCCTGATCCGCGAAACCGCGCGCAAATTCCAGTGGACCACCGCCCTCGTCACCGTCTGGCGGCGTCACGATTGAGGCGGTGCCAACCACGACCGCTTGGCTGGGGTGATGTGCGGGGGGTTCAGATAGATTGGCTGGGGCGGTTCTATCAGCCAACGCGCACGGGTCGCGGCGGGGGTGGATTGCCATGCCTGCCAGAGCCGCTCCGCATTCGGGAATTCGAGTCTAACATGGCAGAGGAGTTCTGGAGGAAGTGGAAATCGCCCGCTGTCCTCGTAGGAAAAAACCGGGATGCCCGCGGTGATCGCTGCCAGCACGCTGGCCTCAAGCCCGCGCGCATCGGTGAGTTCCGGCCCGGCGGCCAAATCAGAATTTACCACACGGGCCGTCCAGTAGGCACCCCGCCGCGCATCGCCGATGGCGAGGCAAGCGGCTCCGTTTCGTGCGGCAGGCACGGCGAGGATTGACGGCACGGCGACCGCTGGACAACCCACGGCGATGGCGACGCCCTGCGCGGCGGCGATTCCCACGCGGGTGCCGCTGTAGCTACCGGGTCCGCTGCCGACGAGGACAAGGCCGATTTTCCCGGATTCCCGAGCATCCAGAAGTTCCTTGAGCGGGGCGAACAAGGAGGCGTTGTGGCTGCGGTCGCTGGTGAATTCACGTTGTTGCAGGCGACCGCCCGCCGCGATGCCAGCCAGCGAGGCCTGCGGGGTGGAAGTCTCGAAAACCAAGGTGAACGTGCCCGTCATGGATAAAGGCTAGGGCTTTTCCCGGAACCCGCCATCCTAAGAAGAGTAAATCGACCCGACTAACTTAACGTCCTGTGAAAACTCGCTCTGACCCGCCGTGTATCTGCCGCTGCCCAGAAACCTCATTCCCAATGCCCACCCCATGAACCGCCGCCAACTCATCCACACCGGTTCGCTCGGAGCCCTCGGCCTCATCGCTGCTCGCAGCATCCCCACCGCACTCGGCCAGACTCGTGTCATCAATGATGCCACCTAGGAAGTCATGGCGGATGGTAAAATTTTCGTAACTATTCAGCACTGCACGCCAGAGGATCTCCGGTGAAGGCGGCTTTGATGGCGGCCATGAGGTTGAGGCCGCGCTTGCGGATTGTGGAGATG
>JAYVNM010000186.1:0-9924 GCA_043758445.1 Akkermansiaceae bacterium | reverse complement strand
ATTCTCGAATCGGCCTGTTGTGGACAACTTTCAAGAGGTTCGCGCCGCTTCGCGGCGGTTAGGTCTCGGTTTCACCCATAGATTTGGCGGAAGAGGCATAAAGGAAGTCCCATTTCTGGCCGCTATTTGTGAGACCTTTGGCATCTTCGCTGCGATTTACGAAGACCTTCTGAAGCTCTGCGATACTTTTTCCGCCTTGGCCACCGAGGCCGATAAAAAGGTGATTCTTCATTGTGGGGAGAGGTGGAGATTAAGGCTTGGGGTTTACCTTGATGTCTTCGAGAGCGCGGATGGCGCCAAAGACGAATGGAATCAGAACCGATAGACCGAGTAGCCACAGGCAAGCGGTCTTGAGATCGGCGAGTTTCGGTTTCAGTAGAGCGATTGCCGTATCCAAGGCGTGATTGACTTGAAGTGTTGCAGCAGTCGCAGTCCATTCGTTGTCACCACCGACTGTTTTTGGAAACGCAGTGGGAGAGAGTTTTAAAGCATCGACGGTTTCAGATGCGATATCGTTCGGGCTTTTCGTATCTAGCGGGATTCCGAAAATGAAGGGTGGCTTAGAATGCAACGAACTGCGGGCCGCTTCCGCCGCGACGCTTGCGAGCACGATGGCGTCCTCCGGGGTATTTAGTCGGACTTGGTCGCCAGACTGATCGGGGGGTGTCAAATCCTGCTGGCCTTTCTTTGGTTCCAGTCGGCGCCAAGTTTCGACGATGACGGAGCGTTTGAGACGGCTGGAATCTGAGATGGAACGGGGAAGAGTTGCGCTCTGTTGTTTGAACCACTCTTCCATTCCAGCAATCGTTCGAAGATTAAAGACCGAGTAAGCAGCAAAGACGGCGAAAATCAGGACTGTCGCGAAGAAGCCGCCGTGACGGGACAGGCTCCATTCCTTATTCCATGCGCGGCCCCATAGTGAGCCGATAAGGAATATGAACACGATGAAGGTGATAATCACCCAAGTCCAGGTCGCGGCGCTGGAAGCACCCAAGGCAAAGCGAAAAACGAATTCGAAAAGGTCCAGAAGTGACATGATGAAGGTGATTTCTGGTAGACTGTGCAGAATCCAAGCGGTTGGGAAGCTCGAATTAGGCCGGGTCTTGTTAAAGATCTGGGAAGGAGAAGTCCTCCAAGCCATCTAGCAGGACCGCATGCTGTAGTGTCAAGTTTAGGCTGCAAAGATCGGCAAGTAGGCCATCACTTCGGCTTAATGAAGTCGATGCAACGCCAATCGCAGCCTGCTAAACTGCCACGCATCAAAATTTGTGAATACGTGGCGGCGGTTTTCAACCGCCACTTATAGAGACATGGCGGTTGAAAACCGCCGCCACGGTCGCGACAAGTCGAACCCGACTAATCACAAATCTTGATGCGCGGCAGTATATATCGTCATCTGGTTCAGCGAATTCAAAGGGGCTAAAGATTGTCACAATGCTTATTGATTCGGGTCCTTGTCCTTATCTTTATTGCGCTGACGGGGATTGTCCGGCTGGCGCGGTGCTGGCTGTTGTTGCTGGCGTTGGCGCTGCTGTTCCATGGCGGCCACTTGGGCTTGGCGGGCTTGCTCGGCGGCGCGTTGTTGTTCCTGTTGTTGCCGACGAGCCTGCTCGCGCTGCTGATCTGCCGCTTTTTGCGCGGCTTGCGCTTGTGCGGCCTCGCGCTGCTGAGCGAGCAATTGGGCTTGCCGGGCCTGTTCTTCCTGCCTGCGTTGTTGGCCAACTTTATCGGCGTTATCCACTGGCTGCAGCGGGGCGGGAGGGGCGACGTGCTGGCCCTCGGCAACTCGCGGCCTGACCATTTCGGGTGGCGGCGGAGTGACGTGCTGGCCCCGCTCCACGTTGGGCCTAACGATTCCCGGTGGCGGCGGGGTAACGTGAGCTTGGTCACCGGTCACCAGATTTCTCCTTACAACGGGCGTCTCCGGTGGGCGGTCGTTGCTGGGTGGGCGGACGCTCAGTTCTGGCGGCGGCGGCGTGACGTGGGGGCCGTTGTTGATTACTGGAATTGTTGCGGGTGGCGTCGTGACCGGTGTCTCCGGCTGGCGACGGATTTCCCGAAGTTGTCCACCGTGCTGTGCGGTAAATTTTTCCCGTCCACCGAGTGTGGCGATGGACTCATCTGCGGTTTTGTTAGCTTCCTCACGGCTCTGGCGGAAACGGTTAGTGACCTCGTTGCTCAACTCACCGTCACGCTCGACCGTTATATTTTCCAATCGCCCTTGGACGCGTTTCGGCTTCAGACCGGCGTTCCAACCGGCATCCATGTCTGGAGCGGCGACGACCAGCCGATCACCTTGGATGTGTGGCCGCGAACCTAACGGCTCATTGCCTTTCCGTGGGTGCTTGTCCACTTCTAGCCGATAATATGGCAGGGGTTTGCCGACTAGCTGACAGACGGTTTTATATCCCGGCCCGCCGCAAATCACCTGCCCGTGCTGGAAATGGATGTAGGTGATGTTCGTGGTTTGGTTGATGATCGTTAGATTTCCCGCAACCGGCAGACAGTGACTGAATAGGGCACCGCCGAAGTTGCCGATTTCCACGAAATTATAACAAAGCGCACCGATGCGGAACTGGGCATCCACGGTCGAATCCCAACTGTGGCCACGGTAGGCCATGGTTTCCGGGGGCAGCGGGGCCCAGCCGATGTGATGGTCATTTTGCCGCCATGAAACCCAGCAAGGTGCCCACTCGCAACCGGGTACCCAGACCCAGCCACGCCCGCGCAGCAAACACCAGCGACCATAGTGATAGGTCGCCCAGCCGAAGGGCTCTTCCGAAACCCAGTTCCAACCGCGGTCGCAACATACCCAGCGGCCACGGGCGTAGGGCCGCCAATTCACCTCACGCACGACCACCGGCTGCCAGACATAACCGTAGTCCGCAGTCTCCAACCAGCTACCGTATGGGGAAAGCGCGTCGAAAAATGTGCCAAAATCGCCAGCCTGTTGACGAGGCGCGGGCGCTGGTTCGGGTTGCACCGAAGGCAGCGCCTCGCGGCCGGCCAACTCGCGATCACGGTCACTGAGCTGTTGGGATTGCAGGTGAAGATCATCCTGTTTGTCCTCAAGCGTCGCCTGCGCTTGTTCGAGTTTCCCCTCACGCTTGGCAAGGTCTTGCGCGCGCTGGCGGAGCGCCCAGTCCTGATCGGCGGCGGCGGCACCTTGCTGGCGTTCCAGATCCTCACGATCCGCTTCTAGCTGTGCCCGGTCACGTTCGATCACATCCCGGGCGGCGGCGAGTTTTTGGTCGTCGAGCTGTTGTTCGAGTTCTTGCTGGCGAGCGGTGGCGGCGGAGTTTTGATGCTCGAGCTCGGCTAGTTTTTTCGCAACCTCGGCGGATTGCCGGTTACAGCCCGAGGACATCAAAAGCCAGATGGCGACTGAGGAAATCAAAATGGGTTTCATGATAACATGGGGTATTCGTGGAATGGACGCGATTTGTGGCAGTCAAATTCAATAAAATTATCCAGCCGCCGGTTTGCCCAGTGTGAGCACCTCGAACACCACCCGTGGCTGTCCGGCACGGCCACCGGGGAGTTCGCGGCGGCTCACCCGGGTGCCGAGCAGTTGTTCTAACATCCGCAACTCCATCGCGACGGCCCGGGGATAGCGCTCGAAAATCCGTTGCAATGGGTTGTGAAATTCCTCGATGCGGAAGCCCTTCGCAGGATCGTATTCGCAACGGACATGACAACCTTCCTGCGTTCTCAAGGCGGCAAGTTTGGTCGCTTTTTCTACGAGTGATTGGGAATTGATGAGCAGCGGCCGCCATTTTTCCTGCTGCTTCTGGAAATACTGGAACAGCAGTCTGTCCGGGGTGTTTTCGCCAAGCATCGCCTTGAGATCTTCGAGCAGATCGAGCGTGAAACCCAACCCGATCTGCGGAAACAGTGGGTCCGCCTTGGCGCTGAGACTGTAAAAAATTTCCGGTCGTCCGACCACCTTGCGCGGCAACCGCGAGCGATCCAAGTAGCCGAGTTCCCTGAGATCCTCGCAGTGTTGCTTCACCGCCATGTAGCTGGCGTCCACCACCCCCGCCAACTCAGTCACGGGCAGCCCACCGGAAAATTTGAGCGCTTCGAGCACCGCCCGCCATTGCGGTTTGATCAGATCCTGGAATACCGGCAGCAGCATGATGGAATTCACCACCTTCGGCAGATGGAATCCAGCGTGCAATCCGCAAATTTTCATATCCCACCGTCTCGACCGCCAGCCTGCCGAAAACTTCCGCCCGGCGCATTTTTTAAGTGCGTATCAGGCAAATCCTGCCGCTAGTCTGCGCCTCACGGTGAAGGCTGACTCCATCCTCCAAATCCTGCAAATCCGCGCGGTCGAGGCGACCGATCCGCGCGGCGAGACACTGCCATGGCCGGATCGCGAGCAGGCGACCCGACTGGCTTCGGCGGTGGTACCGTGGCCGGTGCCCTCGTCGGCGGACTCGCCGCCTACACCCTCGGCTATGGCTATAAAAAAATCAAAAGTAACGACGGCATCACCCGCCTGCAATGGCATGAGAAATTCCTGCTAGACGAATGGCAAGCCTGCGCCTTGCGCTATCTCATGATCGCCCACGTCGGTAGATGCCAAGGCCGCTGGCAGGAACCCATCCCCGCCGCATGGCCCGCTAAATGGCAAAAACTCATCGCCGACTGGACTCACGAAAGAAACCGAGAAATTTCCAGTGCCCTGACTAATGGCGACGTCACCGCCATCCGTCCGCTCATGTCCGCCCTCCTCCACGACAGTCGTCAACCAGCTTTATCCGGGAGCGGTTTGAAATGACCGGGAAGCGTGGCCAGAAGACGGACGTGAGGAACATGCTTTATGCGAGCGAATCCGCTTTTTTTCTTTTCAAGCTGCGATAAGCAACCATCCCTGCGTTGACGCTATACCGAGAAAAGCTATTTAATCCCATGCGCCCATTCCTCCTCCTCGCACCTCTCTCACTCTGCGTTCTCAGCTCCTGCAAGGACGATGAAATCCGCACCTACAAGGTTGCCACGGATTCTACAGCGGGAACTCCCGCGCCGCCGGTTGTCGAGCCTACAGGTGCAGCTCCAAATGGATTAGAACCTCACGCGGCCCAAGCCACCTCCGTCGTCTGGCAGGCCCCCGCGGATTGGAAACCGGAGATTGCCGGTCAGTTTCTCACCGCAGCATACGCGCTTCCGAGTGGTGGGCGCCTCACTGTTTCGAAGCTAGGTGGTGATGGCGGTGGCCTCGCTGCAAACATCAACCGCTGGCGGGGTCAGCTCGGCTTCAAGCCGCTCGCTGAAAAGGACGTGGCCGGTCAGCCGCTCAAGGTTACGGACTCCGCGGAAGAGCTGCTGCTCTTCAATCTAACTATGTCAGATTCCGCAGCAGACGCCCAAGGAATTCTTGCCGGGGTCCTGCCTCTCAAAACCGAAACCTGGTATTTCAAATTCTCCGGCCCTGTCGGTGTTCTCCGGAAATCTGAGGGCCTATTCATGGCGTTTCTGCGCAGTATCCGCATCGCTGGCAACAACAAAAGTGCGCCCGAATCCGCCCCAAGCGGCAGGGAAAAAATCCATGTGACGACCCCCGGTGGCTGGACCGCCAGCGAAGGCAGTTCCATGCGCGCCGCCAGCTTCAGCATCGCCGGCCCGGACGGAACCTCCGCCGATGTCTCCGTGATCCCACTGCCCGGCGATGCCGGCAGCATCCTCGACAACGTCAACCGCTGGCGCTCCCAACTCCAGCTCGCCCCCCTCGCTGCCGCAGACGATCCGGCACTTGGGAAAAAGGAACAAACTCCCGTCGGTGAAATTTTCATCAGCCACATGACCAGCACCGAACCTATGGCGGACGGCAAAAAAGCCGCCATCGGTGCCGCCATTCTCAAGCGTCCTGGCATGACTTGGTTCTTTAAAATCACCGGCGAAGCCACCCTCGTTGAAACGAATCTTGAGAAATTCGACAGCTTCGTCCGTTCCGCAACCTTCCCTTGAGTCACGTCCGATGCTGTTTTTAAACTCAGTGCTCGTTCCTTAATTCGCGAAGAGTAATTTAACCGCAGATGGACGCAGATAAGAAATTTGATGATAAATTATTGTTAGGAAAGCTCTCTTCATCGGGTTTCTGGATTCTGGTTTCTAAAATTAACCAATGATTTTTCGACTTCTCAAATTCTTCAGCTCCCTGCGCCTAACCGTCACTCTTCTGAGTTTCGCCATGGTGTTGATCTTCGTCGCCACCATCACTCAGGTCGAGTTGGGCATCTATGAAGTGCAGGCAAAATTCTTCCGCTCATGGATCGCTTGGTGGGATGTCATGCCCGGTGCGAAAAAGTTCCCCATCCCCATTCCCGGCGGAACTCTGTTAGGCATTCTACTCATCGTCAATCTCCTCGCCGCACATGGCTCGCGCTTTAAGCTCCGCTGGAACAAAGCGGGCATGATCGTCATTCACACCGGCATCCTGCTGATGCTGTTGGGTGAAATTTTCACCGGGCTGTTAGGTCGCGAAGCACAGATGTCCATCACCGAGGGGGAAATCTCGAACTACTCGACCTTCCCCCGCGAGGTCGAACTGGTCGTCATCAGGCCCGACGGTGATGGCATGGAAACCGTCACCGCGATTCCGCAGGCCCGCTTGCAAGACGGAGCGGAATTTCCGTTAGGTGGCTTCTCCGTGAAAATCCTCAGCTACTACTCCAACAGCGAAATTCTCCCGGAATCCGAGGCCACCGAGAAGTTCGACATAACCCACGCCACCGAGGGCTTCGGCAAAGCCTACGCCGTCCGCCGCGCGCCGCGCGAGACCGTGGACGACCGCCGCAATCTCACCTCCGCCTTTGTCGAGGTCATCCCGGACGGCGGGAAATCCCAAGGTCGCTGGCTGCTCTCGAACGCGTTCAAGGGCGAGCAATCCTTTGACGCCGCCGGACGACTTTGGAAAATGGCCATTCGCCAGCGCCGCCTCTATCATCCATTTTCCATCAAGCTCCTCGACTTCAGCCACGACCGCTACCTCGGCACCGACGTCCCGAAAAATTTCTCTAGCAAAATCAAAATTCTCAATCCCGACACCGGCGAGAACCGCGAGGATCTCATCTACATGAACCATCCGCTGCGCTACGGCGGACTCACATTCTATCAGGCCGGCTTTGAGAACAACGACACGACCACCATTTTCCAAGTCGTCCGCAACCCTGTCTGGACCCTCCCTTACATTTCCTGCGCCATGGTTGGCCTCGGCCTGCTGTGGGTGTTTTCCCAGCACCTAATCAAAGCCATCTCTCGGCGCAACAAACTCACTCCCGCCCCATGAGCAAGCTCCAGAAAATCACCGCCTGGCTCATCCCCGCGCTCTGCTTTCTCTTCATCGCCAGTGCCGTATTCAAGACCTCGCGGCCATCATCGGGTGTCGATTTCAAAGGCTTCGGGACGCTTCCTGTTATCTCTAACGGACGGGTCCAGCCCCTCGATTCCCTCGCCCGCAACGCCCTGCTTGCCATCCACGGGAAACAAAGCGTTCCCGGCGATGACGCGCCCACCACCCCTGCCGCATGGCTCGCGGAACTTAATTTCAATCCTGCTTTGGCCGATACCCGGAAAATTTTTCCCATCCATCACGACGACCTCCTCGGGCTAACAAAGCTCACCCGTGGTGACGAAAAATCCTATTCCTACGCCCAACTCCAACCCTCATTCTCAGCCCTGCAACCGGAGGCGAAACGCATCGCTACTAGCGACTCGAAAACCTGGTCCCCCTATGAAAAGGCACTGATGCTTCTGACCCGGAACCTCACCCGCTACAACCAACTCAAGCACGCTCTCGCCCTGCCCGGGCAGGGTCACATCGAATCCGAGTTCACCCATTTTCTCACCGAAGTCGGCGCTGCACTGGCCGAGTCGGACAAACAAACCCGAGGTGAAGAATTCAACCAATCCACTATGGATAGCGCCTCGTCGCGCATGAAAATCGTAACCGAATGGGCGTCGCTGACGGAAGTTTACACCACACCTTCCGGCAATGACGCGGACGGCTGGAGAAAATTACCGGACTCCCTAACGGACTCAGTCGTCAAGGGCGCTCTTCATCCCGCCACCCTTGCATTCGCTCGCATGGGAGATGCCTACCGCGTCAAAGACGTCACCGCTTTCAACTCCGCCCTCAATGACTATCGAACTTGGCTGTTAGTAAATCGCCCGGATCAATTAAACAAATCCTCAGCGGAAACCCTCTTCAATGCCATTGCCCCATTTTATCTATGCATGGTTCTCTACGTGATCGCGTTTCTCTGCGCCATCGTTTCTTGGCTCTGGCAGGGCAGCACCCTCCGCCAAGCCGCCTTTCGGGTCCTGCTCATCGGCCTCACCCTCCATACCCTCGGCCTCATTACCCGCATGATGTTAGAAGGTCGCCCACCCGTCACCAACCTCTATTCCTCCGCCATCTTCATCGGCTGGGGCGCGATCGTGCTCAGCACCGCCATCGAGCTCTTCCACCGCAACGCCATCGGCACGGCCGTTGCCTCGGTCGTCGGTTTCGCCACCCTGCTCATCGCCCACCACCTGTCTCTATCAGGTGACACACTGGAAATGATGCGCGCCGTGCTTGATACGAATTTCTGGCTCGCCACCCATGTCGTCGTCATCACCCTCGGCTACGCGTCCACCTTTCTCGCTGGCACCATCGCCAGCGTCTATTTGATCCGTCGGGCCTTTGGCAGTATTCCACAATCCACCGCCACTTCGCTGCGCGGCATGGTCTATGGTGTGATTTGTTTCGCGACTCTCGCCAGCTTCGTCGGCACCGTGCTCGGCGGCATTTGGGCCGATCAATCCTGGGGCCGCTTCTGGGGCTGGGACCCCAAGGAAAACGGTGCGCTGCTCATCGTCATCTGGAACGCCATCATCCTCCACGCCCGCTGGGGCGGCTTGGTCCGCGAACGCGGCATGATGGTCATGGCGGTCTTCGGCAACATCGTCACCAGTTGGTCGTGGTTCGGGACGAACATGCTCGGCATCGGCCTCCATTCCTATGGCTTCACCGATGCCGCCTTCCTCTGGCTCAGCGCCTTCATGATCAGCCAATTGCTCGTCATGACCCTCGGCCTGATCCGTGAAAGAAGCTCGAAGACGTCTTCGGGCGCGGTGAACTCGCTTGGGTAAGCCATAATTCTGATATGCGACCAGCAGACCCTATCGCTCCAAATCTAGCTGATGGGTCATGGGCGGAAGGTGAACTTGTTTTTATCGTCGTAAATCATGATCATTTTATGGGCTCACCATCCATTCAGGAAAACAGAAATCGCCTCTCTTGAGTTGAGAACTTCCGCCGTGTTTTCCCATTCTTCGTCGAGGTATTC
Organism: Akkermansiaceae bacterium; assembly: GCA_043758445.1. Classification (GTDB taxonomy): domain Bacteria; phylum Verrucomicrobiota; class Verrucomicrobiia; order Verrucomicrobiales; family Akkermansiaceae; genus Luteolibacter. The sequence goes on along the minus strand of JAYVNM010000186.1, from coordinate 586 downwards.
GTAGGTTTCTTTGACACTGAAGGGACTGATTTCCTTGTCGGAGACTAGCGTCACGAGGTCGCTTTCCATGATCTCGCGGTTCTCCAGCATGTCCTTGACCCAGTGGTCGGTGATAAAGTCGGGAACGGTGCCGAAGATGTTAGTGATCTCCTGGATGCGGCCCGTTAGGACATTGAAGAGGCGTTCCTCGACTCCCTCGTCATAGCGGAGATTGCAGAACGGTATGCGTTTTCCAATCGTTCCCCGCTGGACGCGGCCTTTGCGTTGTTCGAGGGTTGTGGGGTTCCATGGGAGATCGAGATTGATGAGGCTGCCGAGGGTCTGGAGGTTGAGGCCGGTGCTTGCCGCATCGGTTCCGACGAGGAGCTTGAGCACGCCGGATTTGACCTTTTCTTTGAGAAATGCCCGATCTACCGCTTGGATCTTTCCGTCTTCAAACAGTTTCGACGAATCCGCTCCGGCGAAGAGGCCAATTGGTTCTTCCAGCTTCCTAGCCCGACTTTCGCTGTTAGATTAGAAAATCGTCGAATTTCGCTCCGCTGAGGCGCTGGAACCCTTGATTTTACGACATCGGGCATCCGAAAAG
>JAYVNM010000185.1:0-27380 GCA_043758445.1 Akkermansiaceae bacterium | reverse complement strand
CGTAAGAAAGGTGACATTGCGCCGGACTCGAAGCAGGAGCCGTATGAGGTAATTCTTCACGTACGGATCTGCGCGGGGGGCCGCCGGCAACGGCGGTTCCTACCGCAATCCTTGGATTCAAATGTAAATATTGAAATCCAAGGACCCCGTTTATGGTCATCAGACATAGCGTTTCAAAGACTTTGCTCCCGCATCGTGTGGGGTTGGTGGGGCATGTGGGTTGCGGCGATAGTCTGTCAGCAAGGCAGGTTTCCGCAATCAGGATTCCGGCGTCATTTGTCCCCGTTAACCCTTCCGTTCCAGCATTTCAGCGTTTATTCCCCCCATGGACGTTTTCACTCCGCAAAAACGCTCCGAAGTCATGAGCCACATCAGGGGACGCGATACCAAGCCGGAGCTGGCCTTGCGATCAATGCTCCACCGCCTCGGCTACCGCTTCACCGTGAACGGCCCGCTCAACCGCTCCCTGCCCGGAAAACCCGACCTCGTCCTGCCGCAATACCGCAGCGTCATCTTCGTCCACGGCTGTTTCTGGCACGGGCAGGAGCATTGTTCCTTCTTCCGCATTCCCAAGAGCCGGACTGAATGGTGGAGGCACAAGATCGAAGGCAACCGCGCCCGCGACCTCCGTCTTGAAAACGCACTCCGCCAACTCGGTTGGCATGTCGTCACCATCTGGGAGTGTGCGCTGAAAACCCAAGCTGCTAGAAGTTGGTTGGAAACGAAAATCCCGGCGCTTCTTGGTGGCGCAGGATAACATTTCACCCATTCAAGACATCTAACCGGGCTTATCCACTTCAAAGACTGCATAAATTTCGCCACCGCCTCCAAATCCAGAGTGCGCAATTGCGCCTCATTGAGAACGGTCCGGAGGACGCACCCCGGCTGGCCCGACGGAGGGCAATCCACCGCTGGCGTCAGATGGCATCAGCTCAGGCGAATTGCCTCATTGGCCGGGAGAAGATCGGAGATCAGAGATCGGAGATTAAGGATGGCGAATCCCAACCCCAACGGGCTGAAGTATTCCAGCCCAGGGCAACGCCCGGGTTCTGATCCGCAAATAATCCAGCGCCTTGCACCACGCGACGCTCTTCCAATCTTCCCCGTCTTGTGTCTTCAAGCCTCGTGTCTCTCTCCCCCTCTAGCGGCGCGTCTATGACCGCCGCACTTTTATTCGCGAAAGCGACAGCCATGAACTGCGAGCACTAAGAACAGCAGTTTCAGCGCCGAATGCCGTGCGAAAGGATTGCCATCTGCCAGATACTCATTTCCCAACTCTCACTCCCGCCAAAGAATTTTTGGATCAGGAAAATCATCCCGTAGCTTCCATGAACTTCTTCTCCGCAACACGTCTGCGCGTTCAAGATTGGGGTGATAGCCAGTCTTTTTGACCAATTCAACAACCCACGTAAGCGGAATGGGATCATCCTCCTCTGCGACCATCGCCTCGATACAGCGGCGCAAATCGGTTCTAGCCGGATGGACACGCCCGGTCGTGTAATCGAGGTGGAAACGCATGCCCGCCGTCAGCAGCGCTCCTTCTTACGGTATTTTGCAACCACTCTCGACAATACGTCCGCCACACCGTTTCCTTAAAAAAATCTGCTCGATGCTAGGAAAGAAAAATACACGTCACGTCGATCATAAGCTGCCGCAGGAGAAAACCTCAGGCCGAAGAACCACCGCACACACCCTCAGGGAGGACCCTCAGGAATTCGGCAAAAAACAACTCCGCTTCATTGATCTTTTTTGCGGCATTGGCGGCTTCCGCATCGCCTTTGAAAAACAGGGTGCAAAGTGCGTTTTCTCCTCAGATTACGACAAATTCAGCCAGCAATCCTACGAGGCGAACTATGGCGAAAAACCCCACGGAGACATCCACAACGTCGCCGTCGCCGACATACCCATCCATGACATCCTCTGCGGTGGCTTTCCCTGCCAGCCCTTCAGCATCGCCGGAGTCTCGAAGAAAAACAGTCTCGGCCGAGCACATGGCTTCGATGATGCGAAACAGGGGAATCTCTTTTTCGTTATCGCAGAAATTATCGACTACCATCGGCCAGCCGCTTTCGTATTGGAAAACGTCAAGAACCTTCAAAGCCACGACAACGGGAATACATTTCGGGTAATCTACGATACGCTTACCAAGCACCTCGGATATACGGTTCAGACAAGGATCATCAACGGCAAGAGTGTCGTGCCTCAAAACCGGGAACGCATCTTTCTCGTCGGCTTCCGCGAATCGCGCAGCTTCGAGTTTCCGGTCTTTCCGGACGAAGGCCCCAAACTTAAAACTATTCTCGAAAAAAATCCGGATCCCAAATATACTCTCACCGATCACCTTTGGAACTATCTTCAGAACTACGCGGCCAAACACAAGGCGGCAGGAAACGGCTTTGGATTCGGACTCGTATCGGGCAAGAATACGGCGCGAACTCTTAGCGCGCGCTACCACAAAGACGGCTCTGAAATCCTTATCGACCAGGGACTAGGCAAGAATCCGCGTAGGCTGACACCAAGAGAATGCGCGCGCTTGATGGGATACCCTGACTCTTTCAAGATTACCGTTTCGGACACACAGGCATACCGCCAGTTCGGGAACTCCGTAGTCGTTCCGGTCGTGGAGCGCATTGCGGAGGCTGTCATCGATACGTTAAACCGTCCGGTGGAGTCTCCGGCAGATCTGGTTCTCTACGAAAAACATGATAATGAGAAACGCCATATATCCTCGCAACGAAAAGCCGTAAAATATCCAGCGGGGAGACGTAACCATCACATTAAAAATCCATGAGCTTCGGACAACTTTCAGAGGTATTTTCGTGCTTCGCTTGGAAGCAACTCACAGCGGTGGAAGTTGATCCCAATGCTTCGAATGGGCATGAGTTTAATTCCTCCCCAGTGTTGCGTGAGATCCTTGGCGAAACATCACGCAAAGGAAACGACGCAAATGGAATTCCCTCCCGCTTCATCTATCTATCCGATAATGACGAGGAACTGGTAGAGGACGATGGCAGCATGAGTTGGTATGATTCTCGTGCGAATCACAAGACACGCACGGAGTGGCGCCTTTACTACTCCGATAATTCGGTCATTGGCCGGGAAGGAAGGGCACATGCGGGTGATTCACTAATCATCGCGTTCAAAGGTGATATTAGCTCGGCCACAGTCTTCGCGGCACCTGCGGGATCGACAAGCGAGAACCAGCTAAGATGGCTGTTCGGAATAACCGCAGATCGGCAACTTAACTTCGGAACGGCGGTTGTTAACGATGCGCAGATCGTTGACATGACACGGGCGCGTATCCTAGAGGCTGCGGGCGTCGAAATCGCTGTGAAGAATGATGCACTGCTCGGTCGGATGCTTGAACTCTTCGGGGAAAAATTCCCAACCACCGCAAAGTTCGGAAACTTCATTCGCAAGGAAGTATCAGACGTGAAGGCGCGTGACGGAGCAGATGAGGCTATCATGTCGTGGATGGAAAGCGAGGAATACGCCTTCCGCGTGCTCGAACGCCATATCGTGAACAAGCGGCTTGAAGAAAAATTCGAGGATGTCGATGATTTCGTTAGCTATTCACTGTCCGTACACAACCGCCGCAAGTCCCGCGCTGGTCTCGCATTTGAAAACCATTTGTCCGAAATATTCCGAGAACACGACCTCGTATTCGAGAAGGGCGTGACCCTAGAGGCAAAGGCAAAACCCGATTTCCTATTTCCCGGCAAGGAAAATTATTTGGATCAGGACTTTCCGGTGGAACTCCTCACCTTACTGGGGGCAAAAACCTCATGCAAGGATCGATGGCGGCAGGTGCTCGCAGAAAGCGTTCGCGTGCTAGAAAAACATCTCATTACCTTGCAACCATCCATTTCATCGGACCAGCTTGAGCAGATGCGTTCCCATCACCTACAGCTTGTCGTCCCAGAAGCGGTGCATACTTCCTATCGTCCCAGCGATAGAACACACTTATGGAATCTTGGAACATTCATAAATATGGTGCGAGATAAGCAGGCAAAGGCAACACCCCGCATTTAATCCAGCGGCCAGACGACACCGAACGCATCTGGAAACCAAGAATCTAAAATTATTGTTGAGAGTCCGATTTTTTCCCTGGCAAGCGTGATTCTTCCTGGTAGAGCTACCGCCTATGAGAAGCAATTCCCTGATTCCCACATCAATCCCAAACGCGAAGGCTCGTATTCGCGAAGCCTCACTGACTGCACCCGAAAGCCTCGGCGATGAGGAATTCCTCAAAACATGGTTTGCCATTTCCTACTCATTCCCCGGACTTCACCCGGACGATTATGATTCCCCGGATACCTCATGGCCTGAGAACCTCAAACCACTCGCCAGAGAGGCATGGGCCAGAGCCGAAGCTGGTAAACTCTCCGATGAATTCATTTATCCATCCGATTCGCAATGGGCTGGCATTTACGACCGTCTAAAGTATCCCACCGAAGGCGAGTCAAAGCGGCGTTGTGACATCCACTTGCGTTACCCGGTTTCACCAACTTGTTAGTATGTGAGTCCAGTCCCGCCAACAAGCATCACGCGTTGAATGAGGTCATTGCTCACGGATTAACCAGTTCAATTTGTGCATGCACGCGATAGCCGAGTTTGCGCGCCTCCGCTTGGACTTTCGTGAAGGATTGCCCGCCCGATGCCGAGCGGATTCTCAACACATTTTCCATGACAAAAACCTTCGGCTGGAAATCCATGGAACTTCTCGATCGCCGCAGAGGACGCGCAGGCCAGTTAGGAAGACACCTTGCGCTCCATCCCGGCGGGGTTCGACGGCGGCGACGTGATACACTTGGTTTGTATGGAGCGGACCGTCAGGAAAATGGAAGGAAAGCTGCACGACATCGGTCGGCGCGAGGATGGGTCCGGACATGTCGGTGTTGATGGCGACGACGCGGTCGCCGGGAGCGAAGATTTTCATGGCGGTGTGGGAGTCAGAGGGCTGGATAGTCATTCGCATTCCTGGGCGAGGGATTCGGTGATGGAGGCTCCTAGCACGTCGCCCGGCCAGTTTGTAAAATAGGCTTTGAACGAAGTCGCCGCCTGTTTGAAATCCCCGGCGCGATGGGATGCGAGTCCACGCAGCCAGTGGTAGTAACCGGGTTCGACCTTGGCGGGTTTCCCCAGGAGCCGCAGAGCCTCGATCTCGTCGCCACCCTCTATCAGGGAGTGAATGTATGATGGGCTGACCGCGGAGCCGCCCGTGGATGCAGGGCACGTCGGTGGAGTCCGGTTCGGGTTCGATCAATTTGAAGTCTGGGCCGTCAGCGCTTGGATGGATCTCAGCCTCGAATGCGGGGACGACGAGTTGTTCAAGCACGGCGACGAGCGTTGCCGGGTGGCGGGTGGACTTTTGGGTGGGGCGCGGTTTGGGCATGGGTGGTGGAGATGGAGATTGGAGATTTGCAGGAATCACTCGACCCGACGGCGGCGGCGGAGAGGTGATTCGGTGGGATGGTTTCCTTGACCAAGGCCATGACCGCCGATCACCGCGAGCAGCCCGCATTGTCCGTCGTGGCAGGGCACGTCGCGGGTGAATTCGTCGAGTTCGCGCTGGCGGCTCACGTAGGCGTCCTTCATGGCGCGGGTTTGGGATTGGTCGGCGGTTTTGGCGGCGAAATGGAGTTCCTCGATTTCCTCCCAGACGCGGCCTTGGTCAGAAGCGTGGGATGCGCTACTTTGCAGCGAGTAATGCACCGATGCGGCCTTGCGCTTGCGCAGCTCCGCATGGGCGAGGCTGCCGCTGGAACTGAATTCGGCGGAAGCGTAACTCCAGCGTCCTTGTTCGGTGCAACTCACCGGCACGTCTAACGATGTCCCGGCGGCGATCAGGATGGTGGTGTTGAGGATGCGGTTCTGCTTGGCACCCTTGAGCTCCTCGCCGTCGAAGAGCAGAACGTTTTGCGAGGTTTCGTTGGTCACCCGCAGATTCGGCACTGAGCCGCCTTCGCTGACTTCCGTGATTCGGAAGCCGTCGAGCGACAGGGCTTCCGCCAGCATGATGTAGGCCGGTTCGGGCCGGTTTTCGGCAAACACCGGCCACAGGCCGATGTCGTTGTGAAGCCGCGGATTTCCCATCTTGAGGGAAGCAAACAGTGCGGCGAGCGCGGGATTGGATCAATTCGCGTTCGATGAAGAGCTTTTTCGCCGGCGTATTCCTTCCTTTTCTCCTGAAATGTTGGAACAAGACCTCGCTTCCCTCTCCACCCGCCGGACCGCTTGATTGTAGTCACCGACACTTCCGTGATCCTAAACCTCTGCCTGCTGGGTCTTGAGCAGGTTTTGCCAATTATTTTCAGCGACGTGCAGGCTCCCCCTGCCGTAAGGGCGGAGTTTGTCCGTCTAGTGAAAGTCGATCCCCGATTTGCCTCGCTTGAATTTCCATCGTTCATCGTCATCCGCGCACCGGCCGCCATCCATCCCTCGCTGATCACACCCCGCCTCAGACTGCTCAGTTCTGCTGCATTTCCCGCAGTTCATTGCGGACCATTTTGACCAACTCGGGTGGCGCGAGCACCTTGGCTTGGCTTCCAAAGCTGAGAACCCAGCGCATCACCTCCTCAAGGCGGCCCACTTCAAAACGCACCTCCACCCGGTTCCCCAGATCATCGATCGGCGTGACCTCTTGGCTGGGGTGCCAGCGCCGCTCTTGGGCCAGCCGCGCGGCGTAGTTCCGGAGCTCCAGCCTGACGACGTGGCGGACATCATCGCCCGCCACATTCCAGACCCCGAACGATCCCCCCAGATAGGCCGGGCCGTCGAAATCCAACGGCCTGTCAAACCGGCTTTTCAAAACCCGGACCCGGAACATGCGGGGCAGCGCGAAGGTCCTAAGCGCTTCGCGAGCCAAATCGTGGGCGATGAGATACCATCCCCCTTCCACCTCGCCGAGATGGAGCGGCTGCACGCGCCGTTGCTCAGCGGGTCCGTTGCCCAGCTTGCGGTATTGGAAAGTGATTTCAAGTTGGTCAACGATCGCTTTGGCAATTTTCCCAAGAGGCTTGAGCAGGCTGCTGTCCTGTTTGATCTCCTTGCGGGAAAACGCCGTGTCGAGGTCCGACCAATTCAACTCCAAGCTCCCGAGCATGCTGCGCGTGATTTTGGAAAACGCGCCTGCCAAACTATCTGCTAGGCGTGTCCCACGGATTCCGTGCAAGGCGGTGCGGGCAAAGAACAAACTCGCCAGTTCCTCCTCTGAAATTTCGAACACCGGGAAATCGGAAACATCCTCGTCGTAGCGGTAGCCGTGCAAATCGTCGCAATAGACGAGTGGAAGTCGCAGGCTGTCCCGCATGAAGTTGATATCCCGCTGGACCGTCTTCCGATCCACCTCAAGGTCCATTGCGAGGGTCGAACAGTTAGGCAGTGAACCGCTGCGAATCAGCGAGTGGATTTCATAAATCCGCTGCATCGGTCGCCGGGTCCGGCCGTCACGCGGCACCACCTCCCTGCTGGCCGGAAAGCTCATTAGCGCTGTGTTTGTCTGGGATTTCATGATGGAATTGAGTTAGCAGTTAGCGGATCGAATCACGAATACATTTTTCCTTCGACATCCAGCGCGATGCCTCGGGAAGGTTGACATTACCAGAATGGGACTTCACACTCATCACGGCCAAGCGGTCCAAGTTCGGCGTCTTGACCACTGGTCGGAAGAGACAACTCATGTCGCCACTGAGAGCACTGGGCGCACATCGCCCTTTTCAATGTGGGGTGACTTCGCGCATGCTGTGCGCCCACATTTTCCCCATGTCATCCACTCGCATTGAAAACGACTCCATGGGCTCCATGGAAGTGCCCGCCGACGCTCTCTACGGTGCCTCCACCCAGCGCGCCGTCCTCAACTTCCCCGTTTGTGGCCACGGCTTTGGCCGTGAATTCATTCGCGCCCTCGGCATGATCAAATGGGCCGCCGCCGAGGCGAACCTCGAACTCGGACGGCTCGACGAAGGACGCGCCACGCTCATCGCCAAAGCCGCGCATGAAGTCATCGACGGCCAACTCGATGCGCACTTCCCGGTGGATATTTACCAGACCGGCAGCGGCACCTCGACAAATATGAACATCAATGAGGTGCTCGCCAACCGCTGCTCGCAACTGGCTAGAAAGCCTTTAGGCAGCAAGAATCCCGTGCATCCTAACGATCACGTGAACATGGGGCAGTCGAGCAACGACGTAATCCCCACCGCGATCCACGTCGCGGTCGGCGAACTCCTCCGCAAAAACGTCCTGCCCGCACTCGAGCAGCTTCATTCGGCTTTTGAAAGAAAGTCCGTCGAGTTCTGGGACGTGATCAAGATTGGCCGCACGCATCTGATGGATGCGACGCCGGTCCGGCTCGGGCAGGAGTTCGGCGGCTACGCCAAACAAATCGAGTATTCGCGTCTTCGCGCAGGCAATGCCATCGCCGCGATCGAAGAACTGCCCATCGGTGGCACCGCCGTCGGCACCGGCTTGAATTGCCATCCCGACTTCGCCGGCATCGTCGCGCGGCATCTGGCCAAGCAGACCGGCATCGCCTGGCGCGAAGCGCGTAATCACTTCGAGGCCCAGGCGGCCAAGGACGGCCTCGTCCAGGCCAGCGGCCAGATCAAAACGATCGCCGTCTCGCTCTTCAAAATCGCCAACGACATCCGCTGGCTGGGCAGTGGCCCGCGCTGCGGGATCGGCGAAATTCTGCTGCCTGAGACGCAACCCGGCAGCTCCATCATGCCGGGAAAAGTAAACCCCGTGATGTGCGAGAGCGTGATGCAAGTCTGCGCGCGCGTCATCGGCAACGACACCACAGTCACGTGGGCCGCAGCCAATGGAAACTTCGAACTCAATGTCATGATGCCCGTACTCGCCGAGGCGCTTCTCGAGTCCTGCCGACTGCTCGCCAATGTGATGAACATTTTCCGCGAAAATTGCGTGGTCGGCATCACGGCAAACATTCCCCGCTGCAACGAACTCGTCGAATATTCGATGGCGATGGTCACCTCGCTCGCGCCGATTATCGGCTACGACAAAGCCGCCGAGATCGCGAAAGAGAGCGCCAAGACCGGCAAGACTGTGCGTGAGATTTGCCGGGAGAGACAAATCCTTCCTGAAGCCGAACTCACCCAAGCGCTCGACCCGTTCGCGATGACCCAGCCCGCTGGCGAAGGCGCGGCTGGCGGCTAGACGCGACGCTTCAGAGGAGATGAAGAAAAGCCCGTCGGGGCCGCGCGATGGGCGTATTTTGGCATTTGCTCTGAGATACTGTCCGGAGCATAGTCAGGTCATGATGTCCGCCGCCTTGCGAATTCTCATTGTGCTCGCCGTTTCCGGGATGATCCCGGCACAGGCCCAAGCGCCCGGCCAACGCGTGCAACCCGGTTTGGAAACCGCGGTGAAATGGAAGTGGTGGGTATTACCATCGGAGGAAAAGGATTGGGGAATTCCCTTGAAGGAGCCGACGATGCCTCCACAAGCGGCCTCTACGAATGAAGCGTCTGGTAAAAAAACCGCAGCGCCACCGCACCCGACAGTCTTAATTTCCCCGGGAGACTACGAAGTCAAACGTGGCGATGCTCTGGCTAAAATCGCGCGAAAGGCTGGAATCTCGGTGGAGCAACTTCAGAGCTTTAACGAACTACCCGACGACAAGATCCGGATCGGGCAGATTCTGAAAATTCCTACTCTGGCGGAAATAATGGCCATCGTGCCGCCTCATGCCATCCCGGTCGCTGAGGCCGTGCCGGTGCCATCTAAAATCAGCAAAAAATCTGCCTCAAAAGCGCCAGTGGAACCGGTGGTGGATTTGGAGGCGGAAGCGACCCTGCTTCAGGTTTTTCTCGATCGGGAGAATTTTACCAGCGGTCCTATCGATGGCAACCGAGGTAACATCTTTGAGCAGACCTTGGCCATTTACTGCCGCATCCACCCGGATCTAGCGACTCCCGAAGCACTGCGGGAAAAGGCGATCGCGGTGGTAGAACATCCCTTCACGGTTTACAAATTGAGACCCGCCGATTTTGGCTTCATTGAGGCTCCGCTGGCGTCCAACCATACGCCGGTGGCGACCCCCAAAAGCAAGGGAGCGAAGCCCACGACTGCTCCTAAAACGCCATCTCTTCCCCCTCAGACTTACGAAGATCTCGTCGGGGCAAAATTTTCAGCTTACCGCACGCCTTGGGAGTTCGTTGCCGAAAAGTTCCATTGTGACGAAGCGTTTCTCCGGAGTCTGAACCCCAAAATCAAAGCCCCCCCCGCAGTGGATAACGAGTTCAAGGTGCCGAACGTGGTGCCCTTTGAAGTGGAGAAATGTTTCGCCGGGCCTCTGCAACCGGTGGCCGATCCTGGAAAACCCGTGACCGCTGCGATTGTGGAGTTTTCCCGGTTAGAAATCCGGCAAGGCGAGCAACTGGTGGCAGTGATGCCGGTATCCCGAGCCAGACCCGATCTCCGTGGGAAGGGAACATGGACGGTTCTGGCTGCCATCCCAGGACCACGACTCGCTACCCGTCAAGAGCCATCGAACACCCCAAAGCCAAGCGGCCCTGCCGCTTCAGCGTCGGCAACGGCTGCTGTCGCACAGCCGCTGGCCGCTGAGCAATTTCTCGCGGCTGGTCCAAGAAATCCGGTGGGTATCTGCTGGATCAATCTGGCCAAAGCCAAGAGCACCACACCGCTGCCCTACGGCCTTCATGGTACCAACATTCCCAGCCGTATGAAATCCTCCGCGGGGATTGGCGGTTTCCGTCTGACGAATTGGGACATCGCGCGTGCCGCCCGCCTGTTGCCTGAAGGCACGACTCTGCAATGGAAGTGATCCCGTGATGCACGAAAGTTAGACCGATTGCCAAAAATAATTTCCGCCCCTCCGCACGAAAGACGATTACGACTGGTTGAAAGCCTTATTCCACGTCTTCACCTCTGAAAAAGAAAGCGGCCGACTGATCATCCTCCGGGAAAAACCCATTAACCCGGGTTGGCATCTCAGTCGGACCGCCTGTTGTGTCGCGACATGAATAGAAACGCGCCGTAAACACCGATCTGTCTGGAATCCGGCATTTTTTACTAAATAGTGTGGCCACGGTCCAGTGGCCGATACCTACAAATGCATCCGCAGAAAAGCAGGCTGACATGTTCCCGCGATTTTCTAATTCAAGCCGAGCTGGGGTGAAGAAGCCGCTTCCGGGTCTAGTTTCGTGCCGTAGTTGCGTTGACATCGGAGGCTTTTGTGGAAATACTCAACACGTCGTGACGTTCCCATTCCTTCACGTTCCCCCGTTTCATATGACCCCTGCGATGCACGCAGCACCGCCAGCCTCCGAGGAACTCGACGCCCTGCTCCGTCTGCTAGATGACGAGACCCCCGCCGTGCGCGAGCGAGTCGCGGAACGTCTCGCCCTCTGCGGCGGCGACATCAGCGAGTGGCTCGCCACCCGGCCCCACGCACTGAACAAGCAGGAAAAGGCCCTGCTCACGGAAATGCTCAGTCCCCCGCGGCGGGAAATTTTGGGGCGCGAATGGATCGCGCCCAGTGGTGGTGCCGCTGCCTTGCAAGAGGATTGGGAATCCTTCGAGGCCCTGCTCCGCACCCTATCAGATTTCCTGCACGATGGCATCACGCTACGCCAACCGCTTTCCGACGCTCTGGATCTGCTCGCCGAGGAAGCGGGCGAAAGCGGCATCACCACCGCCAACGAACTGCGGGCCTTTCTCTTCAACGGCACCCGCCTCATCGGCAATCAGGAGAAATACTACGATCCCCGAAACTCGGACCTTGCTTGGTCGATCGCGGATGGTCACTCGAATCCAATCGGGCTCTGCCTGATTTATATGCTCGTCGCGCGGCGGCTTAATCTTGAGGTGGAGGGGGTGAATTTCCCCGGCCATTTCATGTGCCGGATTTTCGAGGATGGCTACCCGATCATTATTGATTGTTTCGACCATGGCCGACTGCTGTTCCAACAGACGCTGCTAGAAAATCCCGAACTCGACCGTTTTCAGCGGAGCATGCTGCGCCTCTCCGCCGATCCCGGCACGATCCTCATCCGCTTGCTCAACAACCTCAACGAGGCCTTGCTGCAAGCTAGGCGCACGGATGACGCGCAACTCATCAAAAAACTGTTAGCCACTCTAGAAAAGCCGCCTGCTTTATAAGGAGAGGGAACTTTCATAACGCTACCAGATCCCCATCGCCGCAAGTTGCTTGCCTGCGGCTTCTGCCCAACCTCTGTTAGCTGCGGGCGAGGCGGGTGATGGGTGCAATATCCGACCGACCCTGGCCTTATTCCCACAATTTTCTGCGGCACGGCGCAGTCGTTCTTCCGCGTAGCCACCCACGCCGATCAACCACTCGGGCTTGAGCAGCACGATGACTTCCTGAAGATGTTTGAGACATGCGGCTTCGACGGCGACCATCTCCGAGGCAGGTAGTTTGTCGGGTGTTAGATTCGCGCCGGTGGCACTCATCCAAACTAGGGGACAGTAATTCAGGACGAAGTGATCTTTGAAAAAGTCTCCAGCATTTTCAAAGCGCTCGGAAAAAAGCCCCCACAGCCGCCGACCGCTTACTTCCGAGCGCGTGCATTGGAAGCCTTCGACCGGGCGCTTCGGATGTTCGTTCGCAGGTTTGTCGATGGTGGTTTCGATACCCATCCAGTCGCGCACGGCGGCGACTTCGCCGAAGGGCACACCCGTTTGCGCCATGCCGAAGGGGCCGGGATTCATGCCGAGAAAGACGACCCGCTTCTGCCCTTTACCGAAGCGTTCCAGATATTGCCGGTGCGCCTGCCATGTATAATCCAAGGTCCGGTAAACACAGGCCACCGGTGGGGAAAATTCCAGTTCTCTCAACTCGTCCGCCAGCCGCTGCGTGGATGCTATCAACTCGTTCATGCAAATTTAATCGTTAGTTTTTCCACGCGAACACTAGCACTAGGAACGACACCGGGATGTAAAGCAGCGTAAAGAAAAACAGGCGTCGCGCGGAGGTCCGCTCGCCATCGCGTGAGAATTTCAGCGCCAGCGCCATCATCACGAACGCCAGTAGTGGCCCGCAGATCGTCCATAACAGATTTGTAAAATGCAAATACGCAGGCATCAGTGAAAAAACCGCGAGCATCAGCGCGAACATTGCGGAAAGCAGTCCGCTCCGGCGTCCGGTTAGATCGCCGTTTGACCACATTTTGTAGCCAACCGATTCGTATTCTTCGCGGCACAGCCAGTTAATCGCGATGAAATGCGGGAGCTGCCAGAAAAACAAAAGTCCAAACAGAAACCATGCCTGCCAGCCGATGACACCACCGCCGCCGACCCAACCGATGACCGGTGGAATGCCCCCGGTGATAGCTCCGACCAAGGTGTTAGTGGAACTGAATCGCTTCAGCGGAGTATAAACGCAAACGTAGATGAACACCGTCGCCGCCGCGAGATAAGCGGCCAGATTTCCGACCTGCACGGCCAGATGAATGATGCCGATGGCGGAAAGTACCCAGCCGATGCCGAAGGCCACTACCGGATCCATTCTTCGGGACGGCAGCGGGCGATCTGCGGTGCGCTTCATCCGCGCGTCCAGATCGATTTCCATCACCTGATTGAATGCGGCTGAGCCAAATGCGGCAGCCGCCGTGCCGAGGATCGTGTGGAGCAGTTTCATCCAGTTTAGATCACTGCCCCGCGTGGCCAGCACGAACCCGAAAAACGTGGTTATCAGGATGAAAAAATTTAGCCGCACCTTCATTAAAACCGCGAGATCCTGCCGCAATCCCGGCGGGGGATCTGGCGCGGTGTCGGCCGGTTTTCCTAATGTTACTGAGTCATCCATAGGCGCGGCGGGAGCATGACCCTAAAATGCGAGATTGGAACCACGGATTACAGGCATGGAACACACGGTTCTGAAGCGCGTCATGAAACCTGCGTCACTCGAGCCCCAGTTTCGCCTTCACTTTCTCGATTTCATCGGAGAGTTGGCCCCAGCGATAGTAGCTAGTTTCCAATGATTTGGCGAGTTTCTCAGAGGCGTTGGAAAGCTCGCGCATCTTGGCGGAATCGCTGCTAACCTCCGCAGAGGAGAGCCGCTGGGTGAGGGTGGCTTGCGCGGCTTCCGCCTCGGCGATTTTAGTTTCTAGTTCGGTGAATTCGCTTTCTAACGGCTTGAGGACTTTGGATTTCATTTCCCGCTGCTCGGCTTCGATTCGGCGTTGTTCCTTGCGATTCACACCGGGCACGGATGGGCGGGACGGACCGCTTGGGCTGGCGGGAGCCAAGGCCGAAAGGCGGGGGGCGATGCCCTTTTTCGCGGCCTCATCTTCCGCGGATTTTTCCAGATAGTAAGTGATGTTGCCAGCATAGAGCGTCGGCTGCTCACCGGGGCGGAATTCCAAGGTCTTGCTGACGAGCGCATCGAGGAAATTGCGATTGTGCGAGACGATCATCACGCTGCCCGGATAGTCGATGAGCGCGCGCTGGAGCACGTCCTGCGATTGCATATCGAGGTGGTTCGTTGGCTCGTCGAGGATCAGGAAATTCGCCGGCCGCAGCAGCATGCAGACGAGGGCAACGCGGGAACGCTCGCCGCCTGATAGAACACCGATTTTTTTAAACACATCATCGCCCCGGAAGAGGAAGCAGCCTAACAAATTTCGCGCATGCGGCATGGACTCGCGCGATGCGGCGGCTTCCACGGTTTCGAGCACTGATAGATTTGGGTCCAACTCGTCGGCATGGTTCTGGGAGAAGAACGAGGTGGCGACTTTGTGGCCGAAGCTGTGCGTCCCGGTGTCAGGTTCCTCTTGACCGGTGATGAGGCGGCAGAAGGTCGATTTACCCGCGCCGTTTGGTCCGACGATGGCGAATTTCTCGCCCTTGTTGATTTCAAAATCGAAGCCGCTGAAGACATTGAGCGCGCCGTAAGATTTCGCCACGCCATCGAGCTTGGCGACCGTGTGGCCGGAGTTCGGTGGGGCGGGAAACTTGAAATTCATCACCGCATCGTCTTGCTCGGGCGCCGGAATGCGTTCGACCTTAGCTAACAGTTTGATGCGGGATTGGACGAGTGTCGCCTTGTTAGCCGACGCACGGAAGCGGTCGATGAAGCGCTGGGTTTCTGCGATTTCCCGTTGTTGCGCCGTGTATTGCTTGAGGCGGATTTCCTTGCGGAGGACCGACTCGCGCTCGAAGTAGGAAAAATTTCCCGCATATTCCTCGGCTCGGCCGTGCGAGAAGGCGATGGTGCGGGTGCAGAGCGTATCTAACAAAGCTCGGTCATGGGAAATGAGCAGGATGGCACCCGGGTAGTTAATGAGATATTGCTCGACCCAGATTTGTGTGCCGATGTCGAGGTGGTTCGTTGGCTCATCCAGCAACAGGACTTCCGGCTCCTGGAGAAACAGCTTTGCCATCGCGATCCGCATTTGCCAGCCACCGGAAAATTCGGAGCAGTCGCGGGTGAAATCCTTCGTTTGGAAGCCAAGCCCTTTGAGCACGGACTCGATGCGCGGCTTCATCCGGGCGGGGTCCATCGCATCAAGCTGGAGCTCAAGTTCGCCGATTTCTTCGAGCAAGTCGCCATACGGCGACGAGCGTGGATCGAGTTTGACAAGTTCGTTAGATAGCCGGTCGATTTTTTCGGAAAGCGCCATCGTTTCGCCGAAAGCAGACTCGGTTTCCTGCCAGAGCGTGCGACCTTTCACGTGAATCCCCTCCTGCGGCAGGTAGCCGATGCGGGTGCCCTTCGGCGCGCTGATCTGCCCGGACGTGGGCCGGATGAGGCCGGCCACGCACTTCATGAGCGTGGACTTCCCCGCGCCGTTGTGACCGGCGAAGGCGATGCGCTCGCGCGGCTGGACGGAGAATGCAAGGTCGTTGAATAGCACGCGCGCGCCGAATTCAACTCGAAGGGACTGGACAGAAATCATCGGGCGCGGAGGTTGCACGCCACGGCGGCAGGGTCAAGCGTCTCGGATTTTCCCATCACACTACATGACAATTTTTCGTGTTAAAGGAAGCCTAACAATATATTGGACCGCATTATAGCGACAAATGGGTCCATCAGACTTAGCCAAGAGAGCCAGCGTATGCCAACAAACTCGCGGTCCATCGACAACGCGCGGATGTCCGTGCAGGGCAGGACTTGCCGGAACAGCACAAGTGGCGAAAAAACCCTAGAAACGACGGTAATCCGATTCAGCTTTCTCGGCGGTGTGGGGATGACGAGCGAGAAAACGAGTGTAACCGTACGCTGCCCGATGAATGCCAGAACCAGCATTAAAAAGGAGGTCAAACGGTCTTTGGGTAGTTCCAGATGTCGCTTGAACTGCTCTCGCTGTGTCTTCATAGTGACCCCGACGGCTCGGGGATGGTATTTTTTATGTCTCACAACCAACGATTCACACTCTGATCTGCCGTTTGTCAGGATTTCTTAAATTTGTCGTGTGTTGTGATTCTAGAACATGCCCCCATCCGCACCACCGCCCGAAATGAACAACGCCCGTAGTCGGGTCCGCGAACTGCTGGCAAGATTCCGCACCCTGTTACGGTTGGTGATCGGGGCTGCTGCTATTGGTCTTCTCGCGGTGTTTCATGTACCAGTCCAATTGTTCCTGCTGGTTTCGGCTGGGATCATTCTGTTGATGCTACTGAATAAGTTTATTAAGGACAATATAAGGCTGGCTCGAGAAGTCGGCTGGAAGAGATTGCTTGGCGCGATGTTGAAGTCGGCCATCGTTTTTATTCCTGTCCTGGTCATTCTTTATCCAGGTTATTGGGTCGGAAATCAGATCAACCAGCTCACTAACAGGGCTATCGAACATATTCAGATATGGTCAGCTCCCGAGATCATCTCCAAAGAAATTCAGACCAGAATAGAACACGAGGTTGAGATAAGGGTGAAGCGCAATTTGCCTTGGTGGTATGGACCTGCCATTAAGTTTGGATGGGTTGACGACTACGTCACACAAACAAAGACAGAGTTCGATATCGCAATCGAGACCATCAACGAAGCCAAGCCGAAGCCAGCTCACATTCGCGCGGGTGCCGGGTTAATGAAGGCCGCTTTGCTTGCAATCGGAACATACTCTACCGCGTGGGTAATGGTTCTATTCACGCGAGCTTACGCATCGCTCTTCGGTCGTGTCCTCGTCGCTTCAAAACCACCTGTAGTGATCGGATCCGGCAATCCTGGCAGTCATAAGAGGGGGTGTAAAAGCAGAGAGTATTCTGGATCTCCGATTGACTGGGGATCGCAGGTCAGCATTCCTCTCGCCAGTGGAGAGAGGATTTATGTTCGTCGCACGGACTTGCCAGGAAACGCCCCTCCGGATTGGCACCTTCGCTGGCGCTCTGGATGCCTCATGATGCGAATGCGAAAAAGACTTTTCTCCATGGACCTCGTTGTTGGCACAGATGAAGCGCGTAACTATCCGTTTCGCGCATCCGCCGGTTCTCAATATCTCTCGATAATCCTCGCGGAGAGTCAGGAGGTCGTGGTCAATCCGGATTGTCTGGTCGGATTTTCAAACAGCATTCGGTTCCGGAGTCACTGGGATTTTAATTTGGCAATACTAGCGCTGCACCATGCTGTCTCGATGGTTGCTTGTGGCCCAGGGCGTTTGATTCTGAAATGCCCCGGCGCGCCGACAGTCCATCAAGATGCTTCGAAGGCTGTTTCTGGAAGTATGTACAATCTCATGCTGTTTGGTCAGGACTCTCGTTTTGAGATTGAAGCGAGCAAAGGCATTCAAAACTACTTTGCCAGCGGGTGCTTGGTTCGTCCGATCTCCGGCAAACTCTTTGTCACATCACCTGGCGTACCTCTGAAGGCAAATATGGTGAATGCCATGTGGGGCCTCATTAAACAAGTTTACATGCCTATCTGATCGCCATGAAACTTCTCCAGCCGGACGGCTTCGTCGATTCCAAATTTCCCGATAATATGTCCCCTACTTTGCTACATCGGCCTGAAGAAAACCGCTCCATCAAACTCTGACTCCCGTGACAGATCCCAAAGACAATAACTGGACGATTCCCGACCTGATTGACTTCGAGCTCTGGGTGCGGGAGGAGTTCGACGTCGCGGATACAGACAAGACGCAGCACAGGAAAGAAAACCAGAAACTCTGTTCGCCTGCGGATGGAGAAACGCGGCGGGATTTCTTTCTGCGCTGGGTCCGTGCCAAAAGAACAGCCCGCCATTCCCACTCCGAAAGCGTCGGCACGATAGCGCATTCCTTTTTTACGGCATCGGCTTATATCATGGGCCTCTTGGGCGCGATCATCGGGCTCTCAGCGGTCGCCGCATTCTTCTCCGGGTTCCACGGCGGAAGCGGGAATGCCTCCCCAATCAACGTCGTGAACTTCGCGATGCTCTGCATCCTGTTACCATTCCTGCTCACCGCCTGTGCTCTCGTGATCTGGCTCTCCGGGCTCCGCCAGCGCCCCACCACCTGCTCGCCCTCGTTTCTGCGCTCACTCCCATGGCTCCTGATCAAAATCCCCCTCCAGCGTGCCATCCAACATGTGATCGATAGGGTCAATAGTCATACCGAACTCAAGGCGGCTAGCCTCATGGGAGATCTCAAGTCACTTCTAAACAGCCGCAAAAGCCTACTTTCTAGCTACTTCGCGGTATGGATCCAAGCACTCGGCATTGGCTATGCCGTTGCCCTGCCGCTTGCCATTTTCTGGAAAAACGCCACCACCAGCCAGGACTACAACTGGGAAACGAATTTCGACAAAACCATCACCCCTGCGCGCTTCCACTCGGTCGTGTCCGGCGTCGCCACTCCATGGGCGTGGTGGAAAGGCCCGGGAGAAGGTGTCCCCAGTCTCGCCCAGATCAAGGCGACGGAGCATGTGAAATATTCGTCTCTGGCATCAGAAACCGCAGATGCCTGGGGTGTATGGGCTACCTTCCTTTTACTGGCTTCCGCCACCTATGTCACCGCGCCGAGACTTGCGCTTTACGTCTCGTCCGTCAGCGTATCCCGCAGGCGACTGAAGGAGGAATCTTTTGACGAGGCTCGTTTCGATGAACTAGCCGAAACTCTGACTACCCCGATTACGAGTTGGACTGCGCAGGACTCTCCCGCTCCGCTTGCAGTCGGAGAGGTTGTGGCTCAGGACACGCCGCCCCAACCCATCGGCAAAGCCTGCTTCATAGCCATTCCAGAAGACCTCAACTCCGCAGACCTCAACCAAGCGATTCGCACTCATTTTGAAAAATTGCCGAATTGGCTCTCCACCGATGCGGATCTGCTGATTCTGCCGTCCGCCTCCAAGCAGTTTCAGGAAGTAATGGAGCAACTCCCCATGATTGTAGTTCCGACCGCGAATACGCGGTTCGTCATGATCGAGGATGCCGGAACTCCACCGGTCATCGGCCAAATTCACCGCTTGCAGTCCATCCGCAAATATCTGGGGCGTGAAGCCGGAATCGCAGTCGCCTTACTGGGTCCATCTTCCAATGATCCTCTCGGCGATCCACCAGCAAGTGCCGCCCTCGAAGCTTGGAAGCTGAAAGTCCGGGCTATGGGTGACCCCAATATTCGCGTCATCACCTTCCACTCCGATCTGTCATGAATTCCTCCCACATCCCGAGCTTCTGCGTCGTCGGCCAGTCCAACCAAGGCAAGACGACTCTCCTGGCGACACTGACCGAGGATGACCGGCTCAGGATCAGCAACATGCCAGGCACCACGACCACGGCGACCGACTACCCGGTGAAAGTGGACGGCGAGAAAATCATGATCTTTTGGGACACGCCGGGCTTCGAAAACTCCGCTGACACCCACCAATGGTTTAAGGAAAATGCCGATCACAGCAATAAGCCGGCAGCAGACTTCATCGCAGCATTCCGGGATCAGACCGAGTTTCGCATGGAGTGCGAGATCTTCAAGCCGATCTCAGAGGGTGCTGCTGTTATCTATGTTGTCGATTTGTCCCAGAAGGTTCGCGACACGGACAGGCAACAGATTGAAATTCTGCGCCAATGCGGAAATCCCCGCTTGGCTGTCACCTTTTCGAAGGATGGCAAAGATCGCCATCTGGAGGAGTGGACTACTCTCCTCACCCGGGATTTTTACATCCGTATCCCATTCAATGCCCACACCGCAACCATCTCCGAGCGATTCCGTTTGCTCGGGCTCATCCAGACCTTGATTCCAGACTGGGAGGGAACCATGGGTAAGGCGGTCCGCTCTCTCAAAAAAGATCATCAACGCAAGCGAAGCGAGGCCGTGGGTCATCTTCTTTCGATGCTCCAAAAGACCCTCGGGCTTCGGGAATCAAGGGCCTTGGATGCCGAAAGTGATCGCAAGGAGATCCACGATGACCTCGAAAAAAAGATCAAGAATGCGGTCGTCGATGAAGAGGCGCGCTTCCGAAAAAAAAACCTCAAAACCTTCGGCCATTCCGACGATCACTGGACCATGCCGGAAATCCTCAGCGACGACGTGTTCTCGAATGAAGTATGGAAAGTGCTGGGCCTCACCAAAACTCAGCTCACAATGGTCGGAGGAATCATCGTGGGAATCCTGGGAGCCATCATCGACGCTCATTTGGGAGGCGCATCCTGGGGGCTTGGTGCCGCCATCGGAGCGGTAGTCGGAGCTACTACCGCCAATCTGAGCGCAGGCAGCGTCGCGCTCATCGAATTCCCCGGCATCGGCCTAGGCCGGTTCAAGCTCCCCTCCAAGAAGTTTGGTGGAGTAAACGCCGTGGCACAGGTGCATCCTAAATCAGCCCTTTTCGGCATCCTTATCGACCGTGGCCTTCTTTACATCGAACAGGCAATCAACCGCCCCCACGGGTTGACTACCGGGACACCCGTTGAAATCCCCGTGGAAAATATAGGAATCACCGAGGAAGGAGACAACCCTGACACCCCACCCGCTACCCGGCGCAAGGGGCTTGCCAGCACTTGGTCGATCGGAGAACACAAAACACTTGGCAAGTTTATCGGTATGGCTGCAAAGAACTTACCGGACCCGATCAAATTGGATGGTGCCCGGGCGGAATTGAAGCGGGTGATCATGAAGCATCTGGAGATCCTTACGCCCTCAGGGGAAAGGCCCGCCGAATCTGCGGCAGAATCCAACCAAACATGAACGAACCGAGTTTTTTATGAAACACATACTCTGCATCGACATCGGAGGAACACGCATCAAATCCGCCGTGCTTCCTGAGCGCCCCACGTTAGAACAAGTCCGGGAGGCTCCTTCAATGGTCATCCGGACTCTCGGTTGGCTAAATCACAGTCTGACAAAGCTCGTCGATCCCGCGCACTGGCCTAGCCTAGCGGCATACTATAAGGCACGAGGAATTAGATATGACGCAGTGGCTCTCTCGGTGCCGGGGGTTATCGATGGCGAAGGGCGCTTTAAGCGGCCAGATCTTATCCATGGTTCGGCCAAAGTTCCCGAGCTGCTGTTGAAAGCACTGAGCGATATTGCCGGTTGTCCTGTGACGGTCATCAAGGACGCCGATGCATGGATGATGGGATTTCAAACTTACGCGGAAACTCAGGGAATCGAAACCGTGTATCCAGCAGTTCTCATGGCTTTCGGTACCGGATTCGGCATCTCTGCGGCTACTTCCGCAGACAATGTTGCGAGTATTGAAGCGAGTGAGCGCCCAGTTCATTCTTGGAAACGTCTCGCCGCCTCATCCGGATTCAAGCTCACCGAAGGCTGGCACGTGCACAGAATCATCGGCCGCCCGTTCTTCGAATTCGTTGAGACCTCAAAAGCTGACTGGGATCACCTGAAGATCAGGGATGAATATACAAATCGGGTAGAAGCCGCACTGAACGACATTCTTCCATGGATCGAGGGCAGCATAGGACGCCCGATCCGCACATGTGTCCTTGCCGGTGGAAACGCCGAATACGTCTCGGTTCGTTCCTTGGCGGCAGAGGGAAGAAATGTCATCAGCCTGACGGATCGCCTGAGTAATCTGCCACCGGATCTCATCACCGTACTCGGTGTGGAAGCATCATCACGCAAATCTCGTCCAATGGCTTTGCAATAAAGAATAGCAAACACACTCAACCACCGCGCTATGAAATCAGCGATCACAAAACACACACTCCGGCATCTTTCGGACATGATGAGATCGTCATTATAAGATGACTGATAAATAGAATGAGGCCGGCCACGCACTTCATAAGCGTGGATTTACCTGCGCCGTTGTGACCGGCGAAGGCGATGCGCTCGCGCGGCTGGACGGAGAAGGCAAGGTCGTTGAAGAGCACGCGCGCGCCGAATTCAACTCGAAGGGACTGGACAGAAATCATCGGGCGCGGAGGTTGCACGGCAGCGCCTCCGGGTCAAGACCGGGAGCGAAATGAGCGCATCAGGACTCGCTTTCGACGCACAATTGTCGGACTCGATCGTTTTCAGGTGTTTCGCGTTCCCACCCCTTGAGGAACGCCTCAATCTCTGAAAGCAAGCTTTCGCAGTGCTTGTTCCACTTTACCCTGCCGCGCAGAATCAGCGAGCTTTCCTTCAAGCCGGTGAAACGAATCTCCTCAGCCCCGGCAGCGCGGAGGTCGCCGAGTTCGATGCGGAGGGTCTCGAAAAACGCCAGTTCATAACCGTTTCCAGCCTCCATCGCGGCACGGACTAGTGAGACGGTGACTGGCGGGGCCAGTGGTTCGAGTTTCTCAGCGATCCGCTCGCAGCCGATTTTCACCAGCATTTTCCGCATCCGGTCGAAGAGGTCATCCAAGTGCAGCAACTTGAGCGAGCACTTGGTTTCCAGGTATTTCATGATGCCGCCGCGGATTTCCTCGACGAAGGGGAAGTCCTCATGCTCCGCCGCCAGCGCGGCCCGTCGCAGGGCGTCATCCAGCCACGCGGTGTCGTAGTCGATCACTTGATAGCGACCGATTTGCAACGCGGGGCGATTGCCGATGAGGGAGATCACAGGATGGCTTTGGCGGGGAAAAATTTCAGTCCTTGAACAAACGCCGTTGGAAGGGATCGCGGGCGGCGCGGCGGGATAGGGATTGGATTTCTTGGATGAATTCGTTCACATCCTCGAACTGACGATAAACCGAAACATAGCGGACGTAGGCGACGGGATCGATCTGATGGAGCTTGTCCATCACCTTGCCGCCGATATTCGCTGACGGCACCTCGCTCACATGGTCCTTGTGCAGGTCGGTTAGAATTTCCTCCACGGCACGGTCCAGTCGGTCCATCGGCACCGGGCGTTTCTCGCAGGCCTTGATCAGGCCGCTCATGAGTTTCTCGCGGTTGAGAGCTTCCCGCGTGCCATCCCGTTTCACCACGCGCAGCTCGGTCCGCTCGATCTGCTCGTAGCTCGTGTAGCGGTACGCGCACTTCAAGCACTCGCGACGACGACGGATCGAGGTCCCGTCTTTTGCCGACCGGGAGTCGATAACTTTGTCTTTGAGAGAACCACATTGGACGCAACGCATGGACGGTTGGGAGATACAACGACGCGGATCTTATGCCTCCATCTGGTAGCGTCAATCCAAAAACTACGACATATTTAGTAGCTGTGTGAGAAATTCTCAGGAATTTCTGAACTCACTCTTCCAGCCAGCGGCCTAGGGCTTCTTCGAGAACTTCGTTGCGGGTGATGCCGAAAGACTCGCCCGCCGCGATGGTGATGCGGCGGCCCGCGCTGTTCTGGAAATGCAGCAGGACGGGTGTGGGGCCAGGATGGTTGGTGAGGGCAAGTTTGATTTCTATCAGGTCACGCTCGCTATGGCGGGCCGTCCAAAGCATGAGTTCAAGCGGGCCGTTGTTAGTCGCGGCGGCGCGTTTCGGTTTGAGTTCGGCGAGTTCGTAGCCGGTTAGCCGACGGCCCCCGGTGCGGTCGTCGGCCTGGACGCCGCATTTCAAACGGATGATTCTTCCCGCCTCTAACAATCCAGCATCGCGCGACGGGACGAAGGTCTCGCCCCAGAGCATGATCTCGCTGCTGCCTGTAAAATCCTCGAGCACAAGCACGCCAAAGGACTTGCCGGTTTTGGTGGTTTTCGCATCCACTGAGCGGACCATGCCAGCGAAGGGAAATCGCTCACGGGGATTGGATAAATCGAGTCCGTCGATGAGGCCGAGACGGTGGTATTTGCTGGAGTCGATCACGCTGCGAAACTTATCGAGCGGATGGCCAGTGACGTAAAAGCCGAGGAGTTCTTTCTCATGGGCGAGCCGTTCGTCCTTGGTCCATTCCTCGACGCTGGGTGTGGAGGAATTCTTGGGTTTACTCTTCGCGGACGGGGCAGAGAATTCCATGGAATCGAACATGGAAACCTGGCCGGACGCGCGATCGCGCTGGGCGGACGAGGCGGAGGCGACGACTTGCTCTAGGCGGGCGAACATCCCGGCGCGGGTTTCGCCGGTCCAGTCGAGCGCACCGGCTTTGGCTAGATTTTCGAGGATGCGCTTGTTGACTACCTTGGAATCGAGGCGCGAGGCGAAATCGTCGAGCGAGGTGAATTTCCCGCTTCGCCCACGGTCTTGGATGGCGATGGCCATGGCACCCTCGCCGCAGTTCTTGATGGCGGCGAGGCCGTAGCGCACGCCTTTGGAGTTGTTAGGTAGGATCTCGGGAGAAAAGCGGAGCTGCGAGGCATTGAGATCCGGCGGCAGAATTTCCAACCCCATGCGGTGGCACTCGGAAACGAAGACGCCGATCTTATCGGTGTTGTGAATCTCGTTAGATAACAGGGCGGCCATGAACTCGACAGGGTGGTTTGCCTTCAGATAGGCGGTCCAGTAGGAAATGTGGCCGTAGCAGGCGGAGTGGGATTTGTTGAAACCGTAACCGGCGAACATCGCGATCTTGTCGAAAATTTGGTCAGCGAGTTTCTTACCGATGTTGTTAGTTTTCTCCGCACCTTCGACGAATTTCGCCCGCTGCTTTTCCATTTCCACCGGGTCTTTCTTGCCCATCGCGCGGCGGAGAAGGTCGGCACCGCCGAGCGAGTATCCGGCGAGCACCTTGGCGGCGTTTTGGACCTGTTCCTGATAGATCATGACGCCGAAGGTATCGCCGCAGACGGTTTCCAACAGCGGGTGCTCGTACATCGCGCGGGTGCGGCCTTTTTTTACATCGAGCATTTGGTCGATGAACTGCATGGCACCGGGACGATAGACGGCGAGAAGGTCGATGATATCGTCGATTTTCTCTATGGCATACTTGCGGCAAGTCTCGACCATGCCGCCGGATTCAAGCTGGAACACGCCCATCGTCTCGCCGCGGTTGAGCAGCTCAAAGGTTTTCCAATCCTCCAGCGAAACATTTTCAATCGTGAAATCCGGCGTGTGCTTGCGGATGTGCCCGACCGCCTCGTGGATGACTGTTAGGTTTTTTAAACCGAGGAAATCCATCTTGAGAAGGCCGACATCGGTGATGGCCTTCATGTCGTATTGGGTGACGACTTCTCCTTCATTTCCTCGTGTTAGAGGAACGTGCTCGTCTAACGGGCGGTCACCGATGACAACGCCAGCCGCGTGGACGCCGACGTTGCGGGCGAGGCCTTCGAGCTTGGTGGCGTAGCTCCAGAGTTGCTGATAGGTGGAGCTGCTTTCGATGAGTTCCTTCAGTTCGGGCTTGGTTTCGTATTCCTTGGCGAGGGTGGCGTCCGGTTTCGCCTCAATGAGTTTTGCGATGCGGTCGCCCTCGCCATAGGAAATTCCCATCACGCGGCAGACGTCGCGCAGGACGCTTTTCGCACCGAGTTTGCCGTAGGTGATGATGTGGGAAACGCTACGCTCGCCGTATTTTTTTCGGACGTAGGCGATGACCTCAGCGCGGCGGCTTTGGCAGAAGTCGATATCGACGTCGGGCGGGCTGACGCGTTCCGGGTTTAGGAAACGTTCGAACAACAGGCCGAACCGCAGCGGGCAAATGTCGGTGATGCCCATGGCGTAGGAGGCCAGCGAACCCGCCGCCGAACCCCGGCCGGGGCCGACGGGAATGTCATTGTCGCGCGCCCATTGGATGAAATCCGCAGTGATGAGGAAATAGGAGGCGAAGCCGAGTTCGTTGATCGTATCGACTTCGTACTTCAGGCGTTCGGCGATTTCCGGCTCCACCGCGCGCTCCTCGCCGTAGCGTTTCACGAGGCCATCGCGGCAGACCTTCATGAGATATTCCTCACGCGGGCTGCCGTCAGGCGTGCCGAACTGCGGGTATTTTTCCGAGCTGGTGGAATCGAGTTTCAAGGTGACATTGCAGCGCTCCGCGATTTCTAACGTCGCGTCGCAGGCACCGGAAACATCGGCGAAAAGCGCGCGCATCTGGGCCGGCGTTTTGAAATAAACCTCGGTGCTGTAGTGAGTCCGGTTTTCGTCGATGACCAGATTTCCCGTGCCGATGCAGATCATTACGTCGTGTGCCTCATGGTCGGTCTGGTCGAGGAAATGGACATCGTTCGCGGCCACGATCCTGAGGTCGAGTTCGGTGGCAAACTTGAGTAAGGAGGCGGTGACGAGGCGCTGCGGTTCGAGGCCGTGATTGTGGAGCTCGATGAAAGTATTTTCCTGGCCGTAAATCCTAACAATTTCCATCAAGGTCTCACGCGCCTTGTCCTCGTCGCCTAGTAACAGCCACTCGTTCACCGGACCGGAAATGCAGCCTGTTAGGCAGATGATGCCCTTGGAATACTGTTTGAGTGTTTCCCTATCCACCCGCGGTTCGCCCTGATAGACGCCCTCTAAGTTGGCCTTGGAGATGAGCTTGCTGAGATTCGCCCAACCTTCGTTGGTCTCTGCTAGCAGTGTCAGGTGGGTCGAGCGCTTGCGACCGACGACCTCTCGCTTGTCGTCCATGGAGCCGGGGGCGAGGTAGATTTCGCAGCCGAGGATCGGTTTCACACCGGCTTTGTTGCAGTCTTGGTAAAATTTGATCGCGCCGTAAAGATTGCCGTGATCGGTCAGGGCCACGGCTGGCATTCCGAGTGCCGCCGCGCGTTTGGCGAGATCCTTGGTGCGGATCATGCCGTCTAGCAGGGAAAATTCCGTATGCAGGTGGAGGTGGACGAAGGAATCGGACATCGGACGGCCCGACGCTAGCGATCCCGCACCAGACCGCAAGCGGCAGGAGAAAGCCGTGCAAGAAAAATTCCTCACAAAAAATTCTTGCTAACCACCCCAAAATTAGTCAGTGACTCGTTGCATCTCTAAATTGAGATTTTCGTTTTAACAATGTAAATTCCTAATAACCAACACAACTGCTTTTGCGACCAACAAAAGCTTCTGGGCTGACTCCAAAACCGCGAAATTTATCGTCGCCCAAGAAAGACAAAGCCGTCGCGCCTAATCGGCGCGGCTTGTCGTGTCTTTCTTGGAGGCGCTTCGCGGTGCCTGGAGTCAGGGCGCGGTCAAGTCCGCGCCCTTTGTTTCTGGGAGCCTTTATTG
>JAYVNM010000184.1:0-10019 GCA_043758445.1 Akkermansiaceae bacterium | reverse complement strand
AACGCCACCGAAACCCACTACCCCGGCACCAATTTGCGCCTCAAATACGTCCCGCTAAGGTCATCAAGTTTCCCTCTAGGTCAGGATGTCTGAGCCTCGGCGACGAAGAATGCCAATATCTCACAGCACTACAATTTTTTCTATGCGCCGCTCCGTGCAATAGAACGCGTTAAAACCCGCCTTAACGTGCATTTGAGAGTTATTGCATTACCCCAGAAAATGACCCCGCAACCTTTTGATTTGCAGGGTTTTATGCTGGAGCCGGCTATCAGAGTCGAACTGATGACCTACTGATTACAAATCAGTTGCTCTACCACTGAGCTAAGCCGGCATGCGTCACTGTGGACGGGCGGAGTATTCCCATTCCGGCAGCGGCGAAAAGCGCAAACTCAGCCTATTTTCTCCGCCGCTTCTCGCGCAGGTGAAACATCGCGATCTGGAACAAGCCGCATTCACCGCAGCGGCAGGACGGACGAGCCGATCTCGCTGCTAGACTCGAACTCCCCAATTCCATGCTCGCCACTACCAGCCTCGCGCCTTTAATTCCCACCATGCCACGCCCACTCCGCATCCTCCTCTGGCTCGCCGTCTCCCTGTTAGGTGCCACCGCCGTCGGCATCGCCGCTTTCCAGCGTAACGAACCGGTCAACGCCCTCTGGCTCGTCGTCGCTGGCGTCTGCACCTTCGCCGTGGCCTACCGATTCTACTCCGCCTGGCTGATCGCCACAGTCCTCACCATCGACGACCGCCGCTCCCCCGCCGCAGTGACATGTAGCGATGGCAAGGATTTCGTTCCCACGCCCAAGTGGGTCGTCTTCGGCCACCATTTCGCCGCCATTGCCGGACCCGGCCCGCTCGTCGGGCCCGTGCTTGCCGCACAATTCGGCTACCTCCCCGGCACCCTCTGGATTCTCGTCGGTGCCACCCTTGGCGGCGGCGTACACGATGCCGTCACCCTCTTCGCCTCCATGCGCCGCAATGGGAAATCCCTTGGTCAAATGCTCAAGGAGGAGCTAAATCCAGTCATCGGTCTCATCGCGATGATCAGCCTGTTAGCGATCATGACCATCTTGTTAGCCGTGCTCGGCCTCGTCGTCGTCAAGGCACTCGCGGAGAGTCCGTGGGGGCTCTTCACCATCGCCGCCACCATTCCCCTCGCCTTCATCATGGGCGTCATGATCAAGAGCGGAAAAGTCACGGTCACCGCCGCCTCGGTCTTCGGCGTCATCGGCCTGCTCGCTGCGGTGGTCGGCGGGAAATATCTATCACCCGGCCTCACCGCCGCCCTCACCCTCAAGTCCACCCAGCTCGCCTGGGCCATCATGATCTATGGATTCGCCGCCAGCGTCCTGCCGGTCTGGATGCTGTTAGCCCCGCGCGATTACTTGAGCACCTTCATGAAACTCGGCACCGTCGCCGTCCTCGGCATTTTCATCCTCCTCCTCCACCCGCCGTTGCACATGCCCGCCATCACGCCCTTCGTCCATGGCGGCGGCTTCGTCGTCCCCGGCCCGGTTTTCCCCTTCGTCTGCATCACCATCGCCTGCGGAGCTGTCAGCGGCTTCCACTCACTCATCGCCTCCGGCACCACACCGAAATTGTTAGCCCGCGAGAAGGACATCCGCCTCATCGGCTACGGCGCGATGGTCGTGGAAATGCTCGTCGCCCTCATGGCCATCATCGCCGCCTGCGCCCTCCAGCCCGGCGAGTATTTCTCCATCAATTCGCCCATCGATCCTAACAACGCCGCTGCCGTCACCGCCCAGATCGCCACCATCAACTCCTACGGCCCCGCCTACGCCATCACCGAGATCCACATGCAACAACTCGCCACCGACCTCGGCGAACCCCACATGATCGGCAAAGTCGGCGGCGCACCCACCTTCGCCGTCGGCATGGCCCAGATGTTTGCCAAAGTCATCCCCGGAAAAACCGCCCTCTCGCTCTGGTATCACTTCGCCATCATGTTCGAGGCACTTTTCATCCTCACCACCCTCGATGCCGGTACCCGCGTCGGCAGGTTCATCCTCCAAGATTTGTTAGGAAATATTTCCCCGAAACTCGCCAACACGCAGTCCTGGTTAGGCAACATCCTCGCCACCGGCCTGCTCGTCTCCGCGTGGGGCTTTTTTCTCTATCAAGGCGCGCTCGACCCCGCCGGCATTGCCAAAAGCCTCTGGCCCATCTTCGGCATTTCCAACCAACTGTTAGCCGTCATCGCCTTCTGTCTCGGCACCGTCGTCCTCATCAAGATGGGCAAAGCCCGCTACTGCTGGGTCACCGCCGTCCCGATGCTGTTCCTAACGGTCGTCACCTTCACCGCCGGCTACCTGAAACTCTTCTCTCCCAGAGCCGATGGCTTCTTCCCGGAAATCGCCAAGCAGCAAGCACGCCTCGCCACCAACCTCTCCGACCACGCCCTCGCCGCCGCCAAAACCTCCCTCCTCAACGCCCGTGTCGATGTCGCTATCACCCTCACCTTCCTCGTCTTCGTCGCCATCATCGTCCTCGGCACCGCCCGCGAGTGCTACCTCCTCCTCGCCAAACGCAAGCCCAGCATCCTCCGCGAGAGCGACTACGTCCTCCAGCAGTAGAGGCAAATGCAAAGCCCAAAATCCCAAGCATTAAATTCTAAAAAAAGAGGAAGAGATTGGAGATCGGAGATCGGGGATTGGAAGAAAAGAGCAAGAAAATCTCCCTCTCCCTCTCCCTCTTCCTCTTCCAATCCCCGATCTCCAATCTCCAATCTCCAATCTCTTCCTCTCAACTCTCAACTCTCAACCTCTTCTCCCCCCACCGCTCCCGCTGAAATTGCAATGGCAGCACCCGATAGAACGCAATAAACTCCCGCCTGAAATTATTCTCCGTGGCGAACCCCAAATCCGCCGCCACCTCCGCCGAGGATTTTCCGCCTGTTAGTTTCCGTCTAGCCACCACCATCCGCTCCCGCCGCAGCCACTCCTTCGGTGGCAGGCCGATGTCGCGGGTGAAAACTTGATACAGGTAGCGCTCGCTGCATCCCAGCTCCACACACAGCGCACAGATCCGATAGCCGTGCCTCAGCGCCAGCCGCTGCAGGCAAATCCGTTCCCCTCGGGCCGGGAACAGCACACACCAGTATTGATCTGGACGGACAAGCGTCATTTGCCGTAACCCTCTAGCTGATTCCTCGGAACCCATCAAGAAAAACGCGCGGAATTTTTCCGTCACCAAAAAGTGGCTGCCGCGTCCCGCCACAGACCGTGCGAGCAGCAGCCAGCTGAGGTCATCCGCTGATCTCTCCACGTTTCAAAATATCTAACTTTACCAAATAACAGCTCCGAATTTGAATAAACCTCCCCCTTGATCTCCCGAAATTTTCCTGCTGAAGTTCTATCGGATAGTTGCACTCCGCACCACCTAACATCCGCCCCGAACTTCATGATTTCCATCCTCCAGCGTGTCATTCTGCTCCTCGCACCACTCGCGAGCACGACCGCAGCGCTGCACGCTCAGGATTCGCTAGCAATCAAATACCTCGCCCCAAACGCCACGACCGTCGCCCAGCTCAAAACCACCCTTGGCCTCGACCCAGCCGCAGCGAAAAAATCCATGGAAATCTACTTCTTCGATACCCCCACACTCACCCTAAACAACACCCAACACCTCATCCTGCGCCTGCTCAAAAAAGGCGAAACCTGGACCTTGACGCTCAAACAACGCCCCGCCGACCCCGCAGCCCATCCCATCAACCAATTCACCAAACTTGAAACCGACAAATCCATCGGCTCCGGCGACAAAATCTTCTCCTACTCCATCGATAAATCCCTAAACTCAACCGAAGCCAAAACCCTCATCAAGTCAGGCAAGGTCCAGGAAATGCTCTCTCCGGCCCAACGCAGCCAACTCAAATCAAGTGCCGATCAGATCCCCTGGGACCAAGTCCGCTGTTTCCCAAAAATCGAAGCTCACCACTGGTCCCTGACCGATCCCATCAAACTCGATGCCGAGCTCTGGACCTACCCCACCGGCGAAGTCCTCGAACTCTCCTGCAAAGCCAAAACCCCCGACGCCGCCAGCGCCGAAAAAAAACTAACCACCTTCCTAACCGACCTAAAAATCGACCCCAAACAAGGCGGCCCCCTAAAAACCGCCACCGTCCTCCAAGCCCTCGCCCCCCAACTCACCCCGAAATAATCCACTCACCCCAAAAGTGGCTGCAGCGTCCCGCTCCGATTTTCACTCAATCATCACCCCTAACAATATGCCCAAATATTGGCTCATCAGCGACCGCAACAACGGCGGCACCGGCACCGGCCCGAACAACAACGGTGTCTCCTATTTCACCAGCGACCACGGCCCGCTCGATCAAATCAGCAACTGGACCCCCGTTTCCCCCAAAGAGTTCCAGCGTCTCCTAAAAACCGCCGCAGATCAGTTCCCTGAACTCCAGCCCGGAGAACAAGAAAACCAAAGCCACGTCAGCATCCTCCTCCATGGCTATAACAACAGCTTCAAAGATGCGACCGAGCGATACGAGAATTTCCACCAGCGCCTCTTCGACGGCCCGGACAGCATCGGCCTCTGCATCCTCTACGACTGGCCATCCCTCGGCAACGTCGCTGGCTACCTACCCGACCGCGCCAACGCCCGGCAATGCGCGGAAGACTTCGCCGACATCCTCTCCACCCTTTTTGATTGGTTGCTCAAAAAACAAGCCGACTCCCAAACCGCCGCCATCGCAGAATCCAAAGGCCGCACTACGACCACCACCCCCTGCAAGGCCAAGGTCTCCGTCATCGCCCACAGCATGGGGAACTACCTTCTCCAAAAAGCCATGCACTCCGCATGGACCCGGAAAAACAAACCCCTCCTCGTCAGCCTCATCAACCAGCTCATCATGATCGCCGCAGATGTGGATAACGATCTCTTCGATGCCGGTGCCGCAGACTTCCAAGACGGCGAGGCCATCACCAATCTAACTTACCGTATCACTGCTCTCTACAGCGGACGGGACGCTGTCCTCGGAGCCTCCGCTGGCATCAAGCACTTCGGCACCCGCCGCCTTGGTCGCAGCGGCCTAGCATACAGCCCGCCACTCACCGCCGACAACGTCTGGGACGTCGATTGCTCCAGCTTCTTTCCCACGACAACCAACGGCCTCGACATCCACGGTGCCTACTTTGTCACCGACGGTACGATCAAACTCATTCGCCAAATTCTCAAAGGCACCGACCGGGGCGTGTTGGAAAAACTCGGCACCACCAAAGGCAACGCCTGGCCCGCCTGATGCCCTCACACTTCACCGACATGCTGACTAAAATTCTAGCATCCACTCTATTGATGACTGTCATGTGCTCCTGCGGTGGGAGTGTTGGAACTATCGCGAGCCGTACATGGAAAGGCCATGGCTCAGAAATCACCGAGATTATATCATATGGTTTCCAAGCTCACAATATTCCCAGCTACAAGGGGATGTCTATTGGATACCACCATATACTCTATGCGACACGCTCTCACGAGGCCACACTCACACCTTCTGATCAAGCATCTTGGACCTACGGCTATGTCAAAGGCCCGGACGAAATGCCCATCTATTTTCAGGAATCCATTTCCGGTGCTGAGGTATCGTATACACCTACCTTCGTGGGCCTGTCTTGCGGATTTACCTCACGCACCACCGCCATGCTATCCGCGCAGAGCGATGATTTCCTTATCATATCTCCACTCGGACAATCTTCACACCAAATCATCTATACCTCACTCCATAATTCTCATGACCCATAAAACACTGATTCCTGCCCTTTTTGCCACCGCCTGTCTATGCGGTTGTCAGAATTCCTCTCACCTTATTCTCTATCAACAATCGAGTTTGGGTCTCAATTCCGCGATCGATCCGGCGACACAAAACCTTCACGTCCGTATCGGACTACGCCGGGAGTTCGGTGCGATCATTCCAAAATACGAGAAAGAAGATGGTAAGAATGAGAAGCAAGCCGCCTCCGCCTACTTCGGGTCCCGCGCCCGTATTACCGGCCCCTTCAGGGTTCCTGAAGTCGCGGAGGTGATGGCCACTGGCGAAGCCGCAACCATCGCCGCAAGGGCGGGAAATGCTATGGATTTTGCCAAAACTACAGAACCGCAGAAGTCATCACAATAGCCGGGTAAATCGCATCTTCCACTTTCAAATTCCTAATATGAAACCATTTATTACAATTTTCCTCATCACCTTGTCCGCATCTTTCATATCTTGCACAAACATCACACTTCTCGGCCATGTCGTAGCCTACGACGCCAATGTGGAGTTAAAGGGAGATCCCGTCGTGCCTGTAGGTATGAATGTAGGTTTTGAGAGCCGCTCATTCGTAGCCGTCCCACCCAAAAACTCAGTGAATTGGAAAAAAAACCTGCTCACGGATAAATCGAATAAGCAGGATGAACCGTATTCCCTCCCGAAAGGAGATGTGCTTTCAACCATCTCTAAACTGAAAATCGAGGGTTTCAAAACGCCGGATGCAGTGGGTGGGGTCGCATTCGATTTCGTTTCAAGTGGCGCGACCGGAGACGCTGCCATCGCCGCAGCAGGTGGCAACCCACCCGCCGCCACCGGAACGCAATCCACCGATCTAAAAGCTTCTGAAAAAGCTCAGAAAATTGCCAACGAACTTGAAAATATTTCCAATAGCAGTAATTCCATCCCGAAACGGTAAGAGATAAAACATCCAAGAATCTAAACGACAATGCCACCGATAGAAGACGGGCAAACACCTCAGGTCACTCCTATTCCAAGTGGTGCGTTATCATTACCGGAATCGGATCGGAGAAAGAAACCGTCTGTCATGGTCGCGCTTGCTGGAATGGCTGTCTTCGCGCTTACGCTTTTCGGTTTGTATCATATGAATAAAACGGGATTCGAAAAGACCCCGACACGGTCGGGAAAACTGCTCTATGATCCGAGGCCGGCGGTTGTTCAAGTCCGGGCACCGGAATACAATCGCGGATTCGGAGTCGCGACTAAGGCGTTTGAAATATACAATGGTAAAGAAATGATTGTCGATGTCCGCAATGCGGGCGATTGGCTCGCTTCACGCAGTCCGGAGTTGCTCAAAGCCCAACAGGCGGACTATCCGAAAAATGAAGAGTTGAAGTCACTCAATCCGAAAACGTATTTTGATCCCCAGACCGAAGAGGTGGATTACAAGGAACTCAAAACCTTGCTCGACACGGTTGCGAATCCATCGCCCGATTTACCCGATAAGATTCATACTTTATTGAACAGGTCACGAACTCGCAGAGTCTTGGAGCCGTTGATCGTGAAATGTCTCGGTGATGCACGTCTCGCTTTGAATGGTGTGGTATTGGATGATTTAAAACCGATGGAGGTGAATCCTGCGTGGGAGCAGTGGGTGGAAATGGTGGATAACGGGGTGAAGAGCTATGGCTGCAATCGCTATCATTTCTTGCGGTTCAAGGTGGACATCAATGATCAAAACAAGCCTGCATGGAAGACGTTGCTCTGTGATCTCGGATTGGGCAACAAGCCATTGGCGGTCTCCCTCGCCTTCCCGAATCTTACGTCTTCGAATCCTACTGAGATCATGTCCACCGAGGTCGTTCCAAATGCGCCGGAACTTTGGCATCATGCCGTTTTACATGTGCAGCGGGAGTGTACGCAAATCGTGCTCGCGATCATTTTTCTGCTTCTGTTTGTTCTCTTTACCTATGGTGCGGTGTCCACCACCCTCCTGCGCACCCTCGGCAAGGAAGATGACCTCTGGCATTTCAGCCTCGGTCTTTGCCAAATGGCCTGGTGGTTTTTCATCATATCAACTTGCTACGCTTTCCTGTGGATCGCGCTGGGTGATTACAAAACGTTCACCACTCAGGAATTGCTGTTGTTGGGAATCACAGCCGCTTCTGGCTTTGGTGCATTTCTAGTTGACGACGAAAAGGACAGCCCAGGCAGCCCTGCACGGGTCAATAGCGGGCTGACTAATGAGCAATTGCGGAGCCGCTCAGTAACGGAACTCAAAAAGTGGCTTAAAGAGGCAAATGATAAGAATAATCCTGCGATGCTCGCTGAACTTAAAAAACGCATCGAATATTACAATGTGACAAACAAGGTTGCACTGCAACGCTTCTGGAATGACCTGATCTCCGAAGACAACAAGGGCGATCCCAATTTCCACCGTTTCCAATTGATCGGCTGGACGGCGGTATTCGGTTTCATTTTCGTCCAAACCGTGTGGCACAAATTGGATATGCCCGCATTCAGCGCGGAACAACTGGTCCTCATCGGCATCAGCAATGGCACCTATCTCGGCTTCAAGTGGAAGGATAGCCAAACATCCAAACCGGACGCTGCACCGAATCCTAACGGATAAACTTTTTCTACTATTAGTTACAACACCGATAATACCATGATTGACTACATATCAGACCCTTATTTCTGGCAACGCTTTCTCAAATGCGCGGGATTCTACACTGGCATCATCGACGGCGACTTTGGCAAAAACAGTCGGAAGGCCGCGCATGATTTCGAACAGACGTCCATCGCACTGGCAAACGAACTGGACACTTTTGACGGACGCAGCGAAGGCTGGATCCAGACTCTGATGCCCGCCGCCCAGCGCAAGGCGAGGGAGTTTATGAAAGCGGTGTCTGCGGGCACACCTCCGAGCGTGACGATCAAGATCATTTCCGGCACCCGGACTTATATGGAGCAGAATGAGCTCTATGCCCAGGGCCGCACAAAGCCTGGCAGTATCGTCACCCATGCCAAGGGTGGTGCCAGCAACCACAATTTTGGTGTGGCTTGGGACATCGGCATATTCAAAAATGGCCAGTATCTCCCTGAGTCTCTACTCTACAAACAGGTAGCCACCATCGGGAAGCCGCTCGGACTGGAATGGGGTGGGGATTGGAAAAACCTCCAAGACGAACCGCACTATCAAGCGGTGGCTGAATCGAGACTCAAGCAAATCGCCGCCGATTTTCAGATTGGCAATCCCTACATTTAATTACCTAATCTATCCCATGTCCGCACCAAAACTATCTGAAGTCAGGCATGAATACGAAGAGCTCTTCGATTCGTGCGTCATCACCCAGCCGCTTGCGGTTCAGGAAATCGTGAATGCGATCTTGAAGAGCCAAATACGCTACGAAAACACTGCCGCAGCGAGTGGGGTTCCTTGGTATGTTATTGCCGTGATCCACAACATGGAATGCAGCTTGAGCTTTAAGGAGCACCTTCACAATGGCGACCCGCTCAGTAAGAAAACGGTGAATGTGCCAGCCGGTCGTCCTCCCAAGTGGACTGGGACCGGCACATGGGAAGAAAGCGCGTTAGATGCACTTCAATATGACGGGCTACCCGCTTGGGGTGATTGGAGTTTGGCAGGCTCGCTCTACAAGCTAGAAGCCTATAACGGGTGGGGAAGCCGTGCACATGGAATTCACACGCCTTATTTGTGGTGTTTTACCAATCACTATAGCAGCGGAAAATATGTCAGCGATGGAGTTTGGAATCCTGATGCTGTTTCCAAGCAATGCGGTTGTGGTGCCGTGCTGAGACGCCTTGCCGAAATGGGAAAACTCAGCTTCGGTGAGCAGCCGTTACCCAGTACCCAGATGCCACCACCAGTTCGGTATGCAATCACTAAACCAACAGATTCCAGCGAACTCACAGCCGCTAGAAATCTACAGCAGTGGCTAAGCAGTTTTTCAGGAGTCTTCGTAGCCGTGGATGGATGGGCAGGTAAGAAAACCTCCGATGCGTTCAAAGTTGTGACAGGCCATTTTCTCCTCGGAGACCCACGTGCGTGATTGACTAATCGTTAACCCACATGAGCCAGGAGACATCCGAGATATTTGGCCCATGTGGAAATCCACTGCGCAACTGCATGACAGAGGCATGACAGAGGGACAGGCTTTCTATTTTGGGAACCAGCTTGGTGGATGGCACCTCCAAGAAGACTTTCGGCACGGTGGTGATCGGCGTGACCAGCACCGCCAAGACCTTCACCGTCACCAATACCGGC
>JAYVNM010000183.1:0-27625 GCA_043758445.1 Akkermansiaceae bacterium | reverse complement strand
AAGGGAGCGGGGGGAACTCATTAAAACGCTCTGTTTGTAATTGTCGTCGGTGGGCAGTTTTAATTGTCGCCAACGGAATTTTTAATTGTCGCTGGACATCCGCCTATCGGCGACCCCTGCGGGGCGGAGTTGCCTCACGAGGCTGCCATGAGTCTCCCCACGTCAAAGCGCTGTCCTCGCCAAACCGCCCGCTGAGGCGTGGCCGCGATCCTGTCGCTTGATCCGTTTTTCCTCATTCGCTGCAATCCGGCTTCAATTTCCCGGAACCAGCTTGAACGCCCTGCCGAATGTGACGAAGGACCATGGGTTGTCCGCACCGTGGGAAAGCCGTGCCCGAATCTGTCCTTGGGACGACGGGACTTCGTAAACCGCGATGTCCCGAGCGCGAATCACCCGTTCAGCCGGTTGTTCGAGACGTTTCCGTTTGAGGGAGGATGGCGCGGAGGCAAAGGCAGTTGCCGTGTGTGAGAGAATCCGCTCGATGTCGGAAGGACGAGGAAGCGGATTGGCAAGCCGTTGGTTGGGGGCGAGCACGGCGGGGCAGTCTGCCACGAGGAGCTGCGACCAGATTTCCGGCGTGTCGCCGGTCTGGCTTCCATGATGGGCGATTTTGTAAAAATCCGCCGCACTGGCAGTTTGGGAGTTGGCGAGAATGGCGTTCCAGCCGCTTTCCTGTGATTTCCGGTTTTCCATATCAGCACCCAGAAGAATCGTCTGTTTGCCAATCTGAAGGCGCAGCACGACGGAGCCAAGGTTCGGATAAATCGAAGGAACCGTCTGCTTGAATTCAGCGGACAAGAGTTGGTCTTTCTTCCCGGCAAACGCTTCGGCCATCCGGTGGTGATCGAAATAGGACGGCGAGAGCGATTCGATCTTGAGCCGGTGGGTGACTTCGTCCCGGTCCACCAGCACCGTGCCTGCGTGACAAGTTTCGAGTGGTGATGGCTCCCGCCGCTGCTGGCGCATGATGATCTGCTGGAAAATCCGTCCGAACTCGTTCACGCCCCCGCCGTGGGGACCCCGGATGGTTTCACTCAGAGCGACGAGTTCGAGGAAGGCGCTTTCTTTGAGCGATGAGGAACAGACGAACCGCGCATTCGGGCAGGCGGAAAGAATGGAGGACATCCCCCGGATATGGTCGTCGTGCCAGTGGGTGCAGACGATCAGTTCCACCTTAGACCCTGGATCGACCCCGATTTCCTCCAAATAGGCGAGAGCGGCGGCACGACCGCTTTCCTTGTCGAGACAGGAATCCACCACCATCCACCGATTGAACCCGAGATGAACAACGATGCTCTCACCGTAGCCAGGTCCGAAGAGAGAAACCTCGATCTCGTGATCGCCAGGGCGGTCCCGAAGATTCTCAGCCATTGAAGAGTGTGGCGTATTCCGCAGCCTTCACTTTGGCAGCGGATTGTTCGCGGGCGGTGAAGTTAGGAATCCGGCGAAATTCGATGTGCGAGACGCTCAAGCGTTGGCCGTTGTTTTCCAGATAACCGATCTTCCAACTGAAGGGAGAGCCTTCCACAGCGATTTCCCGGTCTGCCTGGTCGATCTCTTGCCAAGGGATCTCCGCCTCCTCTGCGGGAAAGTCCTGATAGCGCCTGCTGAGCTTCGCGATGATCCCCTCCGCATTGACCTGGGTGACAACGCCCTCCCACGATGCCGTCTCTTGGAAACTCCGGCGTTTGGACTTCACCTGTGGCAGTGGAAAATTGGGAATTCGCTGGTGGATTCGTGCAGCGGCGTTGATGAGCTCAAAATCCGATTCTTTGAAATACTGCCCGGTATGCCCGGACACTTCCACGTTGGTGATCACCGCATCCGCAAATCGAGCTTCGCCCACAGGGAATGAAGCGGCTCCCGCCGACCCGAAGTAGTTGGGATCGATTCGGTGCAGAGTGGAGGCGGGCGACGTGCTCATAGTTGAGTTCTACGCAGGTTTTCGAAGAGTGTTTTGGCTAAATTCCGTCCGAAATCAAGCGCAATCTCCCACTGTGCGGCCACAAAGTCCGAAGCAATTTCAGCAGGGCTTGCCTGATCGGGTGGGTTCTGGGGAATGTCCGTATGCCAATTGGTGTGAATCGCGAAGCGATAGGGAGGGTGGGGTTCGCGGACGGGTTCCACCGTCGCCCAAACCCTCACGGGTGGCGGGCCGGGCCTGAATTCTTCCACTCGGAGCAGTGCCATTCCCGGTCGTCCTATCATGACCTTAGACCAAATTTCCTGTTTCGGCACCAGCAAATCTCCGATCTGGTGCCATTCGTCTTCATTCCGGGTATCGAAGACCTGAGAATGGTTGAGGCCCACAGCCGTGATCGGCGTGTGAGGGAGTTTCGCGAGAATCGCAGCCGCAAGTGACCGTAGGCGTTCTTCCCCGAGAGTGGTGGCGGCGTTGATCGACAAATGATTCGCCAGGCATTCGACGGTGATTTCCTGTCCGATTTCGCAGCGGCTCAAATCCGGGGTTACCAAAGGTCCATCCGCTTTTGATTCCGAAAGGCTTGCCGCTTCTTCCTCTGGAAAGACCAAGCCCTCGCGCTCAAACCAAGTCGGGTGAAAAATCCGAGGATTGAAGGAGCCGACGAAGACAATGGACAACGTCTGCTTTACTGGGTTGGGAATCTGGGCTTCTGCCATCGTGGAGTTTCGAACTGCCGGATCAATAGAGGCTGAACGCACCTCTGTCGAGAGGTAGATTGGCGCGATTCCCAATCGACGGCCCTGAGCCCACAAAATGGCCGATGCCCTCGCCAAATTGCGCTAACCGAACTGGCAGTAGTTCAGCCCCAAAAGCAGGGGAGCGAAAGTCTCCTGATCCAATAGCGATTTTTGCTGTCACTTTTTGTGTCACCCCCGACCCCGAAAACGCCCTGTTTCAGCGTGTTTCACCCTGTTCCTGGAATACATCTTCACGCTCACAAACAACTCAAAAAGAACACGTTGCAACACTGCGAGCAATCGCCAGTCCTGATTATGAGTCCCCTGCTCTAACCGCTGAGCTACAGGCCCCTTAACGATTCGCGAAGATTACCGTTAGAAATGCATACCGAGAATGCATACCTTCGGCCGCACAGCTCACCACGCCATGCGACAAAATGCACAATTCAGCAAATCCAAGGTTCCATGTCTCCTGCGTCATCGGGGTGGCAATTACTACGCGAGCGCGAAGGTAGCAGGCAAGATCATTCGGGGTTCACTTGATACGAACGACTACAATCTTGCCAAAGATCGTCTCGTTGGGGCGCTGGCAGCGAGGGGGGGAACTGAAGCGAAAACCGCAGGGACAATGCGGAACGTGGATCGCGGTCCCGATTCTCCGGGGTGATCGATTTTGTTCTGCTTGTCGGAAAGTCTCTGCCTACTCGTTGGGCTACACGGTCGTGATGGGGGAGTGTGCCAGCCTTGGCGGGCAAGTTAGGGAGTGGGCTGGGAAACGAGGGTGTGATATTGTTCTTTTAAGGTGGCGGCTTCTGTTTTGAGTTGAGCGGCCTTTGGGAGTTGTTGGTCGAGCTCGTGGCGGAGTTTGAGGAAATCATTCTGGAAGGCCGCTTGCTTTTGGACCTGAGCCGCGAGGGTGGTATCGTGGGATTTTAGGACCGTGCGAAGTTCGGTGGCGGTGGCCTCGTCCGGCTTTTGATTGAGTTTTGTGGCGGCGGCGTTGAGTTCTCCGCGTCGGGTGGCGATCTCGGTGTTCAGAACTTCGATCTTGTGGTTGAGGTCGGCTAAATCCGCGGCGAGGCTTTCGGTTTCTTGTGCCAGCGCTTCGGCTGCGGCGGTGGTCTTGATCAAGCGGGTGTTGACGTCGGCGGCGGTCCAGCGGGCGAGTTGTTGCTTGAGTTGCGCGAGGCGCTTGTCCGACTCTGCGAGCGCGGCATCCGACTTTTTGAGGGTCTCTTCGGTGGGAGGCCGTTGTGTAAGGACTTCGGCGAGTTGTTTTTCCGCCTCGGGCACCCGGTTGCGGGCGGCATCGAGGGATTTGTTTGCGGCGTCGATCAGGGGCGGGAAGGTCTTTTCCTTTTCGAGGATGGGATTGAGTTGTTCTTCGAGAGTGCCAATGGTTTGGCGGGATTCGTCGAGCTTGGCGACGAGTGGGTCGAGCTCGGCTTGGCCGCGCTGGTGTTGGGCGGCGATGTCGGTATGGGGTGCTTGACGTTGTTCGAAAACTAGGCGGGCTGCGGCGACTTTGGCAGCTTTCTCCGGGGAGTCGGGCGCTTGCTCCTCGGCTTGGAGGAGTGTTTGGCTTTGGTCGAGTTCCTGTTTCGCGACGGCGAGTTTCTGGGCGAGCTCGGAGAGGGATTTCTGGCGCGGATCGACTTGCTCTTGGAGTTGGCGCGACTGCTCACGGGCTTGTTGAATTTTCGCCTGATGTTGCTCGCGTTCGAGGCGAGCTTGTTGCTGGTTGGCGCGGGTTTCGTCGAGGGACTTTTGAGCGGCGGGGACGGCTTCCTTCGCCTGCGTGAGTTGGGTCTCAGTGTCGGCGACGCGCTTGCGGGCTTCGTCGAGCTTGGTGGCGGCTTCGGTGCGGGCGGCGAGGACGATTTTGTGGGATTCCTGATGGGCTGCGATGCCTTGCTGAAGCGACGCAATCCGTGAGGCGATGGACGGGGGATTGGCGTCGAACTGGCCGATGCGGTCGCCCTTTTCGACGTCGTGGACGAAAACCACGCCGCTGTAGTCGGCGATGAAGACGCGTTTGCCATCGGAATCTAGGGTGACGGCGGTGGGGATATCGGGCAGGTCTTTAATTTCGCGGGTCTGATTGAAATCGGACTTCCAAAGCTTGACGGACTTGTCACGGCCAGCGGTGGCGAAGGAGCCGTCGCGTGCCCAAGAGAAGGCGAGGACACCGCCGGTGTGGGCGTCGATTTTCTTGATTTCGCCGCCGTTGTCCATTTCCCAAAAACGGACCGTGCCGTCCTCGGAGGCGGTGGCCAGGAGGTTGGAATCGGGACGGAAAGCGGCGGCAGTGATACCAGCTTGATGGCCGCGGAGGGTATGAAACTCGCTACCGCTGGTGGCTTCCCAGACCCAGACGCCGCCGTTGCGGTCGCCGGTGGCGAGGAGGATGCCGTCGGGCGAGAAATCGAGGGCGGTGAGCCAGTCGGTGTGTTTTTTGATCGACGACAACTGGGAGCCGTCTTCGGCTTTCCAGAGCTTGACGAGTCGCGAGGCTGAGCCAGTGGCGACCCTGCCGAGGTCGGGGCTGAGGTCGGCGGCAAGGATGGTATCGAATTCCCGGGCGGCGGTGAGGACGCGCTTGCCGGTGGTGACGTCGAAGGTAACCGTGAGCCCGGATTTTCCTGGAATGCCGCCTCCGACGATGAGATAGCGGGCGTTTGGGGTGAAGGCGAGGGAGACCGGGTCGCCCTCAGGAAAGGGGAGGACGCCGGTGAGTTCGAGGGACAGGGTATCAAAAAGCAGAACCTGGTGCTGGCCAGTAAGGGCGATCAGGGGAGCCCACGGCGAGGCGACCATGGCGTGGATGGCGGAGGAGCGAAGGGTGACGATTTCAGGCTCGAGGAGGACGTGCGCGGGGACGGGCGGCGGGCCGTCCGGCTTGGTGGCGGGGTCGGACTTGAGGGCGGTGTCGAATTTGGGCTTTGTGGGCTTGCGGGCGCTGGAGCTTTTGTTTTCGAGGAGGCCGCCTTCGATCCATGCCTTGAGTTGGTTGATGTGGTCGTTAGAAAGTTTATCGCCTTCGGGCGGCATTTTGAGTTCTCCCGTCTGCATCACACAGGTCATGAGCTTCGAGCCTGTGTCGCCGGGTTCGACGATTTTTCCACCGGAGCCGCCTTTCATTGCCCCGGCGAAAGTTGATAGGTCGAGGCCACCTTTGGTTTTGTCCGGGTTATGGCAGTTGAGGCAGATCTGTTGGAAGATCGGGAAAACATGCTCGTCGTAGGTCACCTTGTCAGCGGCCGCAGGAAAGAGCGGGATGAAGGTGAAGCCGAGGAGGATGTGGACCGATAAATTCAAGGCGAGAATGCGAATTTAGTTAGTGGTTAAAAATGAATTCCTTGGAGTTCAGCAGTGCCCAGAAAGCGTCTGTTAGAATTTCGCGGAGTTCGACAGGGGACGTGGCGTCGGCAAGAAATTTGTCGAGTTGTCGCGATTCCTCATCGGTAGGGAGTCTGGAAAGGGTGGTGAGATAAAGTTGGCGGATAATCTCAGCGGGCGGGGTTTTTTGTTCGAGGAGGGAGGGGATGAGCTTGCTTTGCTGGATGCGGGAATTGGTGGAGTCGCCGTTGAGGAGGTGCAGCGACTGGGAGAGGTTTGGTTCCATTTTTACCTCGCACGAGCAGACGGTGACGCGGGTG
Organism: Akkermansiaceae bacterium; assembly: GCA_043758445.1. GTDB lineage: Bacteria > Verrucomicrobiota > Verrucomicrobiia > Verrucomicrobiales > Akkermansiaceae > Luteolibacter. Next base: position 21,305 of record JAYVNM010000183.1, on the reverse strand, counting down.
GCGCGTCCGAAAGTGGTGAGGAAATAGTTCGACGTATTCCCATCGGCGATCTGGACGGCGTTGGCTCCGAGCGGGAGACCTTTGAATTTGTTAGGGGTGCCGGTGACTTGGGAAATGGCGTCGAGCAAAACTTCGGCGCGCATGCGGCGGATGAGGGCGTGGGAGAAGTTCGTCTCGTCGGTTGCGTTGGTTTCGTTGGTGGTGCTGGCGAGTTGATAGGTGCGGGAGGTGCAAATATCGCGGACGATACTACGGATGTCGTAATTGGATGCGACGAACTTAGCGGCGAGGGCGTTGAGGAGCTCAGGATTCGACGAGGGGTTAGAAGTGCGGACGTCATCAACCGGATTGGTGATGCCGACGCCGAAGAAGTGGGACCAAGTGATGTTCACGAAATTTTTAGCGAACCACGGATTGTCAGGAGACGAAAGCCAGTCAGCGAGGGCTTCGCGGCGGGATTGCTTGCCGAAGGTGTCAGGGGTGGGCGCACCGAGGAATCGCGGTTTGGCGTTCTGCTTGGTGACGGGGTTCTGGACCTCGCCGTCGCCATCGAAGATGATGCGTTCGCGCGGATCCTCGGCGGGCTTGCGTTTCACTTGGGCGAAAAACGAGGCAAAGCCATAGTAGTCGTCCATCGTCCAGCGGTCGAACGGGTGGTTGTGGCACTGGGCGCACTGGATGCGCGTGCCCATGAAAATCTGGGCAGCATTTTCGGTTAGCTTGAGGACGTCCTGCTCAATTTGGAAGAAATTGGTGGCAGGGCTTTCAAAAGTTCCACCTTCGGACGAGAGAATCTGGCGGACGATTTCGTTGAAGGGGACCTTGGCGGCGATGCGTTCGCGGAGCCATCCGTAGTAACTGAGAGCGGCCTTGTAGGAGACCTGTTGAGGGCCGTTGTTGAAGGTTCGGATCTGGAGGAGCTCGGCCCATTTCATGACCCAGACTTCGGTGAATTCCTTGCGGTGGGTGAGCTCGTCAACGAGGTCCACGCGCTTGTTAGGATCCGCCGAGGCGAGGAAGCGTTCGCGGTCCGCAGGGGTCGGTAGGCGACCGATGACATCGATGTAAAGACGGCGGAGGAAGACCTCGTCGGGGCAGACCTCAGATGGGATGACGCGGAGCTTGTTGAGCTTCTCGTGGACGTGTTTGTCGATGTAGTTAAACTCAGCGATCACGGGGCGGGTGTAGGGCAGGTCTTTCGGGATGACGATGGCTTGGGTGCCCTCGGTGAAGGTGTGGAAGCGGGCGAGAAGCAAGGCTTCGCCGCGGTTTTTCGAAGAGGCAATGCCGCTGTGTTTGCCGATGGGGGCGGAGTTGTCATTCGAAGTGGAAAAGGACGAGAGCGGGGTGACATCGCGGTCGGTGCCGTCCGAGTAAGCGGCGCGGACGGTGAGCGGTATTTCGAGATCTGGGCCTTTCATCACGAGCTGCGGAGGCTCGATCGTGATACCGGTAGGCCGGGGGATGTCGTCCTTGTCGTAGGGCGCACCAGATTGAATCCAGGCGAGGAGGGTTTTGTAATTGGCGCTGTCCTTACCGATGAGTTTGCCGCCGGTGTGCGGGACATCACCGGTGGCCTTGGTGAGCATGAGGGAGGCTTCCGGGAGGGCCAGATTGAGGCGGCGGCCAGCCATTTCACGAGTGAGGCGGAAGTGGTCGCCCTTTGGATCGAAGCCGAAGAGGGAAAGGTGGAAGCCGTCTTGGCCGCGGGCGGAACCGTGGCAGGAACCGGTATTGCAACCGGCGGAGGTGATGACGGGCATGACGTCGAGTTGAAAGGAAACCGGGCGCTCTTTGGTGGCTTCCTTGACGACGACGGGGATCTCAGTGGCGAGGCCTCGGTATTCTACTTTGAGGGTCGTGGAGCCATCCTTAAGCGGGCGCAAGGTGGTGTCGGTGAGGGCGGCGAGCGAGGGATCGGCGAGGGTGACTTTCGCTTGGCGGGTGATGTCGTGGGTGGTGGCGTCCTTGAAACGGGCGATGGCAATCACGCGGTGGAAATCGGCGGCTGTCTCAAGGGTGATGCTTTTCGGGAAGGCTTCAATCGAGGCGATTTCAGGGTCGGCGGGGGAATCCCAAGCGGGGAGAGCCGTCTTGGGGCGCGCAGCCATGGTGATGCCGTCCGGCCACGGAGCTTGGGCCGCGATCCACGCTTTGAGGGTGTCCTTTTCTGCTGCGGTGAGGGGCGTGCCCTTGGATGGCATGATGTCCTCGTCGTCCTCGTCGAGGCAAATGCGCTTGATCAGGAGGGATTTTGCGGAGTCGCCGGGGATGATGGCGGCTCCGTCTTTGCCGCCTGCGAGAAGGGCGGCGCGGGTGGTCAGGAGGAGGTCGCCCTTGGTTTTGTCCGGATTGTGACAGGAAAGGCAGCGGGTTTCCAAAATGGCGCGGGCGTCGGTGAAAAGCACGGCGGAAGATGATCCGGCGAGGACGGCGGAGACGAAAGTGATGAGGGCCGGGCGCATGTCAGAAGAGGGTTTACTTCGCTTGCTGGCGGAGTTGTTCGAGGCGAGTGAGGGGCTTGGCGGTGGGTTGATTTTCCGCGGGTGCGGGAGTTTCCTGTTTGGCGACGACGGGGGCGTCGGGCTTGGGTGGCGCGGGGGTGTCGATGCGAAGAGTGCCGCCTTGGCCAGTTTGGTGGAGGATGGTGGAGCCGTTTGCGGGGACGTCGATGCGAAGAAAAAGTCCGCTGTGTTTGCCGACGGCGGCATCGGCGGCGATATCGATGGGAAAGGTGATTTCGGCGGCGTCCTTGTTGAATTCGATGGGGGTGGTCTTGGTGCCGTGGGGGAGGCCGATGAGTTCGGCACGGGCATTGCCGTCGAAGGGCGCAAGTTGTCCGAGTTTGCAGAGGACTGGAGTGTTGCGGCCTTGTTCGGTGGCGGCGAGGTTGATGGTGGCGGTGACGAAGGGCTCGGCAACTTTGAGTGGGATCAGTGGCGTGGAGACGATGATAGGGCCCTGCGGGGTGTTGGCTTCGCCGAGGACGCAGATTTGCCAATCGCCGGGTGGGGCGTCGGCATTCGCGTTGATTTCGTAATCGGCTTCAGATTTATCGCCATCGAGCTGGATGGTTACGGGAGTGCCGATGCCGGGCGGTTTCCAGAGAAAACGGAGTGTGATGGGTTCCTTGTAACCTTCGACGCGCTGGGCGCGGACCTTGAGTTTGAGGGTGCCGTTTTTGACAATGGGGACGGACGGGGTGTCGAGGGTGAGGGAGAAGGGCGACTCGTTGGTGACGGCGACGGCGATTTTTTCCGAGAAGGTGGAGTGGTAGGGGCCTTCGTTGTTGACCTCGATGTGGTGGATTTCCTCGCGCAGCGGGCCGGTAATGTCAGGGGCCTTGTCGCCGGTGGCGCGGATGATAAAGTTGTAGTAGTTGCCCTCGACGGGGGCGTCGGGTGCGGCTTCGAAAACGACGGGGAAATCGTTGAGCGCACGCGGGACGGGGGGGACGATCATGGTCACCCCGGCGGGGAGCGCGGGGGCTTGGAACAGGACATCGCAGGCGAGGTTGGCGCGGGTGATGTTGATGGTGGTGGCGTAGCGGTTGCCGCGGGGAATGGTGATCATCTTACGGGCCTGGGAGTTGTTGCGCTCGAAGACGGGGAGGGTGGCGGAAATGGCCGGGGCGCGGCGGTCGATTTCGAGGCGGTAGGTAAAGTTGGGTCCCGAGCGGCCGAGTTTGTCGGTGACGATGATGAAATATTCACCGTCTTCGGGCACGGGCCATGGGAGGATGGAGTCGGGGCCGCCTTGGTCGTCGTTGGCGATGAGCAATTTGTTTTTGGCATCGCGGATCGAGATGACGGAATCGAGAGGAGAGCGGAGGGAGCGGGCGAGGATGCGAAAGTCGAGGGTTTCGCCTTTTTTGGCGGTGAAGCGGAAGGTGTCAGCCGGGTCGTCCTTGCCGAGGATGCCATGGAGAGCACAAGGGATCGGAGGGGCGAGATTGGCTTCCGTGAACGAGTTGTTAGGCTCGGTTTCGCTCGCGGTGGTGAGGGGGGAAACCTGAATCCAATTGGGCGAGGGTGAGGAAAGGCCCTCGCGTACTGCGTAAACCGGAAAGCGTCCGGAGGCGTCGGGCGGGATGGTGATCTGGCGGGTGATTTCACCGGCGGGATCACCGATGAATTGGAAAGTGAGGGTTTCTCCGGGACGCGCGCCGGACGGGAAGACGGCGGCGGGGCGGGGGAAAGTGCCGATGTGGAGGCGGTATTCGGAGGCATCGCTGCCCTCATAAGCAGCTTCCCGCACGACGACGCGGTATTCGCCGTCCTCCGGGGCGACGATGGAGGCGAAGGCATCGGTGTAGAGGAGCGGCGCGTCGTCGCAGGCGGAGAGTTCGAAGTGTTTCGGATCAAGGATGGCGACATAGGCATCGAAGAAGTCGCGGCCGAGACGCATGGCTTCGACTTCGACAGAGAGGGCTTGGCCTTTTTTCAGGATGACGGAATAGAAGTCCTCGTCCTCGGTTTTTGCGACGCCCTGAATGGTGGAGTTGAGTTCGACCCGCTGGGGTTTGTCGAAGGAGTCATCGTCGCCGGTTTCCTTTACAGTGGGAAATTGTCCGACCCAGAAGGTGCGGAGGAAGGAGACGCCGCCGGAGGTGCGGACGCGGACGGCATGTTCGCCGAGCGGGGCGTCGGCAGCGATGCGGACGTGGGCGACGAGGTGCTTGGGGTCCTTCGCGTCAAAGGAGATGACCTCGATACCGGGGTTGTGGAAGAGGAGTTGGCGGGGATCGTCGAGACGTTCGCCGTGGAGGTGGAGATCGAGTTCGGTGCCGCGCTGGGCACCACGGGGTTCGATGAGATTAAGGACAGGAGTGAAAGCGGCGTTTGCCGACGACACGAGGATCCAAAAGGAAATGACGAGTTGGCGGAGCATTTGGAATCAGGAGCTGATCAATGAGCGCTCCCTTTACGCCCGGTCAGGCGAGAAGGGATTTCAGGACTTGGCCGTTGGCGACGATCTCGATGGGGCGGTTGCCGGGGGACATGAGTTCTTTGTCGGCGTTGATGCCGATCTGGTTGTAAATGGTGGTGGCGAAGTCGGCGACGTTGACGCCGTCGGTATCGACTTCACCGCCGAGGGCGTCGGATGCGCCGTGGACGTAGCCTTTTTTCATCCCGCCGCCTGCGAGCATGGTGGAGAAAACGCGGGGCCAGTGGTCACGGCCGCCGGTGGGGTTGATCTTGGGTGAGCGTCCGAATTCAGAGGTGACCATGACGAGGGTGGAGTCGAGCATGCCGCGCTGTTCGAGGTCGTTGATGAGGGCGGCAATGGCCTTGTCCACTGGGGGAAGGTTTTGTTCGATGTTGCTTTTAATGTTGTCGTGGTGGTCCCAGCTACCGGCGGTGAGGGAGACGAAACGAGTGCCAGCCTCGATGAGTCGGCGGGCAAGCAGCATGCGCTGACCGGCCGGGGTTTTGCCGTAGGACTCCTTCATTTTCTCCTCCTCGGCGGCAAGGTTGAAAGCCTCGCGCGCTTTTTCCGATGAGATGAGCTTGTAGGCGTGCTGATAGAAGGCGTCCATTGAGTCGAGGGCGTCCGATTTCTCGATGCTGCGGAAATGGTGATCGACGGTTTCGAGGAGGGATCTGCGGCGGGCGAAGCGTTTTTCGTCGATGCCCTCGGGGAGATTGAGGTCGCGGACCTTGAAGTTGGCTTGTGCCGGGTCTGCACCGAGGGCGAAGGGGCCGTAGGCGGAAGAGAGGTAGCCGGAGTTGGCGAACTCATTTGGGACGCTCGGGACACAGACGTAGGGCGGGAGGTTGTTTTTCGAGCCGAGTTCGTGGGAGATGACGGAGCCGAAGGATGGATACTCAAGGGCCGGGGATGGCCGGTAGCCAGTAAACATATTATGAGTGCCGCGTTCGTGGGCAGCCTCACCGTGGGACATCGAGCGGATGACGGTCATCTTGTTGGCGATCTTGGCGAGATAGGGCAGTTTTTCGCCGAATTGGATGCCGGGTAAGGTGGTGTCGATGGCACCAAAGGGGCCGCGGTATTCGGCAGGTGCGTAGGGTTTGGGGTCGAAGGATTCTTGGTGAGCCATGCCTCCAGGGAGGAAGATGTGGATGATGCCCTTGGCGACGCCTTCCTTGGTCTCGTAGAATTTCTGCGCGGCTTTTGCCTGCTGGCTGAGAAAGCTGGGGAGACCGAGTCCGAGGCCGCCGAGAAAGCCGACGTAGAGGAACTCGCGACGCGAGGAATAGCATTCGAGTGGATTTCCGGCACAACGTGTTTTCATGATGAAAATGGGAAGGATCAGTAAAGTTTACTGACCGAGGTAGCAGTGCTTTTCAGAAGTTTGAAATGATTTTGCGGTCGTTGGTGAATGGTTTGAAACATCAAACTCTTGCGGACTGATCCTTCACCGCAGCGATGTCTTTCCCTGCTTCAGCCTTCTCATCTGCAACAATGTCCTAGGCGGGCGTCGTTCAGAAGGTTTGGAGCATGCCCCTTCGATGCTGTGTCAAGTGGTTCCCACACGGCAAGCGCCAACGTCAGAACTCGGACAATCGCGATACCCGTAGGCGTTCGGCGGCGACGATGGCTTGAAACTGCGTGTAATCACGCTCCTTGGTCGATGATACGATGCAATAGGCGTAGCGTCGCCAATGGCGCATTTCCTCGAGGGCGTTGGTCATGCGCAGGGCGATGGTCGCTGCGCTGTCGGTGCCGCGGTTGGAGAGGCGGTGGTGGAGTTCTTCCTCGCTGGGTGGCATGACGAAGAGATCGATGAAGGCCTGCTGAATCTCCGGATCCGGGCAATCACGGATCTGATCCGTGCCTTGAACGTCGATGTCCATGACGACATCGGTTCCGGCCCGGAGGTAGGAAATGACCTCGGATTGCAGCGAGCCGTAGAGGTTTTCATGGACGATGGCGTGTTCGAGAAAATGGCCAGCAGCGAGTCTTTGTTCGAAATCCGTGCGGGTGAGGAAATGATAGTCCTTGCCGTTTTCCTCGCCGGGACGTGGCGGACGGGTGGTGCAGGATATGGAATAGTGGACCTCGCCCGAGTCGGCCAGTTTTCGGCAAAGCGTGGTTTTTCCAGAGCCCGAGGGGCCGGAAACGACAAGGAGGACGCCGGTGCGTGCGGACATTGGGTGAGGATGTAGAGACAGAGGCCGGGGGGGAATCGAGAAGATTTTCGGATTTTTGAAATCCCCGGTGGCAGGCGCGGAAATGCGGGCGGCTTTTGCGTCTGGATTTCCTGATTTGATCAATACATGTGGTAGCCGCATGTTACCTCGGTGTGTTAAGCATTTTTCTTTACTGCTTCGGCATAAGCCTCTTTCAGGACTTCAGTAGGCAGATCTGCGGCTTCTTGGACTCCAGCATTGAACAATATCATGAGTGCTGGATGAGATCCTCCGCCGTTTTGATAGTTAGGTATTCGGAGGGAGCGTACTTCACCTAAAAAATTTGCGATCATCAATAAACGCTCGGAATCGCGAATTCCGCCTAACTTATTTTCCGGCGGTGCGACTATGAATGATAACGTCTGGATTCCCGATTTTAAAACGCCGACTCTGGACTCGCCATCATATTTGACTATCCTCACGCCATGGCCATCGAAACTCGCAACGTCATCGGCACGATTCTGAAACCCTGCTCGCTCGATCCGCTCACGGGCTGGCATCGCGATGGTTGTTGCCGGACCGGGGCGGGCGATCATGGCGTGCATGTCGTCTGCATCCGCGCCAGCGAGCGATTTCTCGAATTTTCAAAACACTGTGGCAACGACTTGAGCACGCCCCGCCCGGAATTTGGCTTTCCCGGACTGAAGGCCGGAAATCAATGGTGCCTCTGCGCGAGCCGCTGGCAAGAGGCTTTCGAGGCCGGGGCTGCGCCGGAAGTCGTCCTAGAAGCAACCCATGAGTCCGCGCTTGAATTCATTGATTTGGCGGCTTTGCGACAACATGCCTGGCAGGATGGCCAGTCCTAGTTTCCAGAAATCGCCAACACAAGTAAGCCAAGCCCCATGATGTTAGGCCGAATACCAGCAGTCGCAGTGACTGCCACGGACCGGTAAAAAACGGCGACCACAGGAAGGGCAAGACGTGCCCCAAAAACAGCGGCACCGGCGTGTGAAAGAGATACAAGCCAAAGCTCAAGCGCCCGACGTGCTGCACCGCCGGATGATCTAGCAGTTTTCCGCGAAGTCCATCGAAGCCCGCAAGCGTCGATGAAATCACCCCGGCGAAAACCACCGATACCAGAGTCTGTTGGAGATATCGCAAGCCTTCGATCGGCTGTCCCATTCCATTGAAAACATAAAGTATCGCGTAGCCGAAAAAGGCGAGCCAGGCAATCCGGGTCAATCTAACATCCCCCGGCCTCATGCCCCGCTCCAGCGCTAGCGCCAAGAAGGCCCCCACTCCGAAATAATCCATAGCGGTGAGTGTGATCGCCTCGGCATGATGGATTTCAGGAAATAGCCGGGCCAATATCATCCGCGATACAGGGGCCAGCGCGACGCATACGCACAAGGTCGTTGTTAGCAATTGGCGTGGCACACAAAACACCACCAGCGGCCACACCAGATAGAACTGCATTTGGATCGCCAGGGTCCAGTAGTGTGCCGTCCCGGATGGCCAGCCGTTCATGCCCGCCATGTGGAAATTCGACACATGCAGGAAATAGGCCGGAAAGTTTTGCCGGATGTCTGGCGCACCCACAACGATGGCGAAAAGCATCGCCGCGTAGCACGGCACGAGTATCCGCATCATCCGGCGTTTTTGAAAATGCAGGTAAGTCCTGACCCGCCAATTTCCACCACCGCTCTCACAGACGCTCCGTTCCCGAAGCAGAATGCGCGTGATTAGAAATCCTGTTAGTGTTAGGAAAAAGAACAGGCCGATCTCAAATGGCCATGGTCCACGCCAAACCGCAGGCACCCAGTGATGCCACATCACCCCGAGCACCGCAAAGGCCCGCAAGCCATCGAGTTGGGAATTTCGAATTGTGCTCAAATCCAGGGCAAGTTGTCACGGCCATCCCCCCGCCAGCAAGTCCAATGACCACACGGGATGGACTCAAGATCTGGACGATCTCTATCGCCCATTGAACTCATTCCGATCCATACTCACCGGCACCCCTTATTCCGCCGGGTCGCTCGGCCTCACCGCCCGTCTTCGGCGACGGCGCATGGGCTCCCCCGAAGACGCGTCCGCTCAGTCTGAGTCGTTCAAATACCCGCTCAGCGATTCTCGCAGTGTGGTCCGCGCTCGGAAGAGCAGACTCTTGACGGCGGACACCGAGAGCTTGAGCACCCCGGCGATTTCCTCATAGGAAAGCTGCTCGTATCGCCGCAGCACCACCGCCATCCGCTGGGCTTCCGGCAGCGCCGCGATGGCGTCATCCACCGCCTGCTGCAGCTCCGCCTGAAGCAGCTCGGCGTCCGGTTGGCGGTCTGGATTTGCCTCGATCAATTGGTGGGAGAATTCTTCGCGCTCATCTGCGGAAACTTCCTTTTTCCGACTGCGGCGGCGGGTTTCATTGAAGACCAGATTCCGGGTGATGGTAAATAGATAGGTCGTGAACTTCGCTTCCGGCCGATAGCGTTTCGCATTCTTCCAGATCCGCAGGAACACCTGCTGCGCGATGTCTTCCGCCTCGGCCGCGTTGCCTAACATCTTCGCCACCGTGCCGATGACCGCGTGCTGGTGGCGCTCAACCAGCAATCGGAACGCAGCGTGGTCACCCGCGCCGATTTCCTCCATCAAGACGAAATCATAGTCACTTGCCTCAGCCGGATTGGGAACAGGATCAGCGTCCATTTTCAGGAAAAAAGGTGTAGCGGCGATGTCGGCGCTGAACATGGGCTATCCAACTTCGGATTCCGCCTGAAGTTGCGTCCGAAAACGGGTGGCTGGGATTTATTCCGCGCGCCAGCATCGCTCAAAGTTCTACGGATCTCGCCCACGCTTCCACCTCCTCATCCAGAAAAACCTCTGCGATCACGTCCCGCGCCCAGTCCTCGCGTTTCGCCAGCTCATTGAGCATCCGCCACGCCACCACCTGCGCCGCCGGTAGTTCGCTCCAAACCACTTCTGCCAAGCACTGCCACTCCCGGCCCTTCAGCCGTTCCGGTCGCGCCAGCATTTCCAGACAAGCCTCGCAGACCAGCAAAGTCCGGTCGATTTCCGGCTCAGCCCCCACCGGCGGGACCTCATACGCCCGCAGCGGCACCCCAGCCGCCCCGGTCAACTCGCATTTCGACTTCGCTCGCCGCGCCAGATCCTTGCCAAGTCCCTGCAAAGCCAGCGCCCGCGCCTGATGCGTCTCGTATCCCTTCGCCATGCCGCATGTTAGCACGGGACATCTTGCGCGGGAAATCTTGAATTTCAGTGAAATGGAGCGGGATGCAGCATTAAAAATTTCGCTGATTTCCCGGTTGACACCCAGAAATCGGCTCCCTAGTTTGCCACCCCCTTCGCACACGCCATGTGTTTCGGAGCCATTTTTTATTACAAGCACATGAAGACGTTTTCCGCCAAGCCGCATGAAGTCGAGCGCAAGTGGTATGTGATCGACGCCAAGGGCAAGATCCTCGGCCAAGTCGCCGTTGAGGCCGCACGCCTCCTCCGCGGTAAGCACAAGCCCATTTTCACCTCCCACGTTGATACCGGTGACTTCGTCGTCGTCATCAATGCGGACCAAGTTGTCCTGACCGGCACTAAGGAAACTTCCAAGATTTACACCCGCTTCTCCGGCTACGTGGGTGGCCAAAAGGTGGAAACTCCACGCATCGTCCGCGAGCGCCGTCCGGTCCTGCTTGTCGAGCGCGCCGTCTGGGGCATGATCCCGAAGACCCGCCTAGGTCGCACCCAGTTCGGCAAGCTCAAGGTCTATGCCGGTGAATCCCACCCGCACGAAGCCCAAGCTCCAGTCGCCCACGCCGTCCGCTAATCATTTCCCAAACCTGATTTTTCCCAAATGACCGCTACTACTACCCAAAGCGCCACCGGCCGTCGCAAAACCGCTGTCGCCCGCGTCTGGATGACCGAAGGCACTGGCCAGATCACCATCAATGCCCGCACGTTCGAGGAATACCTCCCAACGATCGAGTTGCAGAATGCCGTGCTCGCCCCCTTCCTCGCCCTGTCGCTTTCTAACAAATTTGACCTGAACGTCATCGTCAAAGGCGGCGGCAAGCAAGCCCAAGCCATCGCGATCCGCCATGCGATTTCCCGCTCGCTCACCGTTCTGGACCCCGAGCACCGCAAAGTCATCAAGCCACTTGGTTTCCTCACCCGTGACCCACGGATGAAGGAACGGAAAAAGCCAGGTCAGCCAGGTGCCCGCGCCCGCTTCCAGTTCTCCAAGCGTTAATCCGCCGACGAGGGATCTCCCCATTTCAAAAAACCGCATTCCTCACCGGGATGCGGTTTTTTTGGGTCCAACGAACTGCCGCGGAGCGCTGGCTTCAGCCGGCGAGTATTGCATGAGGACATCATGCCCGACCCGTTGCGATGGATATCCGCAACCAAGTCACACCCATGGCTTACTGCTGACTTCCAGCTTGAGCACCGTGCGTTCGCCGGGTGCGAGGGTGATTCGGTTGTTCGCCACATTGCCGGATTCCACACAGAGCATCCGCAGATATTCGTCGTCACCAAAGTCGGCCATGAGTTTGGATTTTTTAATCCATGGATTCCAGACGACGGTGGAGTTGGAGCCGGATTTGGCGATACAGATCCTGCGCTCGTATCCGGGATCTTCGATGACAATGGCGGCGGCGGTGTCCTGATAGACCCGGTCCACTTCGCCTGCAATGCGGATGGGGGAAGCGGCTTCAGTGACATTACCGCCTGCCACTTTATCCAGATAGCAAACGCCCGCCAGACCCGTGATGGTCACGTTAGAAATGGCGCTGATTTCAAAATACGTGTGGAGACAGGTTTCAAAAGTGACGGCCTCGGTCGCGGCGTTGGCCACCGTGAGTTCCACGCTCAGATCCGCCGCCACGGTGACAAGGCATTCCACCTCGAATGCTCCAGCGTCCGGCAGGCGGAAGCGCAAGGCAACCGCGCCATCGGGTAGAGCGGTGGTGGCGACCAGATCCCACAGCGCCGTGCGGGCGATGCCATGGGCGGGAGCGCCCTCGCGCGGGCCAAACCAAGGGAAAATGATCGGCACGCCACCACGGATTGGCTTGTTGGCAGCGAACGCGCTTTGCTCGCTCATGAAGAGCAAGGGTGGTTCACCCTTTTTTTGAAAATGGGTGATGTGGGCACCGTGCTGATAGATTTCCGCCGTGCTCCATGGGGTTTCTACCAGAATTTTTCCCAAGCCGCCGTTACCAGTCGTCAGGATAACCTGGCCGGGGATTTCCAAATGACTGGGATCACACATGGGAGGGTTATTTTTTCTTTCTCAGGAAGGGCGGAAGATCGAGATCCTCGCCCTCGAAAACATTGGGACTTTCACCCTCGAAGCGACCACGTGGGGAGGAGTCCAGCGAGAGTTCGCTTTGCTGGCCAGCGGTCTTGAGGCCGAGCTTTAGCTTCGGCGGCTCCGCATCGGCGGGTGACTCGGGAACTTGTGGTGCGGGAATGTCTGAGGCCGCACTAACGGATGTCTCCCGCGGCTCATCAGGTGGGATGTCTTCGGGAAATTCCTGGGGAATGACGTCAGGGAAAATGGGTAACTTCGGCTTGCCCCAAATCGTAGTTAGAGAAGGCCGGCGCTTCGGCACCGGGACGAAACTCCGGACAGGCGGGGCGGGGTCCGGAGTTACCATCGCTTCGATCGGCTCAGGATCCGGCTCATCTGCGGCCGTATAAATCTCGGAGACGGCAGCGGGCGTGGGTTCTGGCTCCGGTGCGGCTGGGATTCCCACTGCCACGACCGGTTCGGCCGGAATGTCATCGGCAAACGTGAACGCATCGAGACCCGGTTTGTGCACAGCTTCTACTATCGGCGTGACGGCGAGGTCGGGTTCGGCAAACGGACGCTCATGGTCGAAGAGCACGGGGACGTTAGCCGGCACCTGAGGATCAAATGAGCGAAACTTGGAGAGCGGGGAAATTGGCGCGGGCTTGGGTGCTGGCTCCGGGGTGGGCTCCGGTGCTGGCTCCGGCTCTGGCTCCGGGGTGGGCTCTGGCTCTGGCTCTGGCTCTGGCTCTGGCTCTGGCTCGGGTGGGATTTCGGCCACGAGGGCGGCGACCTTTGCTGACTGTCGGCTGGGAATATGGGGGGGATCGAGAATGGGATTTTCCTGTGTGCGATGGCTGAGCGTGCTGCGTGGGGCTGAGGCCAGATAGTCCTCGGGGAGGGCGCTGATCAGGGTAATCGAGAGCGCGTCGCCCATGGCGGGATCGACCGCCGCGCCGAAGAGAACGTGCGCAGTTTCCGGGACGAATTTCTGCAAGCGCTGCATCAAGAGTTCGATCTCGAAAAGCGTTAGATCCACGCCGCCGGAGAGGTGGACCAGCACGGTTTGGGCATCCTTGAGCAGAGCACCTTGGTCGAGCAGCGGGCTGTTGAGCGCATTTTTTAAGGCCTTGGTGGCACGGTCCGTGCCGGACGCGAGGCCGGAGCCGAAGAGACAGCGCGAGCGGTTCGTGCGCAAGGCGCTCATTAAATCGTCGAGTCCGACATTGATCAAACCGGGGCTGATGACGAGGCGGATGACCGCCTTGATCGACTCGCAGATCATGTGGTCGGCGGCGGCGAAGGCCTCGTGGATGCCTTGCTTCGCGAGGACCAACTCGCCCATCCGGTTGTTGTCGAAGGTGACCAGCGCATTGGAAAGAACGGCGAGCTCATTGAGTGCAGTTTCCGCCTGTTCGCGGCGGCGTCTGCCCTCAAAGGCGAAGGGCATGGTGGCGAACACCACGACGAAGGCACCTTCCTCACGGGCGATCCGGGTGACGATAGGTGCCGCGCCGGAGCCGGTGCCGCCGCCGAGGCCGGTGCAGAGAAAAACAATGCGCCGACCCTTGATCGAGGCGCGGATTTGTTCCTCGGATTCTAACATCGCCTGATGGCCGAGTTCGGGATCGCCCCCCGCACCGAGGCCTTTGGTCAAATTGACGCCGAGCTGGATTTTTTCCTGCGCTAGGCAGGAGCCAAGCGTGCGGAGATCGGTGTTGAGCGCCAACATCTCCGCGCCCTCCATGCCATCGAGCGCGATCCGCTCAAGCATATTGGCACCGGCACCGCCAAGGCCGATGATTTTGACGGCGGAGGTGGGAATCGTTTGTTGGGGATCTCGGGTGTAGGGGATCATGGTGGTGAAGAGGTTGGAGATTTGAATTTTTTATTTTCCAAACGGCCAGAACAGGCGGAAGAGACGGCGGATGAAGCCCGGCGGTTTGGCGCGTTCGGTTTCGAGAATCTGGGCATAGCGGATCAGACCGATGGCGGTGGCGAAGTGAGGATCCTTGAAACTCGCCTGCACACCACTGATTTCCGGTGGCTCGGGGCGGTAAATGTCGCGACCGAAGACATTGAAGGCGAGCTTGTCGAACCCGCGCATCAGGCTGGTGCCTCCAGTTAGAAAAACCCCCGCGCCGATCTGTTCCACCGCACCGGCGGGCAGGCGGGCGCGCACCAGCTTGAGGGTTTCCTCCAAGCGCTGGTGGATGATTTCATTGAGCATACTGCGGTTCACCTCGACTTCGGCGAAGCCGCGTTCGTCTGTTAGTTTGGCCGTGCCGACTGCACGGGCCGGGTCGCCCGACGCATCTCCCTCGGTGATTTTCAGGCGCTCCGCCTTGGAAAACGGCAGGCCGGTGATGAGGTGGATGTCATTGGTGACGTGATCCCCACCGACCGGGACACAGCCGGAGGCCGCGATGGCACCGTTCAGATAGAGCGCGTAGTCGGTGGTGCCGCCGCCGATGTCGATGACCAGTGCGCCGCGCTCACGTTGCTCGCGGTCGAGCGCCATTTGAGCCGTAGCGATTGGCGAGAACACAATGTCATCGACCTCCAACGGCATTTCCCGGACCAGTTTGATGCTATTCTGGATGCGATTGCCGATGCCGTGGACGACATGGAAATCCGCTTCCACGGTTTTCCCGAACAGGCCGACCGGGCTGGTTGCGTGCTCCAGTCCGTCCAACAGATAGTTGCGGATGATCGGGTGCAGATAGACATGGTCCGGGGGAATTTCCACCTCGCGGGCGATGGTGCGGGCTTCCTCGACATGCTCGGGGGCAACCGTGGGATCGCCGTCCGGCAGGCGGAAGGTGCCACGGTGATTCGTGCCTTGGATGTGCGCTCCGGTGATGGCGAGAAACACGCTGCCGATTTCCACGTCGCTGGCATTCTCGGCCTTAGCCAAGGCATCCTTAAGACAGGCTCGGACTTGGGCGAAATCATAGATCTCGCCTTTTCTAACACCGGCGGTTTTCGTGACGCCGATGCCGAGGATTTTAACGGCGCTGTCCGCCTTCACCTCACCGACGACCACGCAAGTTTTGCTGGTGCCGATTTCAAGTCCGACGTGAATTTTGGTGCGACGTGCCATGGCGTGATAGAGGTTGGGGATTGGACTCAGTTGCGGTTGAGAAGGGTGCTAAGATCGCGGGCCTGCCGGTCTTTGCGGAGCTCTCCAGGACTCGGTTCGGAAACGGGGGTCGCGTGGGGCGCGGCAGCCGTTTCATCGCGTAGGGTGATGGGAATGTTGCGTTTGGGAATGAGATTGATGGTGGTGATCGCGTAGCCTTGATGTTCCGAGTGGTCCATAGCCGCACGGAGGTTGCGGATCTGCCGTTCGTGATCGCCGAGTCCGAACGTCGCGGCGATGCCCTGGCGCGTGAGCAACAACAGCGACCAGTCGTTCACCTGTTTCACTGACTCGATCCAATGGCAGGCTTCTGGATCAGCAGCGCAAGCCGTATCTAACAAACGAATGCAGTGAGCGAGTTCCGGCTGCTTGATCGGGCAGCCGGCGACAATGGGAAATTTTTCCGAGTGCGGGAGTTGGATGGCCGGTAGATTGATAGCGGTCTCCAGTTGCAGTTCGGGACAGGGATAGGCGACGCCCTTAAGATCGACCAACATGGCCCCGGTGCGGCGCACCTCGGCAAGTCCGGCCTCCGGGCAGCGGATCCATGCCTGGGGTGTCCGTGGCACCACGCGCACCACAAGCTTGCCCGGCAGTTGGCGCTCGGCACGGGCCTCCGCGATGCCGGGCAGCGCTTTTAATTTCGTAGTGACCTTATCGAGGTTGATGTCAAACACACTTGCCGTTAGATCCAGGCCGGTGGCCTCGGCAAGTCCGACCTCGTCGATGACCGGGTTGGGATTCAGGTCTATGACTTGCAGTCGGAAATCCGGATTTTTATAAAACGCATGCTGGATTCCCTGCCAGCCACCCCAGCCGAGCGCCGCTAGCAGCGCGAGGATACAGGCGTATTTGGTTAGCCTGCGAGCGATCTTGAGAAAGCCGAACCAAGCGATGCGCGGCGACATGACACGGACTTCCAGCACGCTGGAGCGTGAGTTGCGGCGGGGTTTGCTGGTCCGTTTTTTTGACATATCAGGAGCGGAGTTTGAGAGAAAGTTCGGCGATGGTTTTACATAACTCGGGAAATGAAATGCCAACAGCGGCGGCCGCCTTGGGCAGCAAACTGGTCTCGGTCATACCGGGGATGGTGTTAGCTTCTAACACGAATGGACGGTTTTGCGAATCCAGCAGGACATCCACCCGTGAATAGATTTCCACACCCAGCGAACGGTGCGCGGCCAGCGCGGCGGCTTGCACGGCCATGGTCGTTTCCAAGTCCAGATCGGCGGGGCATTGGTATTCGCTGCCTTTCGCACCGCTGAGCCACGGGTATTTGCTGGCCATGTCATAGACACCTTCGGGCGGCGTGATCTGGACGATGGGCAGCGGCACGTCATTGAGAATGGCGACTGTTAGTTCCTTCCCATCGATGAATTCCTCGATGAGAACTTCACCATATTTTTCCGCAGCTTTCATGAGTGCGGCGGGAACTTCGTCCTGCGTTTTGACGATCTGGATGCCCACACTGGAGCCTTCGAGTGGTGGTTTGATGACGAGCGGGGCCTTGATGGTGAGACTTGGGATCTGACCAGGAGTTAGAGAAACCGTCTCTGAGCGTGCGGTCGGAACATTGTCTGCTAGAAATTTCCCCTTCGCGAGGGATTTATTAATCGCGAGCTTGCTGCTAGCGGAACCGGCTCCGGTGTAAGGAACACCGAGATTTTCCATCACGTCCTGCAATTGCCCATCCTCGCCAAAGGTGCCGTGGATCACATTGAAGGCGAGATGGGTGCCTTCTGGGAGTACGATATCCGTCGTAGTGACATCGACAGCCACCGCATCCAGGCCAAGGCCTAACAATGCTTTGAGCACGGCCTTGCCGGACGCGAGTGAGACCTCGCGTTCCGAACCGGGACCGCCCATGAGCACTGCGATTTTTTTGCCGCTTAACATCATTTTTTAGAATTTAAAATGTCGCCTCGTCCTCGCCGAGGATTTTGATTTCGGTTTCCAGTTCGACGCCGCGTTCATCACGAGCTTTTTCCTGGATGAACTCGATGAGTGTTAGAATTTCCAAGGCGGAAGCACCGCCTTGGTTGACGACGAAATTTCCGTGGACTTCCGAGACTGCGGCATGACCACAAGTGCTGCCTTTGAGGCCCAGCGAGTCGATCACGCGACCGGCGGGAACTTCCTCCGGGTTCTTGAAGGTGCAGCCAGCAGACGCCGCGATCGGTTGGGTGGCCTTGCGCTTTTCCCGCGAGGCGTCCCAGCGCTCCTTGATGTTGGCAGTGGTGTCGGTCTTGCCTTTGAAAACCGCTTGCAGGGCGAAGTTCCGCCGGAGCTCGGGGGCGTTGCGGTAGCGGGTGACGATTTCCTCGCGCTCGCGGGTGCGAATGACGCCATCCTCGTCGAGGAAGGTTACGCGCACCACTTGATCGAAGGTTTCGATGCCCATCGCCCCCGCGTTCATGCGGAGCGCGCCGCCGACGTTGCCGGGGATGCCTTCCATCCACTCGAAACCGCCGATGTTGCTACCACCGGCGATGCTAGCGAGTTTTTTCAAGCGCACGCCCGCGCCCGCTGTGACGTGGCCCCGGCCATCCACGCTGACTTCCGAGAAAACCCCGCCAGTCGGGTGGATGACCGCGCCACGGATGCCGCCATCGCGGACTAACAGGTTCGAACCGCGACCCACCACCCGGACCGGGATGCCGCGCTCGCGGCAGTAATCTACCAGAAAGGCGAAGCCGTAGAAACTGTGTGGCTCCAGCCAGTATTGCGCCGGGCCGCCGACTAACAGCGTCGTGTGGCGGTTCATCGGTTCGTAGAGTTTGCCGTCGATCTCGCCGGGTGGCATGAGGCCGCGCATTTCCTCGAGGATTTTCAAATCAGCGGCGAGGCGGGTGCCGGCTTCGTGGACATTTCCCGCGCCGAGGGTGATGAGCAAATCGCCGGGTTGGAGGGCGTGGCCGATGGCGTGGTGCGCGGTTGTTAGGTCGGGAACGTAGGTGACGGGAATGTCGCCGTGGGCCTGCATGGCATCGACTAGGGTTTTGCCGGAAATGCCTTTGATCGGTTTTTCCGAGGCGGCGTAAACGTCCGTGATGAACACCATGTCGGCGGCTTGGAGGACTTTGCCGAAATCGTCTGCCAGAGCCTGGGTGCGGGTGTAGCGGTGCGGTTGAAACAGGACGATCAGGCGCTTCGATTTCAAAGAACGCGCGGTCTGGAGCGTGGCGGCCAACTCGGATGGATGGTGGCCGTAGTCGTCGATGATCCGATAGTTTGTTGATAGATATTTCGTCTCGAAGCGGCGTTTCGCCCCGGCGAAGGTCGCCAACGCACGGGCGACGAGGGCGAATTCCGCGCCGCAGCTATCGGCGAGGGCGATGGCGGCGAGGGCGTTGAGAATGTTGTGATTGCCGGGGATGCCGAGCTCGACATCGCCTAACACCACGCCCGCTTTTTTCACCGTAAAAGCTGAGGAACCCTTGAGATCGCGGAGATCAGTGGCGGTGTAGTCGGCGTCATCCCAGCCGTAGGAAATCGCGTTCTCGCGGCCTTGGCAAAGTTCGTGAGCCACTGGATCCTCGGCGCAATAGACGAGTTTCCCTATCGTTTGATCGGCGAGCTTGGTGAAAACCTCGCGGATATGATCGAGGTCCCGATAGAAATCCAGGTGCTCGGCCTCGATGTTGAGAATGACCGCGTATTCCGGCTGATAGAGAGCGAGCGTGCCATCGCTTTCATCGCCTTCCGCGACCATGAATTCGCCGTCTTCGGACCATTTCGCGTTTGCACCGAGGATCGGGATTTCTGCGCCGACGTAGTGGCTGGGTTTTTGCCCGGCCTCGCGCAGGACGTGGGCGGTCATCGCGGAGGTCGTCGTTTTCCCGTGGGTTCCGGAAATGATGATGCCCTTCTTCGTGTGGAGGATCGCGGCCAGGCACTCGGCGCGGCGGAGGAGCGGAATTTTTGCTTTTTTCGCAGCGGCGTAAGCGGCGTTGTCCGGCTTGATAGCGGAGGAATAAACCACGATGTCCGCGCCCTTCACGGCGGCGGCAGTGTGGGGTGAGGAAAAATCCAGGCCCACGCCCTGCATCCGCTCAGTCTCGGCGGAGGTGACGCGATCCGAGCCGCTGACTTGGTGGCCCATTCCTAACAGCAATAAGGCCAGCCCGCTCATGCCCGAGCCGGCCACCCCGATGAGATGGATTTTGAGCGGCATGCTCCGGTCGGTTAGACGTTGGTTGAGATCGGTCATGAGGGCGAGAGAGTGGCTTCGATGGCGGCGCACACCCGGTCCGCGGCGTCGGGGACGGCGAGGGCGCGGGCGGCTTTTGCCATGCTCTGGTAAGTAGGCAAGTCTTGCAGGATCGAAGTGGCGAGAGCGGCGAGTTTTTCCGCATCCAGATTGCATTCCTGGACGAGCGTGGCAGCACCGGCGCGGGCGAAAACCTCGGCATTTCGCGTCTGGTGATCGTCGGCAGCGTAGGGATATGGGATCAGAATCGAAGGCAGTCCGGCGCTGGCGATCTCCGTCATACTGGAGGCCCCGGAGCGCGCGATGATGAGATCGGCGATGGCGTAGGCGGACGGCATTTGATCGCAAAAACCGAGCACCTTGTAACCCGCGCGGCCTTGGGCGATTTCTGAAACCCGTTGGAAATCCGAGGCTCCAGCGATGTGCAGAACCTGCGTTTCCGGCGGCAAATTTGCGGCAGCTTGGGCGCTCAATTCATTCAAGCGATGGGCGCCTTGGCTGCCTCCGGTGACGACGATGGTCGGGCGCGTGGGATCGAGTCCGAAGCTTGCTGCAGCGGCCTCGCGGGTCGGGAGATTGGTGATTTCCGGGCGGACGGGAGTACCGGTGGTAACAGTTTCACGCTTCGGAAAAAACGCCTGCGCCGCCGCCATGCCGAGGAAAACGCGGGTGCAGAAACGGCTGGTCATGACGTTCGCACGACCGGGGCGGGCGTTGGAATCGTGGATGAAAGTTTTGAGGCCCAGCTTGTGGCCAGCGTAAACCGGCGGCAGCGAGGTAAATCCGCCCATGCCGAGCACGGCGTCAGCTTGGAATTCCCGGATGACTCGTTTGCAATGGCGGATCGAACCCCAGAGTTTCCACAAAAATGGCAGCATCCGGAGCGAGAGCGTGGGCGGTTTCGCCACGGCGGGCACGGTCTGAAACCGGAGATGGGCGTATTTCGCGGAGGCCTCGGAATCGACTTTTTTTTCCGAAATCAGCAACAGAACCTGATGGCCACGGGCGCGCAAAGCCTCCGCCACAGCGATGCCGGGAAAGAGGTGACCGCCGGTGCCGCCACAGGCAATCAGGATATTCAGGGAACGTGACACGGATGGATGGGTGAACAGCCCGCGAGGATGTTAGAATGACAATTCCAACACCTCGTCGGGGAAAGCTAAACAAATCCGTATTATCCGGCAATCCTCAAAACACCAGAAGCTCGGAAATTTTACCCAGCACTGCACCAGCGCGACCGCCTGAGCCACCTGCGCTGCGGGCTATTCCGCATTTTTTAGCAGCCAGCATAGCGCTTCCGGCTTGGGCACACTTGCTGGACCGGAACTAAAAAAACGCAGGTTCAAGGCAGCAACTAAGCACTTTTCCTCCCCGCATTCGCCTTCGGAACCGCGATTTTAAGCCTTCGCATCGCGATCCGAAAGCTACGGATCGCAATCATTTCGCTCTTTTGACCAATATTTAGAGTCTGTCCCAAAAAAGCGTTTTTTGGGAGCCACTATTTTAGAGTGTTCAAATAAACACATAAAATAATTCAATCCACCGGGATTTGGAGCCATG
>JAYVNM010000182.1:0-3241 GCA_043758445.1 Akkermansiaceae bacterium | reverse complement strand
CGAACCACTTGGTCATTTCGCTGGCGAATCCCGCGCTGCCGCAGGTGCCACCACAGCAGGAATCCGCCTTGGTATCGCGACTACCACGAGCAATCTGGAAGCGAGTTGCAAGACCCGCGTTTTTTCCATCCCAATCGAAACGAGGAGGCACGTTTCCGAAAAGGCAGATGGCATCGAGCACCTGGTCGTAGAAGGAGAAGTCATTGCAAGGAACGAGATCGATGCCGGCGGCGGCCTGTTTGAGCCAGTTCTGCTTGCGGATTTCCCGGCCCACGGACTCGAGGGCGGGGCGTGGGATTTCGCCTTTCCAATGGAGTTCGGTGGCTTTCTTCAGTTCGCGCTGCTCGCCAATGCGCGGGTAGCCCAGAATATGTGTGTGCGATTTGCTCATGCTCCCGCCAGTGTAATGGGAGGCTGAATATGCAGGTAGCTCATTGTTTTAATGATTGTCATTCGAAAAACGAATGAACATTTTCCGCGCATGCTTGAGCTACGCTACCTCCGCTCCGTTGTTGCAATCGCCGAGACGGGCAGTATTTCAAAAGCGGGAAAGCGTCTCAACCTTTCCCAGCCCGCTCTTTCCCACCAGATGAAAGCGTTAGAGGAATATCTGGGCACGGAGCTTTTCCAGCGGAAAAGCAATCCGCTGCGTCTGAGCAATTCCGGTCAGCGCCTTCTGATCAGCGCCTACGAAGTGGAAAAGCTGGTCATGCAGTGCGAGCGCGACATCGCCCGGATCGCCGAGGGCAAGGCCGGACAACTGCGGATCGCAGTCGAGTGTCACTCGTGCTTCGATTGGTTAATGCCGAGTATGGATGCGTTTCGGGAGGGCTGGCCTGAGGTGGAGATGGATCTTGTCGCCGGATTCCAGCCGGATCCCGTCGGTCTGTTGGTGGAAGATGCTGCGGATCTTGTGATCGTTTCCCAAGCGAAGCCGCGGGCGGGTGTGAAGTTTCATCCGCTTTTCCGCTACGAAGTCCTAGCGCTGTTAGCCAGGCATCATCCCTACACGAAAAAGCCTTATCTCACGGCAAAGGACTTCGAGAAAGAGACATTGGTGACCTACCCGATCCCGGATGATCGAATTGATGTCATCCGGGAAATTCTGCAACCCGCCGGGATCGACCCGCCCAGGCGCAAGACGGAGCTGACGGTGGCGATTCTCCAGCTCGTCGCTAGCCACCGCGCGATCGCGGCGATGCCGGGCTGGGCAGTGCAGCCGTATTTGGAGAAAAGCTATGTGATTTCCCGACCGATCCGGAAGTCCGGCCTGTTCGCCAATCTTTACGCCGCCACGACTACGGAAAGGGCGTCCTCGGTTTACATGATCGAGTTTCTGGACACGATGCGCAGGATCAGCTTCTCCACTCTCAAGGGAATAGAGCCGGTGACATAGGCGAGGGAGAGGCGGACTGAAGACCATTTCCTTGATGGATTATCCGCCTTAGTTCGCATTGTCCGACGACAAATTCCTCGCAGGTCATTGCATCTTCAAATACGCGTTCGCCATCGTGAAACTCTTGCGGCCGGGTGATCATGAGGTCGGCGATCTCGCGTTGCACTTCTAACTCAGTCTCGAAAAGCATCACTCCAAAACGCGCCTGACAAAGCAAAGGCGCGGGCAAGACTGTTTCCGCGATATTGTGCTGACCAATTATGACAACCGCTGCGGCCTGACGGGGCTTCCCGTCCGCGAACTTCTCATCGCCTCACACATCCTGCCGTGGCGCGATCACGAGTCCGAGCGACTCAAGGTCCAAAACGGGATTTCTCTCAACCGACTTCACGATGCTGCATTCGATCAGGGACTTATTGCCTTCGATGACGAACTCCGGCTGCTCGTTTCAAAGCGTCTCCGTGATTTCCTGCCAGATTCCGCCGTCATCTCATCATTCGAAATCCACATCGGTAAGCCGCTTCGACTGCCCAAAGACGGGATACCACCGGATTTGGATTTCTTGTCGAGACATCGGGAGCGATTCCAGTTCATTTGAATGAGAAAGATTAATTACATCTTCTATCATCTGGAGGATGACAAAAACTGAACCCGCCACTCGCATTTCCGAGATCTCCGTGGAAGAAGTTCCCCGCGAGATTGTTCGTTGCCCGCCACCGCTCTCTCGGTTCATTCCATCACTACCCAGGGCGCACTCTTTGATGCCCTGAGAGAGATGGTGTGGGATGCTGTGCGCTTCTAATTCCTTTGGCTGGTCGCAAGAAAGACGGAGCTGGAATGCTGGCCATGCCATCCTTAGAGCTGGGGTCGGGAGCGGTCGACGCGGAGCTTTATGGAAGCTTCCAAGCGAGACGGTGTTTGTCGTGCTCGGCCCGTGGCAGGAGGACATAAAGCGGCCGGCGAGCGGGATCAATCCGAGAAATCAGCCACTCGAGCTTTGATTTTTCCATGGTTGTGCAACCTGCGGTGGGGCGAGCGCCTTCGGCGCGCCAGATGTGAAAAAATATGGAGGATCCAGCGTTAGGGGTGGCGTTGGGTGGCGCGTTGTGGGCGATGAAGAGCTTGAGGGAATGGACAGGATCGGTCTGTTTCATCTGCTGTTTTTTCTCCCAGGCCGTTACCGCATCATGATCCAGGACCACGTTCTGGTTATATCTTGGCGAGGTTGGATCTTCCACCCACAGATCGCGGGCGGTGACTTGGCGATAGGGCAGACCTGGCTGCTTGCGGATCGTCGGCTGGTATCCCCATGCGCCGCCAATGGCGAAAACCCCGGCAGGCGAGCGGTTGTCACCTTCCTTTTTGGTAATGGCTCCGCCTGCAAGTGGATGGATCCCCTTGCCACACACGAGACCATTTTTTCCAAGCCTGCCCTTCCAGGAATCCGCAACGGAGATCCAGTTCGGTCCCTTTTTTTCGTAGAACCGGAGGGTGACGTTGGAACTACCCCATCCATCAGAAATGCCAACGAGGCACTGAGTTGAATCTTTGGGGAGCTCAAACGCGGCTGCGGGTAGAACGGTGAAGAGTGAAAAGAAAAAGGTCTTGAGGATCATGAAATAGATGCAGAAAGCTCGGTCGCATTGGGCTCCGGTCAAGGCTTACGATGCGACACCAACGTGGCCCGAACCTCACCGATGAAGGCGGCGGCGCGAACACATAAAAGGCCTGTCCCTCTGTCATGCGGCGATCGGTGTGTAAAACTCCCCTTGAATTTTTGGTTCTAGAGCTTGGCTCGTGAGCCGGGAGGCAGGCTTCCTGATCCTCATCCACTCCGGGCGGGTT
>JAYVNM010000181.1:0-10065 GCA_043758445.1 Akkermansiaceae bacterium | reverse complement strand
TCCTGGTCGCTGAATTGAAGGGAAATCACCCGAAGAGATTACAGGAACCTGGAAGATATTTACCACTCTTCTTTCTCACAATTTATGATGACGGCGAGCATATCAAGGTATGGAGTTGATGGGCACCGAAATCGGCCCGGACAATGCTTATCAGGAAGGCACTTTCAGTGCGGGGGATTTAGCCATGGCCCGCCTGACTGGCAAGCCCCCCCCCATCGAGGATCTGGACGGGGGCGGGGATTTGAATGAAACGAAAGAGCCCATTCAGTTTGGGTTGCCGGTGACTCCGCAGGAAAAGGAGCGTTTGAAGGCGAGCAAACTCGTCGTGGAACTCCGCTTTCATTACCGCCATGTGGCTGCAGGACTCGCCTGGAAAGCTGCGGGACTGTTGCCAGATCGGGCAAATGAAACCGCCGATGTTCTCAACGCGGCAGGCCAGTGGCTGGTGGCCAGACACGAGAAACAGGCAGCCCGGTTTTTGATCGCTCTCAAAAAACGCTGCTCCCACACGGAAATCGGCAAACACGCGGTGGCAGGTGACCGCTTCGTCGATACTGTCGGTGCTTGGAGTGCCGAGGAAAGCAAGCGGATGCCATCGGAGTGATCCTGCCATGAATCCAAAGGCTCGGAACAAAGTGGCTTGTGGCGACCGTTAAACTCGATGAGAATGCGCTGGAATTCCCTGTAACGATTTGGGAGCTTCCGTCATTCGTTGCCGGACCGGGATGCCGGTCGTTTTTGCCATGACCTCTCCAAGCACTCCACCCGACGTGAAAACCGCTATCCCGGAAGCCCTCAGGCTTCAGTTGGATGATTTCCGGCGGCATCTCTGGCGGGTGAAAATCATGGAAGCGTTCGCCGCCGGGGTGATCGGGCTGCTGGTGTCCTTCCTACTGGTTTACGGGCTGGATCGGATTTGGCAAACGCCGGGCTGGGTGCGGCTGGCCATTCTCCTCGCGGGCATTTCACTGTTCGCCGTCTTTGCGCCGTATTGGCTGCATCGCTGGGTCTGGCGGCAGCGACGGGAAACCCAACTCGCGCGGCTGATCGCCCGGCGGTATCCGGGGCTGGGTGATCGTTTGTTAGGCGTAATCGAGCTGCAGGACCAGGTGGGAAATGCGGACACACTATCCCCGCGTTTGCGGGAGGCGGCGATGGCGGCGGTCGCCATCGAGACCGGAAAACGTAAGCTCGACGAGGCGCTCCCACCCCAACGTCACCGGCGCTGGGCGCTTGCGGCGCTGGGCTTGGCGATTATTTCTGCAAGCGCATTTATGGTCACCCCACGGGCTGGATTCAACGCGCTGCAACGTTGGCTGATGCCGCTTTCTAACACCGAGCGCTACACCTTCACGCGCTTGGAAAATCCGCCGGTCTATCGGGCGGTGGCGTTCGGTGAGGCTTTTGAAATCACCCTACGGCTTGCCCGGGATTCCGATGAGCAACCGGTGCAGGCCGCTGGCCGCTACGGCTTGCAACCCGCAGTGCAAACTTCGCTGGAAAATGGCAGCTACCATTTTACTTTCCCCGGCCAGCAGGAGCCCGGCGTGATCGTTTTCCGCGTGGGCGACCTCGTGCATCAAGTCCGTGTCGAACCGGTTCCCCGCCCCGCCATGGAATCCGTAGCGGCGGTCATCACCCCGCCCGCCTACCTCGGGATCCCGGAAAAAACGATGGACATGAACAGCGGCGTGGTCAGCGCGGTGGAGGGGAGCAAGCTCCGCATCGATCTAACAACGAGCCGTCCGCTCGCCACCGCCACCTTTGGACCGACGCGGGCGCAGGTGATCGAGCAACCGAAGGACGCCGCCGTGCCATACGCTCCGGTGCAGGGGCCGCTGGAAATTTCCGGCATCATCGCGCGGACGCCAGTCATGGAGATCGGCGCAGTGCCCTTCGAAATTCCCTTCGCTTGGACCGACCAATTGGGCCTAGTCGGCGAATCGGGATTCCGCCTCCGGGTCGATGCCTTGCGCGACGCGCCGCCGACCTGTTATTTGCAGGGGATCGAACGGCAAAAAATCATGCTGCCCGAGGAAACGGTGGATCTGGAAGTGCTGGCGGAGGATGATTTCGGCGTGAAAGTCACCGGCCTCGAATGGGCCGGTCAGTCCAGTCGCCCGTCCGGTGAGGCCCCGGCCAAGGGCGAGCTGAAGGTTGCTGATGGCGCATCCGAAGAACGGCGGATCATCAAGGGTAGTTCATTTTCCCCGGGGGCTTTTGGCATCACGCCGCAAAAAATCACCCTCCGCGGCTACTCCGAGGACTATTTCCCGAACCGGGGCCGGGTGTATTCCGAGCCGGTGATCATCTATGTCCTGACCCGCGACGAGCACGCCCAGATGTTGAAGGCGAAATTTGATCGCACCATCGCCGAACTCGAAGATCTCGCCCGCCGCGAACAAGAGCTGCTAGACGAAAACCGCCGCCTCGAACGCCTCGGCGGCGAGGAGCTCCAGAAAGAGCAAAACACCAAGCGGCTGGAAACTCAGGACCAGGCCGAGGCGGAAACCAAGCGCCGGATGCAGGAACTCACCGACCGCATGGAAAGCCTGATGAAGGACGCCGCCCGCAATGGCGACATCGCCAAGGACACGCTCAAGAAAATGGCGGAATCTCTCAAGTCGATGCAGGAACTTTCCCAACAGGATATTCCCAAGGTGCAGGAAAAACTCGGTGATTCCCACGAGCAGTCGAACACTCCGGAGCAGACCGGTAAAGACGTGGCCGAGGCAGCGGAGGAACAGAAAAAGGCCGTCGATAAAATGCAGAAAGCCATCGCCAAGGCAAACGAGGCGAACAAGCAGTTTGAGGCTGGCACCTTCGTCAATCGCCTGAAAAAAGCGGCTGGTGAGCAGAACGGCATCGCGGGTTCCCTGTCTGAAGCGTTCGAGCGCATCCTCGGCACCAAAAGCGCGAAGCTCGATCCCTCCGACCAACGCCGCCTGCGCGAGGCTACCGCCCAACAAGCGAACACCGCCTCTGACGTGCGCTGGCTCCAAGAAGATCTCGGCAGTTATTTCGCCCGCACCAAGACGGATTCCTTCAAGCAGATTCTCGATGAAATGAAAGCCTCCCAGATCGACATCGGGCTGGAGGAAATTCGCGGGCTGTTAGGCATGAATCATTCCTACATCGCCACCGAGAATTCCAAAAAATGGGCGGACATGCTCACCGCCTGGGCCAAGAAACTAGAAGGCGAAAAAGACGCGGCTGGCGGCGGCGGTGGCGGCGATGGTGCAGCACCCAGTCCCGAGGATGAGGACTTCGAGTTCATGCTACGGGTGATGAAGTTGGTCCAGCAGGAACAAGACTTGAGAGGCCAGACCCGTACGCTCGAACAACTTCGCCGCAGCATTGGCAAGCCCCCGGAGGAAACTAACAAACCATGAAACTTATTCTAACTGCCACCGTTTCAATGCTACTGCCGTGGCTCGCCTGCGCGGAGGAAGCCTCCCCAGAAACCATGAAGGCCACCCATCAAGCCGGAGCCGGCAAGGTTGCCGACCGTCAGGACGAACTCGCGGCGGATGTCCAACAGCTCATCATCGAACAAACCGCACCGCAAGTCATCGAGATGTTAGGTAAAGTGAAACAAATCATGGATGAGACCACGGATAAACTGACCACGGCCGAGACCGGGGGCGTCACGCTAGCTGCGGAAACTGAGGTCATCGAGAAAGTCCTTGAGGCCGCCAAGGAGAAGCAAAAACAAGGCGGCGGCGGCAAGGCCGGTGGTGCCATGATGGATATGCTGGAACGGATGGCGGGCGAAAAACCGGATGGCGATAAGCCGGGCAAAGGCAAAGGTAAGGGCGACAAGCCCGGTGACAAGCCCGGCAATGGTACGACCGGTCTATCAGACGCCGCCAACGGTGCATTAGCTGGCGAGACTGGCGGCAAAAGCGAGGCCCGCCGCGTGCCAAAAGCCAGCGGCAACACTGGCCACGCACTGCCGGAAGAATTCAAAAAAGCCCTCGATGCCTACAACCGAGGCGCGGAGAAAAAAGTGAAATGAAAAATTCCATCCTGCACCATTGTTTTGTTAGTTTTGCCGCTCGCCTCGCGCTTGCCGCCCTCGGGATTTGCCCGCTTGCTTGGGCGCAGGATCTGCCGAGCCGTCCAGATGATTCCATCCCGGCACAAGCCGAGTTGATTTACACGCGCGGCCTGCAATACCTCGCGAAAACCCAGACAGAAAAAGGTTCATGGAATGACGGCGTCGGCTCGGAACCCGGTGTGGTTGGCTTGTGCGTCGCCTCGTTTCTCGCCCACGGCGAGGATCCTAACAATGGCCCTTACGCGAAAATCATCCATCGCGGGATCGACTACATCCTTTCCCAGCAGAACGAGAAAAACGGCTACATCGGCTCCAGCATGTATAACCACGCCTTCGCCACGAAGGCGCTCGCGGAGTCCTACGGTGTGGTGGACAACCCGAAGATCGCCCCGGCCCTCAAGCTGGCCGTCGAGCTGATCGTGAGTTCACAAAAAAGAAACCACTTCAATGCCTGGCGCTACACCCCGGAAAGCCGGGACGCGGACACCACCGTGACCGGCAGCCAGATGGTGACACTTTTCGCTGTTAGAAATGCGGGCATTGCGGTGCCGGACGAGGTGATCAACAAGGGGCTGGCCTACCTCGTAACCAACCGCGGGCGTGAGGGCGACTATGGCTACACCTCGGCCTCTGGCGGGAAACCCACCCTGACTGCTATCGGCTCGCTGTGCCTATCTCTCGCCAAGGAGACCGACTCGAAGGGCTATCAGGCAAGTCTGGCTTTTCTGAAAAAGAACCTGGATTTCCGCGACCGCTACTATCCGTATTATTACGAATATTACATGTCCCAAGCCTTGTTCCACGCGGATGAGGCGACGTGGCGGGATTGGAACGCCCGCAACATCCGCTACCTCGCCGTGCTGCAAACGGCAGATGGTTCCTTTCCCGGCAACCAGGGCCAGTCGTTCAACACGGCGGGGGCTTTGCTCTCACTCGCACTGAATTACCGTTTCCTACCCATTTACGAAAAATGACTCGCGTGCTCCTCATCCCGTGGCTTGCCGGCGCAATGGTTCTAACCGCCAGCGAAGCGCCCGATCTCATGCGCTTCGACAATGGCGACCAACTCCATGGCACCTTCCAAGGCCTCAAGGACGGCCCCAAGGCGGTCTGGCTGCGCGATGATGTTTCCGCCCCGGTCGATTTCAACATCTCCCAAGTCCGCCACATCATCCTCCGCGGCGGGCGGCCCGTGAAATCTCTAACCTCATTGTCCAACGTCGCGCTCATCAATGGCGACCGTATTCCCGGTAAAATCATCTCGCTGGATGAGACGGCGATGATCTTGGAAACGTCCTATGCGGGCGTCCTACGGATTCCCCGCGATCAGGTGACGTTGCTCGCGCCCAGCCCCTTGGGTGGCAGGCTCAACTATCATGGCCCCTTCAACGCCGATGAATGGAAAATGGCAAACGTCGCCTTTCCCGCCGGGCTGCCACCGGATGCGCCCGCCGCCGCTGGGAAGGAAAAAAACAAGGACAAGCCAGCCCAAGACCAGCCAGGACGCTGGGTATTTTCCGGCTCCGCTTGGTATTGGCCCGGTAAGTCCTCCGGCACTGCCCTGCTGCGGGAAAACTCCATCCCGGACCGCGCCATCCTGCGCTTCGACATGTCATGGAAAAACCGAATCTCCCTCGCCATCGGCTTTCACGCGGATTTCGCCAAGCCAAAATCTCAGGACGGCGAAGATAAGAATAATCCTTTAAGGCGTAACTTTGGTGGTGGTTTCTCGCCCGGCGATTCCGCGATCCTACCGGTGCTGTTTGGCAACAGCTATGTCCTGCAGATTTTCTCCTCCCACCTGATGCTCTTCCGCACCTTCGTCAACGAGGAGGGCGTTCCGAGCGTCGAGCGCGTCCAAGTCAGTGGCAGTGCCCTGCGCTTGGGCGATAGCGGGAAGGCGACGATGGAAATCCGCAGCAACCGCCTGACCGGCGAGATTTCATTTTTCGTCAACGACGAGTTCGTCACCCAGTGGAGCGAAGGCGTATCCGGCCCACGCGATCCTGCCAGCGTCGCCAAAAAGGGCAATGGTTTCGGCTTCGTCGTCCAGACTGAAGACTCGCCCGTAAAAATCACCGACATCATGGTTGCCGAGTGGAACGGAATGCCAGACGCCGCCCGCAGCTTGCAGGTGGATGAACAAGATATAGTTCTGTTAGCCAATGGCACCGACCGCTTCTCCGGAAAAGTCGAATGGCTGCGCGATGGCAAGCTCCAGATGGAAGGGAAATACGGCCGATTTCAATTCCAGCTCGACGACCTCGCCGAGGTCCGCTTCGCCCGGAACCGTCTGGCCAAGGAAACTGCTTCCGCTGCGAATGACCTAATCGTCCGCCTCAGCCCGCTCGGGCAGGTTAGCGGAAAACCCCTTTCCGGTAACGCCTCCGCGATCCGCATTCTCAGCCCAATCTGCGGCGAAATAAACTTCAACCTAGAATCCGCAGTCATGCTCGATTTTCAACATTCTAACAACATTGGGGACGACTGGGATGCCGCATTCTAATCCATATTGGCGGCTCTGCCTCGTCCTTGCCTGCGGCCTGCCGCGCCTCCTGCACGCGGATGATCTAACGCTAACAGACGGCGCTCGGCTCAGCGGGACAGTCCGCGCGATCACCGGCGGCGGGGTAGTCGAACTCTCATCGGCGCTGGCCCCGGAACCGGTATTGCTCAAGGGTTCGTCTGTTAGTAAAGTGGAATTCACCGCTGCCGAGTCTCTGGCCGCGCCGCCCGCCACGCTGGTCGAACTGGCGAATGGCGATCTCCTGCCCGCCACTATCGAGGGCTTAGACGACCGCAGCATCATCGTTGTCACCCCGGATGCCGGGCGCTTGACGATCCCACGCACGGCCTTGAAATCCATCCAACTCGGCGTCCACCGCAGCAAGGTTATTTACTCCGGGCCGAAGAGTCTTGATGAATGGAGTTTCGAGACGGAAACCTCGAAAAACTGGACCTTTGCCAACAAAACCCTGACCGCGAATGGCCCCACCACCGCCCGCCAGAACCTCGCGACGCCTCAACAATTCATCTTCAGATTCACCCTGAAATGGCAGGCGAATCCGATGTTTCAAATCTATTTCGCGGATCCCCTAACACCCAACACCAAGGCCGTGGATCGTTATTACATGACCTACAACGGCGCTGGCTTGGAAATCAAACGCGAGTCCACCATCGGCAACCGCTACCAAACCGTGATCCTGCTCGCCCGCAGCCCGGACCAGTTTCCTAACAATCAGTTAGACGTAGAGATCCGCGTGGATCGTCGGACCTCGCGCCTCCATCTTTTGCTCAATGGCGAACCCGAGGCAGCCGGCGTCGATCCCTCCGGCGCGGCACCGGTGGGCGGTGGCGTGACGCTCCGCAGCAACTCGCCCGCCGGCATCACCCAAGAAATCAGCGGCATTGAGATTCTCGAACTCGACAACGCGAGCTCGCGGCATCATGCCGAAGAACGTGGCGACCCCAAAACCGACAGCCTCATCAGCCGCGACGAGGAGCGCTGGGGCGGGCGTCTAACCGGCATCCGCAAGCTGCCCGATGGCGCGGTATTCACCTTCAAGAGCGATTTCCAACAAGCACCGATGGAAATCTCCGAGACTGACGTTTCCACCATCTTCTTTGCCCAAACAGCGCATGACGACAAGCTGGCCGCAGCTACCAACCCCTTCGCTCTCCGCTTACGCGGGGATGGCCTGCTCCACGTTTCCTCCTGCGAGTTTTCCGAAGCGGGCATCACTGCCCAACATCCGCTGTTAGGCCTCTTGAAAATTAGTCGCGCTGGAGTCTCCGCCATCGAACGACCGGACCCCAAGCCGCCCGCCCAACCCGCCGCCAAACCGGAAGAATGAAATACTCCCTGGCCACCGCCGTTTTCGCTACCGCCCTCGCCGCCGCCGATGAGGTGAAATCCACCGTTAGATTCTCAAATAACGACCGGCTCACGGGTTCGCTGGAATCGCTTACTCCCCAGCGCCTGGTGTGGAATTCCCCAGTCTTGGAAAAACCAACGCCTTTCTTCCTCAAAGGTGTGCTCGATCTAACACTGGACGCCGCCCAGCCGGAAATCACCGCCAAACACGAGGCCGCGATCACGCTGACCAACGGTGATCTAATCCGCGGCCAACTCGCCGGCGTGACCGATCAGGCCGTCACGTTGGATACTTGGTTCGCCGGGCGCCTGCGGTTCAACCGCCTCGACGTTTCTGACATCCGCATCAGCGAGCGCGCACAATTCTTCTATCGCGGCCCGACTGGCCTCGATGGCTGGAAGCTCTCCGGTGATAAACCCGCCTGGTTCTATCAGAATAGCGCCTTTCGCTCCACCGCCGCCGGCAGCATCGCCTGCAATGTGAACCTTCCAGACGAGTGCTCCATCGCCTTCGACGCCGCTTGGCACGGCCAACTCAGTTTCCGCCTCGTCCTGTTCTCGGACAACCTCGCCAGCGAGCGTCCAGCGTCGGGCTACGACGTGACATTCCAACCGCGCTCGGTCTATCTCCGCAACTGCAAGACCCAGCAAATCATCGGCCACACCGAGAGTGCAATGGCGCTCCAGGAAAATGAAAAGGCCCGCATCGAAATCCGTACAAGTCTGAAATCCGGGAAAATCTGCCTCTTCATCGACGGCCGCATCATCGATGTTTGGACCGATCCCGATGTCACCCGCACCGGTCTTGGGCATGGACTTCATTTCATCTCCCAAAACACCTCGCCCGTGCAAATTTCCCACATCGAGGTCAGCGCTTGGGATGGAGTGGTGGATAAACTCCCCGAGCCGCAGTTTCCCGGCGGAATTCCACCCTTCGTCCTACGCGGCGGCCTGCGCATCAACGGGATGCCCGATCAGGACGAGCCCGAGCCCGCCCCCCCTCCCGAAAAACCCCGGCCGGGGCGCATGGAGCTGAGAAATGGCGACAGCCTCGCTGGCGAGGTCGTATCGATCACCGATGGCATGATCACCGTGAAGACGCCGTTCCGTGAGGTGAAATTACCAGTCGAAACCCTGCGCAGTCTGGCACTGAAACCCGTCGATTTAGAACGCTGCAAACGAGAGAACGGCGACGTCCGCGCCTGGTTTCCCGACGGCTCATCCATCGTCTTCCGACTCGAAGCCGTGGGCGAGGGGACCATGACCGGCTATAGCCAGAACTTCGGCACCGCCGTCTTCAAAATCGCCGCCTTCAGCCGCATCGAGTTCAACATCTACGACCCTGAACTCGAAGACATCCGAGTGGCGAATAGTTGGTAAGCCTTAGTTTTTTCGGAGAAGAAATCGCCCTCCATATCGCCGCAGCAGGATTGGCGTGGATAGCGGCCCGCCAGCGATCACGGCACCGGCGGCGTCACCACAACCTTCGGCTTCGCATGAGT
Organism: Akkermansiaceae bacterium; assembly: GCA_043758445.1. Lineage (GTDB taxonomy): Bacteria > Verrucomicrobiota > Verrucomicrobiia > Verrucomicrobiales > Akkermansiaceae > Luteolibacter. Next base: position 629 of record JAYVNM010000181.1, on the reverse strand, counting down.
CGCGGCGCGGTCCACGATCACCCGTGCAGCGAAGTAGGCCTTGTAAAACTCCGGCTCCGTTGTTTTGAAGCGCGTCATCATCTTATCCAACTCGTTCCGGTAAATCCCCCTCATCGCCCCGCACTGGGTCCGCGCTTTACTACCCACTTTCACGCCCAGTCCTCGGTTGCCAACCAGTGAGAAAAGCGGTAGGCCGTGATGCGCTTCCTTGCCGTAGGGAAGGAATTCTTCGTGGGAATTCCGGTCACGCCGATCTGGACTATCCGATTGTTCCCTTTCCGTGTATGAGCAGATGTGTTACGAGTTGCATTAATCTCATTCATCAGGTTGGTTAGACCAGTCTCACAGCCCCATCTCCAGTCAATAGAAGGTTGGAGAATTCGAATTTGAGGTGGGTTAAAAAAGGGTGAGAAAATTCGAAGAGCATACGCCAGTTTGTTCCATCAAACTCTATTTTTCCGGCAGGTCCTATTTGTATGACGATTTCCGCGAGGGCTTTCCTTCGCTTTGTTTCATGCACCTGATATATTTTAGCCTCTTCCGCCAAATCTATGGGTGAAACCGAGACCTAACCGCCGCGAAGCGGCGCGAACCTCTTGAAAGTTGTCCACAACAGGCCGATTCGAGAA
>JAYVNM010000180.1:0-3256 GCA_043758445.1 Akkermansiaceae bacterium | reverse complement strand
AATGAATTCATTCATGTCGATTTGGTGCCTGAAATATTATCGCTTCCGGCGCAGATGGGCCAACGCACGGAGGATGGCGTCGAGCGTGGCATCCAGATTTTTTCCGAGATCTTCAGCTAGAAAGCGGAGGACATGGCAGCCGCTTTCCTGAAGCAAGGCATCCTTGCGCCTATCCCGGCGGTAGGCCGCTGGATCGGCGAGGTGCTGTGGACCGTCGATCTCGATGGCGAGCTTGAGATCGGCGCAAAACAGATCGATCTCCATCTCGCTCCAGCCATCGAAGGGGATTGTGAGTTTCGCATTGAGCAGGAACAGACCGGTGGTTTCCGCAAGGGATTCGAGGCGTTGAAAAAGAAAAGCTTCGCTGGCGCTGCGAGCCCGTTCGTGATCGTTGTTAGAGCGAGTGGCGGTGACGAATAGATTGCCGAGTGGGACATCAATGCCGTCGCGGATCAAGCGGCGGACGCTGGCGGCGTAGTCTTGTTTCCACGCGGGATCAATCGGCAGCGGAACTTCAATCGGCCAGCCGGGAAGGGCGCTAGCAGGTAACAGAATGGTGTAGCCGACGGCTTCGTAACCGGCGCATCGCTTGTCGAACATCCGTGAAAGCATCGGGATGTCCAGATCGGCATAGTCGTGAACCCTCACTTCGCGCTTGCCGTCGTGGAGGCGGTGAAGGCGTCCGGCGTATTGGGCGATGATGCCGCGCCAGGAAACGGGCATGGTGAGGAAAAGAGTGTCGAGGCGGGAGTCGTCAAAACCCTCGCCGACAAACTTGCCGGTCGCGATGACGACTCGAGTTTCGTTTTCCGGGACGGCGGCGAGTTGTGTGATCGCCTCGCGCAGGGATTTGCGGCCCATGCCGCCTTGGAGAATGATCAGGTGTGGGGCGTGGGGACGGATGAGATCTGCCAGAGTGGTGACGTGTTCAGTGCGCTCGGTAAGAACCAGCGGCGAGCGGCCTTCGCGCAGGGCGGAAATCACATCGTCGCGGATCATCGCATTCCTTTGCTCCGAGCGGATGATTTCCGCGCAGAGGTTCTGGTATTCCATGCGGCGATCCGGATCGGGTTCCGCCATCGATCGGAGGCCGGTGGGGCGGACGATAACATGATGGGTGAATGGTCGGGCGTCCGCCTGTTGTTTCGCATCCACCCGGTGGCGGACGGGGCCGCACTGCATGAAGATGATCGGGTGATGGCCGTCTTTCCTCGCCACAGTGGCGGATAGCCCGAGCACGAAGCGGGCCTTGGCGCGGCGGGCGACGAGTTCGAAACTCTGGGCGGATAGATGGTGGCATTCGTCGATGATCAAGTGCCCATAATCCGCCACGCGGTCATCGACGACGCCCTTGCGGACGAGGCTCTGGATCAGAGCGACATCGATTCCGCCAGTAAGTTTTTTGTGCCCGCCGCCGAGCCGACCAATGGATTTGGCGGGCAGTCCGAGAAAAGAGGAGAGGCGTTCGATCCATTGTTCCAACAGTTGCTGGCGGTGGACGAGGACCAGCGTGTTCACCCCGCGGGCGGCGATGAGGTGGGCGGCAAGCACGGTTTTACCAAAGGCCGTGGTTGCGGACAGCACGCCGGTATCGTGCGTGAGCATCGCGGCCGCAGCGGTTTCCTGTTCTGGGCGGAGAATGCCGGTGAATTGGAGATCCAGAGGAGTTCCTGCCACGCGTTGATCGCGGATCAGGGGCTTGATTTTCAACTGCGAGAAAAGCCCGAGTATTTCCTCCAGGCAGCCGCGTGGCAGACCGATGTGTGCCGGTAGATCCTCCCCGCAGGCGATGATGCGGGGTTTTGCGAAGGTCGTTAGCCGCATGGCTTGGGCACGGTAGAATTCCGGGTTTTGAAATGCGGCAAGGCGCAGCAGGCGGTTCCGCAATGCGGGCGGGAGAACGTCTTTTGCCAGATAGATCCCATCGCCGAGCACGACTTCGATTTCCTTTGGCAAAGGATCACTGATAGACGTCTCGCGGTGCCGTCGGGAAGGTGGAGAGTTCCATGGCTCCGGCTCGTCATCGGGTGACAGGGCGAAGCGCACGCCGACGACGCTGCCACGGCTTGCCGCATCTTGGACGATGGCTTCGATACGCTCCCTACACAGGCGCTGAATCGAGTGGAGGAAAGTCCACGGATCCGGCCAAGGCGTGAAGTCATCATCCACGAACATGCTGTGACCGTTGTCGCGAGGGCCCTTCTGCATCGGCAGCGCGATTAGATTTCCAAAGCCACCTTTGGGCAGCGTGTCTTGGTTAGGGAAAAGCCGATCATAGGATGCGAGACCGAGTTCGGGCCTGCGCTCCATGGTTTCCGTTAGGATGAACGAGCCGAGCTGGCGTGCCAGTGTCGCCGGAATAGCCACTGTAAAGAACAGCCAGACATGCCCGCCATTGCCGGAGCGTGAACGCTCGAGCGCGGCGGGGAGTTGCAGGGACCGGCAGGTTGCCATCACCGCGAGCACGTCCTCATGCCACGATTCCTTGTCGAAATCCATGGCGAGGAAATAGCAGGTCTCGTCCGCTAACATCGGATAGACCCCGATGACAAAGTCCTGTCCGCTCTTGTCCTTGCCCGAAAGGTGCCAGCGAATGACCTCGTCGGTCACGGGCAGGAACGCGCGGTGCGGGCAATCCCCGCATTTGATCCTGGGTTTCTCACAGATGCCGCGGACCCATTCGTTTCCGCAGGCCGGGGCATAGCCGGAGCGACCGGTTTTCCTGCTTTCGAAACGGCGAGGATAGATGTCTTCGCGTCCTTTGAAAAGCGAGCGGAACAGGGCGATTTTCTCGACCACCGGACTGCGGTCGTGAATGCCTGCGGGATCGGCTTCCGTAAAATGACCGTTCACTTCGCCGTCCATAGCGGAATCGTGACATCGCGGGTTCTTGATGTCGAGAAATGAGGGATTGGATGATGTAAGCGATTCCTTCATAGTTTCTCAGACAAACAGCACAAACTGCACAAAAAACATCTGGATCACGATTTCCCATTCCATTGAAATTCGAGTCGGTCTTCAACCACGGAAATCCGAATCACCTGCACGCCACTAACAATCCCACCCAGAATCTTTTCCGCAATCGGCCCACCCAGCAGCCGATCCATCACCCGCTCTAGGTTCCTCGCTCCGTATTCCGGGCTAAAACCTTCCCGCAGGATGAAATCCACCGCGCTTTCATCAAGTTCCACCGCCACACCTCCATCGTGGCTGGCGCGTCCCGCACCAGACCGTTGTGGTGGCGTCTCGCCTCCAT
>JAYVNM010000179.1:0-3276 GCA_043758445.1 Akkermansiaceae bacterium | reverse complement strand
CACCTCGCCCGCAAAAAACGCCAGCATGGGTCATCGGGTTTCCTCGCCTATGCCCGCGAATCCACGGCTTTCATGGGTAGGTCAGGATGTCTGAGCCTGCCATCCCGGCGAGTCTGCGAACGCTCGCAAAACTGGCCATCGAGCGCAGCGAACGCATCCGCTGATTCAGGATGCTTGCAAGTTTCGCCGGACCGTGAAGAGAGCTTCGGGGAATTTAGAGCTCCTGCTCGATGGCCTTGAGTGTTAGGAAAAGTTCCTGCCAGCGGCGGAGGTAGGGTTCCACTGAGAGTTTTTCCTGCGAGAGGTGGGTTCTAACTGTAGTGAGCGAGGAGACGTAATCTTGGAAGACGATGCGCAGGGCCTCCTCGTAGTCGGTGCGCAGGGTGCTGGCAAAGCCGCCGCAGGTGTCGAGCAGGCGCGATTGAAACTCGGCGGTGGTGGTCTTGCGGGTGATGAGGGCGGTGAGGAGGCCACCTAGCAGAAACAGCCCGGCGAGGCCGCACAGGATGATGGGAAGCCAATGGAGGCCCAGCGCACCGCAGGTGGCGCCGGCGGTGGTGAGGAGCAGGGTCATGACGACGAAGGACTTGAGCGCGACATTGCGGCGGCGGAGTTCCTTGTCGAGCTGGTTGCGGACTTTAAGATTGCTGATGCCCTGGCGAGCGGCGCGACCGAGGCGCAGGATGAAGCGCTTTTTCGCCGTGGCAAGAGTCTCATCGAGCTGAGCGACATCGCCCAGATCCACGGCCATCGCGTCTGCCACACGGACCCCGAGTTCGTTCCAGTGGGAGTGGCAGTATTCTACGACCTCGACACCATCGGCTTCCGCGACGGCCTCGACCGCAGTTTGCAGGCGATCGACGAAGACGGCTTCCATTTCCGGGCCGGTGCGGTCGCCGGTGAAGAGCCGGAGGAGGGACCGGCAGACGCCGAGTCGCTGCCGGAGGAGCTTGGAGACCCAGACGGCCTCGGTTTCAAACACCTCGGCCACGCCTGCGAGGTGGCGCGGCAGGCGGGCGACGAAGCGCTCGCGGATGCCGTCGATCTCACCCTCAATGGTGTCGAGGAAACGGCCTTGGACATTGAGTTCGCGGGTCATGCCCTCGATGTGATCCTCCACCACGCGGAGGGCGGAAGCGGCTTGGCTGCGCCAGGTTTCGAGGACGAGATTACGGTCCGGGGATTCGCAGACTTTCTTGGAGATGAAGTTTTCCAACTCCGGATAGCCGCTGGTTTTCAGACGATCACCGGCGAAGGGGACGGCGCGCTTGGCCTCGTAGGCCATTTTCCCGGAGACGGCGAAGATCGGCGGGACGTGGCCAAGCCGTTTCACCGCGAGATCCGCCATGTGGCCGCGGATCACGCTGAGGTCGATGGGTTCGCGCTGGTCGGCCTGTTGGATGATGAAGGCGGTGCGCTTGAGCACGTCGGGGGAAATTTCCGAGATAAAATTCCAAGTGGCCGCGCCCCAGGGATTGGTAACGGGGAAAACGAAGAGGATGAGGTCGGCGGAGGGCAGGAAGCGGGCGGTGATTTCCTGGTGGCCTTGGACGATGGAGTTGGTGCCGGGGGTGTCGATCAGGTTGAAATCCCGGAGGAACTCGATCGGGCGGTGGCGCTCCTCGAGCATCGGCGTGATCTCGACATCGCGTGAGGGATTGCCGTATTGATACCAGAGGACGCGGTCGGTTTCCGGTAGGATGTTGACGCGGCAAAGGTCGCGCCCGAAGAGGCCGTTGATGAGGGTGGACTTGCCGGCATTGACCTCGCCGCAGACGACGAAGAGGAAGGGGGTGCCGAGTCCGGTTTCGATCTCCGCGAGCGGCAAACGGTCGCCAAGCGCCGCCCCGGTTTCGGTGGCCAGTTCGGCAATGCCGCGCATCACGCCCGAAAGCCGTTCACGCGTCGCGAAGTAGCGCTCGCCGAACATGGTGTGGCTCACAAGTTAGAAAGTTGGGGGAACTTGTTCGGTTTGGACGGCGGGCTCGGCCGGCGCGGGTGCGGTCCCCGGAGTGTCGAGTTTCATCGCAAGAAGTTGGGAAACCGTGACGAACTTGAAACCACGGCGGAGCAGGGTGTCGAGGGTGTTCGGCATGGCATCGACGGTCTGCGAGTGCAGGTCATGGGAGAGGACGATGCCGCCAGCGGAGGCCCCGGCGAGGATGCGCGAGCCGACGACGGAGGCCCCGGGGCGTTTCCAATCTAGCGGATCGACGGACCACAGGATGATCGGGTAGCCGAACTCTGCGTGGACGATTTCGCGCTGGCGTTGGAGCAGGCCACCGTAGGGCGGGCGCATGGTCGGCGGCTTGACCCCGCAGGCGCGGACGATGGCGTTTTCGCAGCGGTGGAGATCGGCGAGAATTTCCGAGTCGGAGAGTTTGCTGAGCAAGCGGTGGGTGTTCGAGTGGTTGCCCATTTCGTGCCCCTCGGCGACGGTGCGGCGGACGACGGCGGGGTAGAGATCGACGCTTTGGCCGATGACGTAGAAGGTGGCCTTGATGTTGCGTTCGCGGAGCATGTCGAGCAGGCGCGGGGTGTTCTGCGGCTGCGGGCCGTCGTCGAAGGTCATGGCGATGTAGTTGCCGGAGACGAGGACGCGGGAAAACGAGATGCCCGAGCTTTTGGAGAAATTGTTGCTCAGGTTCAGGTCTGGATTGCGTGGGACCGGACCCTTGATCGAGGGTGTGCGGTAGGCGGTGTTAGACGGAGTTTTTACCGGAGCCGAAGCGGGCCGAGTGGCGGCGGCGGGCTGTAACGGATCCGCCGCTGCGCAACTGGACAACGAGGCGGCCAGTAACAGGAAGCCGCGGCGGGAGAGTCTCCGCGGGTTTTCTTGGTCGGCGGAACCGGTGGTCTTGAGGATATTATGACCGAGGGTGTGAAGGGGGTTTTCCATAAGGGGGGAGGCGCGGTGAAGTTGCGGGGAAACTACGTCATTCATGTTTCATGTCACGCCTCGTTTTTCTGTGGTGTGGGTTTCCGTAGGGCGTTTGGCTGGAGAGGTCATGGGTAGGGGCGGGTTTTCAGGATGAGATCGATGGCGAGTTGCTTGCGGTCTTGGTAATCGACGATCAAGGTGGGTAGCTTGATCTTTTCATCAAACGGGATGATCGCCAGCAAGGCGTTGCGTGTCAGAGCGAGGTTCTGGGCGACGTTGACCCGGCGGTGACGGTAGCGGTCTTCCTGCCAGACGTGGTGGTCGCGCTTGTGGTGGTTTTTGTTTTCCACACTCCAATGCTCGCGCACCGCCCGCCCAAGGCGCTGCGAGCGGGT
>JAYVNM010000178.1:0-27804 GCA_043758445.1 Akkermansiaceae bacterium | reverse complement strand
TGTCGGTGAGGCTAAAGCCGTGGGCGGTTTCCCAATCATCGGGTAACTCGTCGTTATCCACATCGTTGGGATCGACGGTGAAGGACTCCAGCGCGCTGTTGGGGATCAGTTCGCGGCTGCCACCGGGTGCTTGCCAAGCGATCTCGCCGTGGTCGTAGCTACCAGCCTCTTTCTGGATAGCCTCTATAAAATAGCGATGGCCAGCCAACAGCGGGATGAGAGCGGATTTCTGTGAAGGGTGGTCATCCCACTTCTCGGGACTCACCGCCGACGCAACGGAGGCGATTTTGACACGACCGAACTTCGACGCATTTGGGGAGAGGAAGAGTTCGGCGGTATCATCGGCAGCGATCCAAAATGTATAGTTTCCGCTAGCCGGAGCGGTGATGTAGGCCCGGACCCGCGAAGCGTAGTTATCCCCAATGGTTCGTGGGCTGGCGGCACCGGTGAAAGTGGAAACCGTGTTGGCAGTCTGCCAATAACTTTTATCGTTGGTGAAGTCACTGACCTTCCCCCCAGGCACATCGGTCCAAATCTCGCGGGTCATTTTTCCGGGTTCGCCTGCTGCAAGGATACCGGGCAGCAGAATTGTAGCCCGGACAACGAGTGCGCAGCAGATTTTAGGTAGATGGAATATGGCCATGTCGGCAGCACCTAGCAGGATGGAAACCAAGTCAAAGGAATTCTCTTCTGTGACAAAACAATTACTTGGGCCGTCAACTCTCAACCCTCGGCTATCAACTTACTTCACAGATTGAGATTTTTAAGGAGTTGTTGGATCCGCGGATCGGCGAGGGCTTTGGTGAGGAGGGGGTGGCGCAGGAGTGTGCCGAATTTCCCCTCGCGGGCAAGGTTTTGGAGGTCGGGGTCGGTGACGATGACTGCACGTGGGATCGGCTTGCCAGTGCGGGGATCGATGACTGGCTTGAGAGGGGAGTCCACTTGGGCGGCGATGAGCTTCGCGAGAGTGAGGCGGGCGGGGTCGGCGAGGGGATCAAGGGCCTTGAGCCAAGGTTCTGGTAGGGCGGCCTCGACGGAGTTTTTGAGCCGCTGGCTGAAGCCGTCCGGGGTGGTTTCCCCCATGCCGATGGCCTTTTCCGAGTAGGCGCGGACCTCGGCGATTGAGCCGGTGTGGTGGATGAAGGTGGCCCCGATGATCCAGATCAGCGAGGTGGGAACTAGGGCGAGGAGGAGCAGAAACGAGATCATGATGATCGAGCGCGGGCGTTTTTCGTCGGGCGCGGGGCCGAATGGTCGGGCGACGGCCTTGACGATGAGCCGGATAACGAAAAACGAGATCAGGAAGGCGGCTACAGGTAAGCCATTGGTGATCCATGGCTGATATTTTCCGGTCCAGTTAATCGAGAGCGTGGGCGCGATCTGCCAAACGCGGAAGCCGATCCATGCGCTGAGGCTGAGAACGATGGTGCCAATGATCAAACGTGTCATGCCGCGCAACATCACGAACCCAGCGCACACCGCGAAGATGATGAGCGCAGCGGTGCCGAGGCTGATTTGGGGGATGGATTCGGGAGACATTTGTGGAGAGACCAGACATCAGAGACCCGAAACCAGATGAGGCCCGACAGCGCGCTGCCTGAGCAAATGATCTGTTAGGACGAGGGTGGCCATGGCTTCGACGATGGGAACGGCGCGGGGGAGGACGCAGGCGTCATGACGGCCACGGCCTTGGATCTCGGTGTTTTCGCCCGTGTTAGTAACGGTTTCCTGCTCGCTCATGATCGTGGCGGTGGGCTTGAAGGCGACGCGGAAGAGGATGCTCTCGCCATTGGAAATGCCGCCTTGGATACCGCCGGAGCGGTTGGTGGTGGTGCGGACTTTGCCGTCGATCATGCGGAAGGCGTCGTTGTGTTCGCGGCCGGTGAGGAGGGTGCCGGCGAACCCGGAGCCGATCTCGAAGCCCTTGGTCGCAGGGATGGAAAGCATGGCCTTGGCGAGGTCCGCTTCGAGCTTGTCGAATATCGGCTCACCGAGGCCGGGCGGGCAATTGCGGATGACGCACTCGATCACCCCGCCGACGGAGTTGCCATCGGCGCGGATGGCTTTGATACGATCGATCATGGTTTCCACCATCGCGGGATCGCCGGTGCGGACTATATTAGATTCGATAGTCTCGCCCGTGATGGTTTGTGGATCAACCTCAGCATTGAGTTCTTGGATGGATTTTACCCAGGCGAGAATTTCGATGCCTGGGTGAAAATGGTCGAGCACTTGGCGGGCGACGGCGGCGGCGGCGACGCGGCCAATCGTTTCTCTAGCAGAAGCGCGCCCGCCACCGGAGGCGGAGCGGATGCCGTATTTCGCATAGTAGGTGAAGTCGGCGTGGCTGGGGCGGTATTTTGCGGCCATTTCATCATAGGCACCGGGGCGTTGGTCGGTGTTTCTAACGAGGATGGCGATGGGTGAGCCGAGCGTGAGGCCGTCTTGGATGCCGGAGAGGATTTCCGCAGTGTCGGCCTCCTTGCGTGGGGTGACGATCTCCGATTGGCCCGGGCGGCGGCGGTCGAGTTCGTGTTGAATTATGACTTGTGAAATCGGGATGCGCGGCGGGCAGCCATCAATGACGACCCCCACGCCGCCGCCGTGCGACTCGCCGAAAGTGTGGATGCGAAAAACCTGACCGAAAGTGGATGACATGCGCTGAGGGTATCCGGTGAGCCGCGCGCGGCAAGCGAAGAGCGCGAAGCCAAGCTACGTTGCTTTGGCGCTAATTTTCTGTCACTCGGGAAAGATTGCCGCCCCGGCCAAGACCGCTGCCGGGGATTTCACGAACTTCACGATCTTCGTCGTCTTCAAGCCGTCCCTGTTAGTGACAACGATGGTGAGTTGGGTGCTTAGGAGGGTGATTTTACTAACAGATATTAGGTAGGGATTGGTGCCAGTGATCGTGGTGGTGGCATTGCCGTTGGCTTTGGCGGTGATGCTCTTGACGCCGGAATTGGTGGTGACCTTCGCTGTCACCTGCGCGGTGGTCCCAGTCACGGTGACGGTCTTCGGCACGCTGACAGTCGGTGCCTCGTGAACATGGGCCGCCAGGGTACCGGTGGCGAACAAGCCGGCGGCGGTGTTGATTGTGTAGGTGCCGGTAAATTTATGATGCACCAGATCGAATTTACCATCGACATGGGCCAAGGTCAGGAAGCCGCCGGGGATGTTGGTAATATTGATCGTCAGGGCACCAGTTTTGGAGTTGAAGCTGCCTGCGATGTCGCCCATGGCGGTGGCGAGGAGTTTGAAACTGCCGGTGCCGTCCGCCTTCAAGGGTGCGGTGAAGGTCAAGGCGGGTGGATCACCGGCACCGAAAACCAGGCCATTGAGATCAAAAGTGCAGACGAGGTTGGTGGCGCTGAGCGTGATGTCGATGATCAACGCGCCGGTGGTGCTGAACGTGGTATTTTTCCAGCTTCCGAGGTAATTGAACGTGCCGGCGACCGGTAAGGTTGGTTCTGGCATGTTCGCGGGAGTGAGACTCGAGGTTAGCGGACTCGAGGTTAGCGGACTTGCTAGAGAAACAATGCCGGGAGCGGCGGTTGGCGACCCGGCGGCGGGGTCATCGTTGATTATGATTTCCGTGCCTCGACTGACGGCGATGGTCGCGTTGATCGGTGTGCTCAGGTCGAAGAAGAAATTTTCATTGGTTTCCACCATGGCATCGCCAATGAATTTCACGGTGACGGACTTGCTGACCTCCCCCGGAGCGAATGTCAGGGTGCCGCTCCGCGCCACATAGTCACTGCCGCTTTTCGCGGTGCCATTGGTGGTATGATATTGTGCCTTCACGGTTTTGCCGCTGGGTGCGCTGAGGGTGGCTACAAATATTGTCTGCCCAGGCGTGGCGGCGCTGCCTTCCTTTTTTGACACCGGGTTGTTGACGGCCAGCGTCGGCGGCGAGTCATTATCGAAAATGGTACCCACGCCCTGCCCATCAGTGATGATGGCATTAGTCGGACCAGAGAGGTTCAGAAACAGGGTTTCTTTGGCTTCATCCAGAGTGTCACCGAGGACCGGGACCGTGATAGTTTTCGTTAGTTCGCCAGGGGCAAATGTCAGGGTGCCATTGGTAAAGCTATAATCGACCGAGCTGAATGCGGTATCGTCGAAAGTGCTATAATTCACGGTGGCCGGAATGGTGGAGGCGAAGGAGAGATTCACCGTGAAGGTGAGGTTATTGGTGCCGGAATTTCCCTCGGTGACAGAGGCGTTGCTCACAGTGAAGCCTGGGGGGCTGACGACCGAAAGCGGCGTGAAATCAATGGCGGTGGCGTGACGTTTTCCGCCCACGTCGGTCACTTCGGCCTTCAGGCGCACGGTGCGCGCGCCCAACGGCGCAGTGGGGCCGGCGACGAGGTCGTTGGTGCTGAAAATACTATCCGCAGCGAGATCTCCCCGTAGGCCGGCGTCATTGAGAGGAGCACTTGATGGTTCGAAACTGGCACTCGGAAAACCGTTAGATAAAATGAAACGGGTGCCCACTTCCGTCACCGGGCTGGAGGTCTGCACGCTGAGGGTAGAACTCGAAACATAACCCTGATACACAAACGTAGGACTGGCCGATGGCTTGGTCAAGGTTGGAGCAGCGCCCAGACCGACCGGATTCACATCGAGCCGGGCCAGCATGTTGAAGCCGATGCCATTGCTAAAAAGCATATATATAAATTTGGTGGCGTCACTATTCATGGTGGCCTGTTCCAGACCATCATACGCTAGGCTGGAAAAAACATTGGCTCCCAGTCCCAGCGGTACCGCGCCGCTGCCGTCGGTGTTGAAGAGCATACCGGATGAGCCAATCAGCAACTTCGTGCCATCGGCCGTAAGTTGCAGGCGAGACAGATAAAACGAGCCACCGGTCCCGGGCAATGACTGGGTGCTGTCCACTAGCTTTCGCCGTCCGCTGCCATTGAAGTTGACGGTGCCCGCCTCATCAGTCGGGCTGGCGAGAGGGCGTATGGTATAGCCGACCTTAGTGCCATCCGCGTTGATCGTGGACTGCCATAAAAAGTCCAACTGACCGAAGTAGTCGCGCAATCCGCTGCCGTCCAAATTGACCCCGAACAGGTGTTGCCCGACCCCGCCTGATCCTGGACTGACGTGAGAGGAGAATACGATTTTTCCGCCGCTGTTTGAGGAGCGCAGTGAGGAAAAAGACGTTCCACTGCCGAAGAATGCGAACTGGTCTTCGGTCAGTCCCAACAGGGCTGACAGTTGGGTGGGTCCGACGATTTGCCGCAAGCCGGTGCCGTTCACGTTGATGACATAGATGCCATTTTGGATTGGCACACTTGGGTTGGTATTGCGGAACGAGGTGTTGCGGTAAATCCGGAAGAACACCTTGGTGCCGTCGCCGGAAATCGCGAGGTCGTTGATTTCGTTGCTGTCCAGCGCGATTAGCGGCGTGGCACCGCTGCCATCACCATTGCACGAGCGGATTTGCACGGAATCGGTCGAAACCACTTTCGAACCGTCGTCACTGATGTCCGCGTATGAGCCGGAAAAAACCAGACTCGTGTAGGCATCCACCTGCTGTAAGCCGGTGCCATCCGGCTTCATCACAAAGATGCTGTTGGGCGTCGCGGGGTCGCCGGTGCCACTTGGCGGCAACGTGAAAACCACGCGATTGCCATTGGCACAGAGTTTCGGGTATCCTGGGCTGCTGCTGGACGAGTCACTCGGTCCGGTGATCTGGTGATAGACGAGCTTGCGCTGTACCGTCGCTGCCGGTGAGAGGCCATGGGATGAAAACAATATTGCTAATAGAACGACGAGCCATGGCATTGACGCGACTGATCCAAGCGGGTTGGGGCACTTGGTGTAAAGGGGCCGTGGGGCGGGGAATTTCGCAGGTGAGATTGGCGGTTGGGCGGAGTTCATAAGTTGAGTGGGATTGAATTTTCAGGCCTATTGTAAGCAAGGTGACTGTCGTAGCAATCAAATTTCGCATAAATCGTGAGCTGATTGATAACTTACCAGAGATGTTTTATGAGGCATTTCAGACGACCGAAATCCGCCACTGACACTCTTGCATTTGCTCCTGTATTTTCTCCTTGCAGCTCACGTCACCTTGGTTTTGAATCCATTCATGCGTATTTCATTCCTTAGTCTGTGGGTGGTTTCCGGGTTCTTAACTTCATTTTCTAGGGCGGAGCCGGTGGCGGCTCCGGCAGCTCCGGCAGCTCCTGCGCAAGTGACTGCGCACAATTTCGGCAAGTGGGCGGGGGCTGTTGCGGCCTTCGCGAAAGCAGACGCCGCGAATCCGGCACCGAAGCACGCGGTGCTGTTTGTAGGAGCTTCGACCATTGTGCGGTGGAAATCACTGGCGGAGGATTTCAAGGGAACCGTGGTGCTTAACCGGGGCTTTGGCGGTAATGAAATCGTGGACTCCACCCATTATGCGGACCAGATCATCTTCCCCTACGAACCCAAAATGATTTTCCTGCGTGCCGGTGGTAATGACATCCACGCCGGACATTCGCCGGAAGAAGTGTTTGGGGATTTTAAGGATTTCGTCTCGAAAGTGCGAGAGCATTTGCCCGAGGTGCCCATCGCCTACATCGCGCTGAGTCCGTCAATCGCCCGCTGGAACGAACGGGAGAAGGGGGACAAGTTGAATGCGCTGATTGCAGATTATATTAAACAGCATGACAAACTGATCTTTGTAGATGATAGTAAGATTTCACTTGGCGTGGATGGCCAGCCGCGACCGGAATTGTTTGTCGAGGACAAGTTGCACTTCAGCGAAGCGGGCTACAAACTGTTAGCGGAAGTGGTTCGCCCCTATCTGCCGAAGTAGGCTGGAAGCTTGGGATTGCGTTGCCACTTGTGCCTGAGATTTTCAAACCACATCGGACCAATCGTGATCAATCCCCGGGCGGCGGACGTCGCATGGATTTTTTTTGTGAGAGAATCCGCTTGTCCGCCACGGAACGGTTTTTTGAGTTACGGGAACGTGGGCGTTTTTGGCGTCGCAGTTTTTCGATCGCTTGGGTTCGCGCCACCGCCCGGCCCTCGCGGATGGCTTCCAATTGCTCGCAAAGTTCCCGCCGTGCGAGATAACGGTTCATTTCCCGCGAGCGATCCATCTGGCATTTGATGCACACGCCGGTGGGCAGATGCTTGAGAAATACGCAGTTGGAGGTCTTGTTGATTTTCTGTCCGCCCGCTCCCGAGCCGCGCACGAATTTTTCCAACAGCTCGGGCTCCGTAATTCCAAGCGCAGCCATTCGCGCCGCCAACGCGGTGAGTTTGTCGGAGCTGAGCGGATTTTCCACAGCCGAGAATCAGCGGGGAAAATCCATAAATTACAAGGCGGGAATGGCAGTGCTCGATTACAAGGCTCAATTTTGGAAACTCCGAATCCATTACCCCGGCAGTAGAAAGTTCAGCATCAGGGAATTTTTCGCGTTTCATCGGTGACGTTTGCGGTTCAAATCAGCCGTGCCGCGCAACCCGTGCGGGGAAATTTCATCCCAAGATCTCACTCGCCATGTGGAAAGGCCGCTTCTCCCAAGACACTTCGTCGCTCGTCCAACAGTTCGGCGAGTCCATCTCGTATGACTGGCGCTTGTTCCCGCACGACATTGCCGGGTCCATCGCCCATGCTCGCGCCCAAATGGCGGCCGGGCTACTAACTGCGTTGGAGTTTTCTCAAATCGAAGGTGGCTTGCGTGAAATCCTCGCCGACATCGAAGCCGGGAAATTCGAATTCAAGACCTCGCTCGAAGACATCCACATGAACATCGAGGCCGAGCTCACGAAACGCATTGGCCCCGCTGGCGCGAAACTTCACACGGCCCGTTCCCGCAACGATCAAGTCGCCACCGACACGCGACTCTACGCCCGCACGGAAATCGACGGACTGCTCGACGCCATCACCGGCCTGCAAAAAGCCCTGCTCGACCGTGCGGAGAAATACGCCGCCACCGTGATCCCCGGCTACACCCACCTCCAGCGTGGCCAACCCGTCACCGCAGGCCATCATTTCCTCGCTTATATCGAAATGTTAGAACGCGATAAATCCCGTCTGATAGATTGCCGCAAGCGCCTGAATATTTCCCCACTCGGCTCTGGCGCGCTCGCTGGCTCCACGATCAATCTCGACCGCCATGCCATCGCCGCCGAGCTGGGCTTCGATGGCGTGACTCAAAACTCGATGGATGCCATCGCCGACCGCGACTACATCGCCGAGTTGCTTTTTGTGATTTCGCTCTGCGGGGTCCACCTTTCGCGCCTCAGTGAAGACCTCATTCTCTGGTGTACTGCAGAGTTCGCATTCGCCGCTCTATCAGACGCCCACACCACCGGCTCGTCCCTGATGCCGCAGAAGAAAAACCCCGATGTCTGCGAACTCACCCGTGGCAAAACCGGGCGCCTCGTGGGCAATTTGATGAATCTGTTAGTCGCCGTCAAAGGCCTGCCGCTCACTTACAACCGCGATCTCCAAGAGGACAAGCCGCCACTGTTCGACTCCGTGGACACGCTGAATCTCATTCTCGCCGTCAATACCGAGATGATTTACGCCATGGAACTCCGCGAGGAAAATTGCAAAGCTGCGGCCTCCGATCCGATGCTGTTAGCCACCGACCTCGCTGACTATCTGGTGAAAAAAGGCGTGCCATTCCGCCATGCCCACGAGCTTGTGGGAAAAGCGGTCGCTCAAGCCATCGCTACGAAGACGCCGCTCGACCAGCTCGATCTCAGCACCATCGACCCCGCCTACGGCCCGGATGCGAAGAATGTTTTCTCGTTAGAAACCGCCCTCGCTGCCCGCACGAATCCGGGCGCGCCTTCCATCGCCAACGTGAAAGCGGAGATCGCGAAGTGGCAGGATGTGTTTGTATAGAACAAGAATGCGAAAGGTCCGGAAATCTGCCGGATTCAGATGAAATTCCACATCGATGAAATTCTCAAAGCGTCAGAGAGTTCTGATGATTGCTGCAATGATCTTGCTGCTTTTTCCGCTTTTCCTGATGTTATTGCAATTCGTGCATTTGAGAAGGCTACGAAGTTTTTCCGATAAAAGGATGAGTGCTATTGACGCATTCTCCCCCCGGAAGCTAGCCTGCGGTCAGCGAATTGCGGGGATGTCCGTACTCCAAGCCGGTCGTGTGGAAATCATGCGGCCTCTCCGGGGTTACCCCGGGGGATCGACGAACCAAGGCATCACGAGGCGAGGGCGCCATCACGCTTCCGCGTGAGAATGCCCGCGCCAGACAGGACGCGTTGGGGCGCGGTGCTTCCCCGCATTCGTGCATTTTCCGATGTCCTCGCAAGCCCATCACATCCGCCGCCTAGCCGCCGCTCTAACGGCAGGGCCGATGGCGGATCGCGAGGCGCTGGTGACACGGGCGAGGCCGTTGGTGGGTGATATGAGAAAGGCGCGATGGCTGGTGTCACTGGCCAGAAAATTGAGCCTTGAATTCGGCGAGGCCCCGCGGCCGACGGTGCGCCGAATCGCCGAACGGATCAGAGCGCATGAGGGATTTGTCAAAGCGTGGGCGGAGGGTCGTGGCAGGATTCTCATCGGCCAAGTCGCGCCACAGATGGCACCGGCGGCGGGTGCTCCGAGGATCTGGGAAATTCCGGAAATCACGACCTTGGCGGATCTTGCTGAGACGCTGCGAATGCACCCGGACGATCTCGGCTGGCTGATTTCTCGTGGCAAGGTGGAGCACTATCGGCATCGTTGGCAGGTGAAACCGAAGAGCGGGCGGTTCCGCTTGATCGAGAGTCCGAAAGTGTTGCTCAAGTTCGCACAGCGACAGGTGCTGCGGAAAATCCTCTACGCCATCCCACCGCACGAAGCGGCGTGCGGCTTCCGGTCGGATTGCTCGGTTCTCGATTTCGTGGAACCTCACTCGGGAAAGATACTGCTGATCCGCTACGACTTGGAGGACTTCTTTCCGTCGATCACCGCCGCGAGAGTTCTGCAAATTTTCCTAACCGCTGGTTATCCCGAATCCGTCGCACGCGCGTTGACGCGGCTGACCACCCACGCCGTGCCTCAGTCGGTTTTGGATGAAAAAGCGCTCGCTTGGCCGGAACGCCGACGGCTCGCGACACCGCATTTGCCGCAGGGCGCTCCGACTTCACCGGCATTGGCGAATCTCAGCGCGTTCCGTCTCGATTGCCGTCTCGCGGGTTTGGCGAAAGCGGCGGGCGCAGACTACACGCGCTATGCCGATGATCTCCTATTCTCGGGCGGCGTGGATTTCGCACGGCAGACGCGGCGCTTTGAAGTGGCGGTGGGAGCGATCATTTTGGAGGAAGGCTTCTGTCCGAATCACCACAAGACTCGTGTTTTACGGCAGGGCCAAAAACAACACGCCGCTGGCCTCGTCCTGAACGAAAAACCAAACATCGACCGCCGCGAGTTTGATCGTCTCAAGGCGATCCTGACGAATTGCGTCCGCCACGGCCCGGCTTCACAGAATCGCGAAAATCACCCGGAGTTTTCCGCCCATCTGCAAGGCAAGCTGGCGTGGGTGCGCTTTATTCATCCCGGAAAGGAAACGAAGTTGCGGGTGATTTTCGAGCGAATCGTTTGGGGGTGAGAGTCCGGTGCTAGCTGGGGACGAGCGGCATTGGCGTCAAATCGTTCGACCAGAGCTCGCCCTGTTTGAGGACTTCGTAAT
Organism: Akkermansiaceae bacterium; assembly: GCA_043758445.1. Classification (GTDB taxonomy): domain Bacteria; phylum Verrucomicrobiota; class Verrucomicrobiia; order Verrucomicrobiales; family Akkermansiaceae; genus Luteolibacter. The sequence continues at coordinate 17,155 of JAYVNM010000178.1, read as the reverse complement.
TCCAATCTGATTTTAAGTTGATGGCCGTAAACTACCTCAACTTCCTCACGACCACGAACTCGCCGCAAGGCAGCTTGGGAAATCGAGATCGCCTTCAAGCGCGCCTTCAAGCGCGTTATCGAAACCGGCAGATACGCGTTCATCGCCTTAGCCACCGAGCTAGAATGCTCCCAAGCCCACAGCAGGGGGAAATAAAAGTGAGTGATCCGTGACAGCCAGTTGCATGAAATCCGCAACTCTTGGCAGGTAAATCTGCCTCATATCCGTTCCAGCCTTGCCAAAGTCTCAAAACCCCGTAGCTTCCCCGGCGAGCAGGTTTTTCCCAACTTCCGATGCCCGCATCCGGCCGAGTGCCTACAGATTCACCCCGTTTTCTCCAGGGGCGTGAAATCGGCCTGCGGCTCGGAAAATTGGAATCGCCTGGCTCACGGGCGGCGGCGCAAGTCGGCTGTTTCCGACACCGGTGAAGTTACCTTCCGCAGCGCTGCGGAGCTTCACCCCGGCACCCATAAGCCGGACCGTCGGAGCCATGTCGGTCAGCACGAGGTCCTTCCAGCATTGCCGGATTCTCCTGAATCCGCCGCGCCGGGCCGCCTGAAACCATGACACCACTGACACCATGTCAACCAACGCAACACAAGATTCCCGCAATTCGGGAGACAGCCGTCGCCGCCGCTCACGCGGAGGCCAAAACCGTAACAATAACAACAACGAACGCCGTGGCAGCGGCGGTGGTGACCGTGGCGATCACGGCAATCGCAACGACCGCGGCCAATCCCGTGGCCGCCGTGAGGATGGCAACCGCGCCGAGGAATTCCGCCCTCAGGCAGCGCGCCCGCCTCGCACCTATGCTCCGGTGAAACTGAGCATCTGGCAGAAAATCCTCAAGGCCATCGGCCTCTACAAGGACCCAACTCCGCCCGCCCGTGGTGAGCGCAAGCCCGAGGCCTCGACGCCGTTCCCCACGGACCGTGCGCCGAAGTCGAACACCCGCAACGCCCGATCCAACGAGGGTGAGGCCCGCGAGCCGCGTGAACCCCGCGCGCCACGCGAACCTCGCGAACCTCGCGCCGACGGCGAGCGCCAGCCCGCTAAGGAGCGCACGCCTCGCAACCAAGATCGCCCTCGTGGCGGCGATCCGAAAAGTGTCGAGTCCACCCGCGTCTATGTCGGAAATCTGTCCTACGATGTGTCTGAACAAGACCTCCAGGAACTCTTCAAGGGCATCGGCGCCGTGCGCAACATCGAGATTGTTTACAATCGCAGCACCCATCGCTCCAAGGGCTACGGCTTCGTGGAAATGCTCCGCATGGACGATGCGATGCGTGCCGTGGAGGTTCTACACGACCAACCCTTCATGGGCCGACCCATGACTGTTTCCGGGGCGAAATCCAAGGGCCACGACGAGCGCGAGGAAGCCGAAGAACGCCCCGAGCGCGAACCGCGGCCAGTTGTGCTCGCATCCACTTCACCCGCCGTGATCGCGCAGGTCGAAGCGGTTGCCGAGCCGGGCTTGGAAAACCTTGCTCCAAATCCAGAGCACGCGACCGGAGTGGAAATCACCACCATCGCTGATACGGATCTTGAGGCCCGCTACGGCTTTGAGCCCAAGGAAAAATCCGAGCAAGCCTAAGCGCTGAATTTCTAACTTAACCTCCGTCCGGCCCGCCGCGACGGAGGTTTTTTTATGTCTGCCCCGCACTCGGTGGATGAAACAACTTGCTTGTGCCAAGCGTATTTCCGCGTCTCCCATGAACCGACTGCTACCGCTTTTCATCTCTCTTGCCCTTGCCCTAACTGCCACCGCCGCACCGTTGCGGGTCTTTATTCGCGGCGGCGAGAAATCCCACGGCCCGAACGCCCACGAGCACGAGCGTTTCCTCAACGACTGGAAACCCTTCCTCACCCAGCGCGGCATGGTCGTCGATGGCGCGAAGGCCTGGCCCAGCGCCGAGCAACTCGCGCAGACCGACGTGCTGGTGATGTATGCCCAAGACGGTGGCAATGCGACGCCCGAGCAGAAGTCGAATCTCGACACCTTCACCAAGCGCGGCGGCGGCATCGTCGTCATCCACACCGCCGCCGTTTCTAATGATCCGGTCTGGTGGAAGTCCGTGATCGGCGGCGCGTGGGTGCAGGGCAAGACGAAGTGGAAGGAAGGCCCGATGGATCTCTACTATGTGGAAAACCAGCGCCTCGGCGAACAGCACCCGATCACCAAAGGCGCTTCGAATTTCCACATCGACGATGAAATTTACTACGACATGGATCTTTCCCCGGACATCCGCGTGCTGGCCACCAGCTACACGCCTAACATTCCCGGCGGAAAGAAACCGGTCGAAGGCGGCAAGGCCACGATCTACGACATCCAGCCGCAGATGTGGGCCTACGAAAAGGACGCCTACCGAGCCTTCGTCACCATTCCCGGCCACCTCTATTCCACCTTCGAGCAGCCATTCTACCGCGCCATTCTGATGCGAGGCATCGCCTGGGTAGGCAAGCGAGCGAACGTTGATGAATTCTGCAAGCCCGAGGAAATCGCCGCCCTAACGTATCCCGAAGGCGGTCCGCAGCGACCCGCCGACACCCTGAAGGCCCTCGAAATCCACCCGGATTTCACCATGAAACTCGTCGCCAGCGAACCGCTCATCACCAAGCCGATGAACTTCGACTGGGACCCATCCGGCCGCTTATGGGTCGCCGAAACTCCGGAATACCCGAACGGTCGTCGAGGCATGAGGCCGGACTATCGCGGCAAGGAATGGAAGGACCACGGCGGCATCGACCCCGAGCCTGGCCAACAGGAGCGCAAGGCCCTCGATAAAATTAGCATCCTAACAGACACGGACGGCGACGGCATCGCCGACAAAAAGGACATTTTTTATGAAGGCCTCGAACTCGTCACCGGCTTCGTGTTTTACAAGGACGGCGTGATTGTCACCCAGGCCCCGGACATCCTCTGGCTGCGCGATACCGACCACGACGGCAAGGCCGACAAGGTCGAAAAACTCTACACCGGTCTCGGCACCGGCGACACCCATGCCGTCATTAACAATCCGCGCTGGGGCTGGGATGGCTGGATTTATTGCACCCACGGCTACAGCGCCGGAAATGTCACCTCGCCCGATGGCTTGAAATCATTCGGCAACATCGGCTCCGGCGTGGTCCGCTTCAAACCCGACGGCAGCGCCTTCGAGCAATACTCATCCAAAGGCGGCAACACCTGGGGCCTCGAAATCACCGGCGACAACCGCGTCATGTGGACCCAGCCAACGAGCGGCGATTTGCTCATGCAGACTGTGCTTCCCGAATATGCTCTTTCACGCGGAAAAATCGGCGACACCGCCAGCTACAACGTCGTGGAAAAATCTGGCAAGACTTTTCCCGCGATGACCTGGGACCAGCAGGCGTATCGACAGATCGACTGGGTTGGCTCCTTCACCGCCGCCGCTGGCTGCGTAATCTATGACGGCGGCTCGTGGCCGACCGAATACAACGGCGACTATTTCACCACCGAACCAACGATCAACATCGTCCACCACGCCCGGCTCACGCCCCAGGGATCGAGCTACACCTTCAACAAACTACCCGGTCGCGAGGAAACCGAATTCATCCGCAGCAAGGACATGTGGTGGCGGCCGATCGAGGTCCGCGTTGGTCCCGATGGCGCGATGTATGTCGGCGATTTCTACAACCAAGCCGTCATCCACAACGACACCCGTGGCCCGGACCACAACAAGGTCAACGCCGCTGTTAGGCCCGACCGCGACCACTACTTCGGCCGCATCTGGCGCGTAGATCAGAAGGACGCGAAGAAGCTCGCCGTGCCGGATCTTTCAAAGGCGGGCGTCAACGAGCTGGTGAAGGCGCTCGAAAGCCCAAACCGCGTCGTCCGCATGACCGCATTCCGTTTGCTGTTGGATCGCCCGAATCCGCTACCGAAACGAGAGCATCCATGGATGGCTGGGGAGCAGGAACAACATGCGGCTATGATGGAAAAAAACTTCGGCTACCTATCGTTGCTGAAGCTTGCCCTTGATCCAGCCAAGCCGACAGAGCCACGCGTTGCAGCGCTCTGGATTCTCGGCCAGCGCGATGCGGACGAACTCATGATGCAATGGACGCCCGCACTCGCCGACAAGGATCCCGTCGTGCGCCGCAACGCCGCTCTCCTCGCGGAACTTCCGCAATACACCTACCCGCAAGCGGGAACTGGATCCGGCAATTTCATTACTACCGAGCCTCACTTCATGCCGCTAATTACCGATAGCGATCCCCAAGTCCGTCTCGCTGCCCTCCGCGCGCTTGGTGCCAGCAAACTCAGCGAAGAAGCCGCTAAGGCCATCATCGCCGCATGGCCGAAGTTCGATGACGACTTCCAGAAATCCGCCGCTGTCGGAGCCGCTTCAGGAAAGCCATCGGCTACCATCGCCGCCGCGCTCGACAGCCCGGACCCGGCTTCGCTTACGCCGCTGGTGAAAGCGCTAACAGCCTCACTCACAAATGCCGAAGAGGCCGCGAAACTCGTCATCTCGCTTTCTACCAAGCCCGCCGCCGCCGATCCACTGAAAAGCAGCATCCTCGACAGCCTTGGAAAAACCATCGCCGACTCACCCGCGCTCACGCCTCCTCTCACCGAAGCTCTCGGCAAGCTTCTCGCCAGTGGAGCCAGCGGCAGTGCTCTGCCGCTCGCCGCGAAGTGGGACAAGTCCGGCTCGCTCAAGCCCGCCATCGAACGCCAGACCCGCGAGCTTTTCACGAAGCTAGAAACCGGCAGCGACGAGTCCCGCCTCGCCGCCGCGCAAGGCCTGCTCGGCCTTCGCAGCGTGGTCGAAGACGCCTTGCCAGCCGTCATCAAGTCCGCCACCGGCGATGCCTCATCCGGATTGAAACGCCAACTCATCACCGCTCTCGGCGCGACCGGCGACCCACGCGTCGGCACGATGCTCTCGGCCTCCTTTGGCAAGCTTCCCACCGAGGCCCAGAGCGCCGCCTTCGAGGTGCTGCTTCAGCGCGCTGACTGGTCGCTCGCCCTCGTCGAGGCCGCGAAGGCGAAACAAGCGGATCTAACACTCCTTGGGCCAGCCAACCTCGCCCGCCTCCGCACCTATCCGGACGAAGCCGTCGCCAAGGCCGCGAACGACTACCTCGACGACCTCATGGGCCCAGCCCTTAAGGCCAAGGCCGAGGCACTCGCCAAGCTCACCCCAATCGTCGAACAGCCCGGCGATGCCGAAAAGGGTAAGCTGCTCTTCTCTGGTGCCTGCGCTGTCTGCCACAACCTCAACGGCCAAGGTGCCGACGTCGGACCCGGCCTAACAGGCATGGGTTCCCACGGCCCCGCCGAACTTCTAACAGCGATCATTGACCCGAACCGCGAAGTCGATCCCTCGTTCGTCGCTTGGAATATCGAGACCAAGGACGGCAAGTTCCACTCCGGTGTCATCGCCCGTGAGAACCCGACCCACCTCATCCTGAAAAGCCTCGCCGGTCAGGAAGAGATCCGCGTTTCCGACATCAAGAGCCGCGTGAATACCGGCCGTTCGCTGATGCCCGAAGGCTTCGAAGGACTCGGCGGCGAAACCCTCCGCGACATCCTCGCCTACATCTGCGACGGCGATTCCAAGAAATTTCGTAGCGTCGATCTCAGCAGCGCTTTCACTGCGGACACACGAAATGGCCTCTATCTCGCCAAGGAAGCCAAGGACCAAACCCTGCCATTCAAGAAATTCGGCAACGTCATCGTCGAGAACATCCCCATGAGCATCGTCGATCCCGCGAAAAGCCAGAATGGCAAAAACCTCATCGTCCTCAAGGGCGGGATTCCGAAATCTTTCTCGCAGACCATGCCCCAACGCGTCGAAGCCCGGCTCGGCGGCTTCAAGGCCAACCGCCTCCACTTCCTCGGCGGCGTCACCGGCTGGGGCTATCAGGATGGCGGAGAAGTTTCACCGGTCATGAAGGTCACCGTCGTTTACACCGATGGAAAGACCGAGGAACTGGTCCTCCAGAACGGTGTAGAATTTTCCGACTACTACGATCACGTCGAGGTCCCCGGCTCGAAGTCCGTGAATCTCGTCAGCGATCACCAGGTCCGCTTTTTCACCAAAGCCCTGAAACGCAGCGCCGCCATCGACAAGCTGGTCTTGGAAAGCTTCGCCACCGGAGTCGCGCCGACCACCGCCGCCATCACCGCTGAGCTTGCGGATGCGAATGCCGCACCCATCGCGACGCCCGACAAGCCGACCGCCGCCACCGGCTTCAAGGCCCAGTTCAACGACCCCGTCCCCCAGCCTCCGGCAAAGGCGAACGGCCCGCGCGTCCTCCTCATCGGCGGCGGCTCGTCGCATGACTTCGTAAAATTCTTCGGTGCCACCGACAAGGCCACGCTCACCCCGACGGTCGGCTGGGTGGACTTCACGCAGAACCTCAACGGCATCGGCCCGATCCTGAAGAACCTCGACGTCATCGTCCTCAGCGCCAATCAGCCGATCTCGCCGGAGACCCAGAAGCAGCTCATCGACTTCGCCAACGCTGGCAAGGGCATCATCGCCCTCCACCCCGGCACCTGGTATGCTTGGGAAAATTTCCCGCAATGGAACAAGGAAATCATCGGCGGCGGCACCCGCGGCCACGACGCCTTGGGGGCATATACCGTTAAGCTAACCGATTCTGCCCATCCGATCACCAAGGGCGTTTCCGCCTCATTTGAAATCACGGACGAACTCTACAACCACATCCTCGATCCAGCAGGCAGCCCGAGCGAAGTCCTCGCGACCGCCACCAGCCTCAAGACTGGGAAAACTTTCCCCCAAGTCTGGATCGTCAAGCACCCGCAGGCCCGCATCGTATGCATCACCATCGGCCACGACCAGCGCACCCACGACCTCCCAGACTATCAGACCTTGCTGAAAAGCGCCGTGGCCTGGGCGGCGGCAGGCCCCGGTGCCCCCCACTAGATTACTGTGCTCTAGGTTGGCCGTCACCCGGGGGATCCGGCGAGACTTCGAAATGACGGGGTAGTTTGACGGTGAAAACAGTTTCTTCCCGTGCGGAGGTGACCTCGATCATTCCTCCGTGCGCGTTCGCCACCTCGCGGGCGATATACAGGCCAAGTCCGACGCTGCCGAGCGGGGGGGCGGATGCGGGAGAAAGGTGGCGTTTCATGGGATCGAAAATGACGCCGATCATTTCCTCAGGGATCGGTTTACCAAAATTGTGGATGGCGAAGTGAACGTCCGCACCGGCGGAGATTGCCCTGAGCGTGACGGGAGACGAGGATGCTCCATGTTGCACGGCATTTCCCAAGAGATTGGAGATCAACTGGCGGAGGCGAGGGCCGTCCCAATCGCCAGTGAGGTCGTCCCTGTCGCAGGCGGAAATGAAAAGGAAGGTGCGTGACGGATGGGCGGCACGCATCTCATCGAGCACCTCTTCGCAAAGGCTCTGGAGGTCCATCGACTGGGGGAACACGATCATTCGGGCGCCGAGCCGGGGGCCCGTGAAATCTAAGAGGTCGCGGACCAGAAGGCTCATCGCATCGAGACTGGATCGAATGGTGGCTGCCATTTTCAAGGACTGTGAATCGAGCGTTGGTGATTCCATCAACAAATAGGCAAGCAAGGTGGCAGCGGCGAGAGGGTTCCTGAGGTCATGCCCGAGGATTCCGAGGAAGCAGTCGCGGGAGGCCTCCACGCTGCGGGCGAAGCTGGCGATAGACTCGCTGAGCAATTGATCGATGCTCTCGTTGAAACGGACGATGTCCTGAATTTCATGTGGATTAGGTTCCGGCTGGCTGAGGACCCATAGGTGGATAACGCTGGCCCGTAGCGCTCGGTATTCGGCCACCAACTCCCGCAACTCAAAACCGGAAGAAAGGCGACCGACCACATGCAAATCTGACACGCAATTCACCCTGTCGCTGTTTTTGGCCTGCTGGCTTGGGCCACTTACCTCAAGGCCTTTGGCTTTGTCAGATTGCTGGGTGTCTGTCTGGTAAGTCATCATATCCTTGGCGACCGCCCGCAGCATTTCCTCCGCGTGATCGCGCAAGACCCGGCTAGTTGCCGGTGGCCCTGGCCAGATACTGCGAGCGAAGGATTCCCATTCCGCCAAGATGGGTTCGATGTTCGCCAGAATAAAATCGGGGAGTCTCATGGCAGCAGGTTAAGGTTAGGCCAATGGATTTGGCGAGGGGAAAGGCTATGACAGCGGCTCATCATTTTCATCATGTCCTGTCATCCCATCAAGCTCTGGCTTCCAAAATCAGGTAGAATGGGGTTTCGGCGGCGCGACGGAACCGGGTGAAGCCGCCTTTCGTCACAACCTCTCTCAATCGCGCCTCGCCGGCTTGTGCCCCAAGGGCGAGACCGACCTCTTGCGACAGCGACGCTGGCGTGCAGATCATCGTCGAGACGGCGTAGCCGCAACCGACATCGGCGACGGTTCCACCCGCATCAAGCTTGGCCTGGTCACCCTCGAGTGCGGGTATCCACTCCGCCACGAGATGCGCAGAATAGCTCGGGCGGAAGAATCGCTCCGTCCCTTCAAATAGGTTGCAGTTGTGCTCGTGCCAGCCTACGCCACTTCCCGTCTTGAACGCCTCGCGCACCGTTGGCTCATCGAGAATTGTCGAAGCAATGATCTGATAAGCGCCGGGAAGGAAGGCCGGGCTGTTTTCCACGGCCAGCGCCATTGCCTGTTCATCGGGCAGTACAAATTTGCCCGTCGCGGATTCGTAAGCCACATAGCCTGAGGCCGCCTGGGCGCAAAACCATTCCCGGATATAGCGTTCGGTGGTGCCGGTCTTCTGGGCGAGTTCCAGCGAAGTCAGCGGTCCCGCGCCTGCCATTGCCTTGTATAAACCGAGTCGGTCTCCGATGAGAATGAGAGCAGTATTGATCGCCGCTCCCAACCCGGTAAAACCTCATTGTGGAGGTTATTATGGACTTGCGCGGCAGCGGCTGGGAACGAAGCCTGAGTGGGTGATTTCGCCGGGGGCCGTTATCGCATCGGTGCTGCCGGTGTATTTGCTGATCGTCGCGGGCGCGGTGCTGCGGCGGACCGGTGTGATCCGGCGGGAGCATGACGACGGGGTGATGCGGGTGGTCTTCATGGTAATGCTGCCGTGTTTCATCCTGGATAAAATTCTGGGCAGTTCGGTGCTGAGAAGCGGCTCGGTGGTGCTGTGGGCGGTGGGCTTGGGATACGGGCTGATCCTGGTGGGATTTCTGCTGGGCAACTTGGTGGGACGCTTAATGGAGTTGGAACGCGGGGCGGGCTTGCGGACTTTCGCGATCACGGCGGGGTGTCAGAATTTCGGTTTTACCGCAGCTCCGGTGGTGGAAATCTTATGGGGACCGGGGGCGCTGGCCTTGCTGTTCGTCCACAACATCGGGGTGGAAACGGCCCTGTGGTCGGCTGGCGTGATGATGATGAGTGGCGGGCGTGGATTTTCATGGCGACGCTTGTTGAACGGACCGGTGATCGCGGTGACGATCGGTCTGACCTTGGTGGCGCTGGGCCTAGATGATCACGTGACGGGCGCAGTGAGGAAGGCGATGTCGTTGATCGGGGTGGGGGCGTTTCCCCTAGCAATCCTGATCACGGGCTGCTCAATGATGGATCTAGCAGGTGCGGAAAAACCGAACTGGCGGGTGATCGTGGGCGCGGCGCTAGTCCGGCTGGTGCTGGCTCCGCTGGCGATTCTATCAGCGGCGAAATTTTGCCCGCTCTCGGCAGAACTGCGGCAGGTGTTGGTGGTGCAAGCGGCGATGCCAGCGGGATTGTCGTCGATTTTACTGGCGCGGATGTATGGTGGCCGCCCGGCGGTGGCGGTGCAGGTGGTGATCGCGACGACTGTGCTGAGTCTGCTCACGCTGCCATGGATCATCACTTGGGGCAGTGCGTGGCTCGGGCTGAAACCTTTGTTGCCATGAACGGGCAAGCTGTCGTTCAATCACCGCCATGAGAGCCATCGGTGCGCGTCAATTTCTCACGGTCAGCGATCCGGACGCCCTTGTGGAGTTCGTGGCGGAGGTGCCGGCGCCGAAATCTAACGACCTGCTAGTGCAAGTGCTGGCGGTGGCGGTGAACCCGGTCGATACAAAGGTGCGGAAACTGCTGGGCGCGGGGCCGCATGAGCCGCCGCGCGTGCTCGGCTTCGATGCAGCGGGGATCGTGGTGACGGTCGGCGATGCGGTGACGGGCTTCGCGGTGGACGATGAAATTTTTTACGCAGGCGATGTGACGCAGGCGGGCAGCAATGCGGAGTATCAGATCGTGGACGCCCGACTGGTGGCGAGGAAGCCGACCACCTGGAGTTTCGCAGAGGCCGCCGCGCTGCCGTTGGTCGGACTAACTGCTTGGGAGCTGCTATTCGAGCGGATGGGTATTGACCCGAACGGCGCGGACCGTGGGCGGGCGATTCTGGTGATCAATGGCGCGGGCGGGGTGGGTTCCGCCGTGATCCCGCTGGCCCGTGAGGCCGGCTTGCGAGTGGTGGCGACGGCTTCGCGGCCTGAGACGGTGGCGTGGTGTGAAGCGTTGGGAGCGGCCGCGGTGATCAACCACCGCGAGCCGCTGCGGCCGCAGGTCGAGGCTTTGGGAATTTCGGAGTTTCCCTACATCGCCAACCTTTTCAACACCGAGATGTATTGGGAGACGACCGCTGATTTGTTAGCGCCGCTGGGTACGTTGGGACTGATCGTGGAAACGGTGAAGCCATTAGATATTGGCAATCCGTTCCGCTTGAAGTCGCCGCGCATCGTGTGGGAATACATGCCCGCGCGGGCGCGCTTTCAAACGGCGGACATGCACCGACAGGGCGCAATTCTCGCGGACCTCGCCCGGCGCTGTGATGCCGGGGATTTTCCGAAAATCGCCACCCGGAACCTCGGGGAAATTTCTGCTGCGAATCTCCGCGTAGCCCATGCGGCAATGGAAACCGGCTCGGCGCATGGCAAATGGGTATTGGCTGGCTGGTGATTTCAATTTCATGATCGCACACACCGGCACATTCGCTGTTAGGACTCACGGCAAGGGGACGACCGAGATCACCCGCGAGGTCGCGGAGATCGTCTCGGATTCGGGTGTTAGAGCTGGTGCCGTCACGGTTTTCGTCCGCCACACCAGCGCGAGCTTGGTCATCATGGAGAATGCGGACCCAAGTGCCCGCCGTGATCTGGAGGTGTTTTTCGAGAAGCTCGTCCCTGAAAATGCCCCATGGTTCAGCCACACTTTGGAAGGCCCGGACGACATGCCAAGCCACATCCGCATGGCATTGACACGGACCAGCGAGGTCATTCCCATCATCGACGGGCGGATGACTCTCGGGACCTGGCAGGGGATTTTCCTCTTTGAACACCGACGCGATCCGCATCGCCGGGAAATCGCCGTGAGCGTCATCGGCGCATGAAATTTCTCATGAACGACCATTCTGCTATACTCATCCAACTCGCGCTCGCCGAAGACCTCGGTCAGGGCGATGTCACGTCCCGCTATTTCATCCCCGAGGAGCGCCGGGCCAGTGCTTTCGTGGCGTCGCGCGGCGTGGGCGTGGTGTCGGGAATCAGCCTTGCCGCCAGTGTTTTCAGCACCGTCGATCCCACTCTGGAAGTAGAAATTCTCAGCGCCGATGGCTGCCACGTGGGGGCGGGAGCGATGCTGATCCGCGTGGCGGGTTCGGCGCGGTCGATTCTAACGGCAGAGCGGACGGCCTTGAATTTCCTTCAGCGCCTCAGTGGCATCGCCTCTCTAACCGCAAGTTATGTCGCGCGGGTCGCAGGCACTGGCACCCGCATCCTCGACACGCGGAAGACCACTCCCGGTTACCGGATGTTAGAAAAACAAGCGGTTCTTGATGGCGGCGGCACGAACCATCGTCTCGGCCTCTATGACCGCGCGATGGTAAAGGACAACCACCTCGCCGCCGAGGGCGGGACAGCAGCGATTCAAGCCGCGATCCAGCGTTTGAAACTCGACCAACCGGCAGTCGAGGTGGAACTGGAGGCGGACAACCTCGATCAAGTCCGGGCCTTCCTCACGCTGGATGGCGTCGATTTCATGCTGTTGGATAACATGAGTCTGGAGCAGCTCCGCGCGGCGGTGGCCCTGCGCGGGGATCGCGCCAAACCCCAACTCGAAGCGAGCGGCGGTGTCACTCTGGAAACCCTGCGGGAAATCGCGGAAACGGGTGTGGATTTCATTTCCGTAGGCGCACTCACCCACTCGGCTCCCGCGCTCGACATCGGCTTGGATTTCGAAACGCTCTAACTGCCGATGAGTCTAGCAGATTTCGCCGCCGCTGCCGCAGATTTTCCCGAACCCTTCCGGTTGTTAGTCCGTGACTCGGTGGCATCCACCAACGACGAGATCCGCGCCCTAGCCCAAGCGGGCGCGGCGGATGGCTTGATCGTGCTCGCCGAGCACCAAACCGCTGGTCGCGGACGACGGGGGGCTGCGTGGTTTGCTCCGGCGGGAGATTCACTGGCGTTTTCCATTCTGGTGCGGCCCATTGCGGCGAAAGCCCTCTGGCCGCGACTCGCCCTCGCCGCCGGTCTTGCGGTTGCGGAGGCGCTTGAAGTTTTCGGCCTACAAGCGGGCATCAAGTGGCCGAACGATGTGTGGCTCGGACAGCGGAAAGTCGCAGGCATCCTCGTCGAGGCGGGGGCGGATTTTGCGATTGTCGGCATCGGGTTGAACGTCTCGACCATCGATTTTCCGCCCGAGCTTGCCGAAACTGCGACCTCGCTTCAACTCGAAACTGCGCGGGTGATTTCACGGGCGGAAGTCCTAGCGACGCTTGTGAGCCGGTTTTCGCGGCGGCACCTGCAAATCGACCATGACTTCGACGCCTTGGTGGCCACCGTCCGACTGCGCTGCGTGCTGACCGGAAAACACGTGTCGCTGACGACGGCGGGCGGCACCAGAATCGGAATTGTCGAAGGCATAGCTGCTGGCGGGGAACTGCTGCTGCGCACTGCAGACGGGCTGGAACGACTGATTCAAGCCGATGAGGTGCGCTTGTTGCTGCCGTGAAATCCCGCATTCCCATGCCCCCAAGCCGACGCTAAACTGACCTTGTGAAAACGTCTTCCGCCTGTCTGCTATCGGTCATCCTCTGCCTTTGCGGCTCATGCGCCCCTACTTCAAAACCGGTGAAACCCGGTGCCGAGAAACCTAAAGTCGTGGTCGAGGGACCGAAATTGGTCGGGAGGATTGCCTCAATTCCCGCCGACAAACGCTTCGTTCTGATTCAAAGTTACGGTAAATGGACTATCGAAAGTGGTCAAATTCTCACCACTCGGGGTCCCAATGATCGCTCCGGCAACCTGCGGACCACCGGCGAAACACTCGGAGAATTCGCCGCCGCTGACCTCCAGTCCGGTGCGGTCGAGGTAGGGGATGCCGTCTATTTCCAGCACATTCCCAGTCCATCAACCTCCGAAGTGCTGCAAAAGCAAAGTTCTGCACCTTCGGAAAACGTTCAAAAATTTAATTAACTTTTCGTGAATTCTTTCCTTCCAATACCTCTTGGTTCTCTGTATTTTCAAAAAGTCCCGCTTGAGAAATCAGGCACAGTCATAAAAGTTTAATTTTAGAGTTGATTACTATCCGGGAAACCGGGTAGCTTCTCTTTCGCAATGGCTGTGCCCCCTTACATGTCCCGAAACATGAACACTACAACCAGCCATAATGAAAACAATGAACGCCCCAGGCGCTTCGGTGAAAGCCGATGCGGACCGTCTTGCTGACTTCGTCCTATTTACACAACGAAGCTGCATCCTAAACCTGTCAACAGAACTCAACAAAGGGAACATCTCGTTTCCGCAGTTCTTCCTCCTCACCTACCTATCCAGCGAAGAATATCTAACGATGTCCGACATTGCGAAAAAGATGGGCCATTCGACCGCCGCTGCCACCGGCTTAGTCGATCGGTTGGAGAAGCTGTCCTACGTTGAGCGTGTCCACGCCGCTGAAGATCGCCGTAAAATCATGGTCCGCATCACTTCAAAAGGAGTCGAACTCGTTTCGAAGATGCGTACGGAAATCGCGAACGATCTGGCTGGCATTCTAGCAGGAATGGATGAAGACCAGGCCGAAGCTGTCGAACACACCAAGCGTGCCATTCATGGCCGCTCCATGGCGTGATCCTCAGGTTCGCCTCTGAATAAATAAACCAGCTTGGCGAATCCTCAGCGCCTCCGTTACCGTCCCCGGGTGACGGAGGCGTTCCCTTTTTTAGATGGTCTGAATTCGCTCCCTGGGGTCCGCGCCGGGTGGGTGGAACGGGTGCGGGATTTGCCGATCTCCGGCGACCGGGATGAGGCGATGAAATTGCTGCGACCTTATCATGCCGGTGTGGTGGCGAATTTCGCCGGTCCTGATACCGACTGGTGGCGGGCAGAACAAGTGCATGGCACCGCTGTCGCCGTGGTCCCCGGCGTTTCCCGGATCATCGGCGCAGACGGGTTGCCCGTGGTTCCCGGTGTTGATGGCCTGATTACCTGCCAGCCGGGCGTCGTCCTCGCGATATATGTGGCGGACTGCGGGGCGATCTGGCTGGCGGACCGCAGGACTGGAGCACTGGGACTGCTTCACTCCGGGAAAAAAGGCACGGCTGGTAATATTTTTCAAACCGCGCTCGAGCTGATGGCGGCACATTTCGGCACCCGCCCGGAAGATGTGACCGCAGTCCTCAGCCCGTGCATCCGCCCGCCGGATTACGAGATCGACTTCGCCGCAGAAATCGGCATACAGGCCAGCCATGTAGGAGTCGGCAGCTTTCACGACTGCCGGCTGAACACCGCTGCCGATCCCGAGCGCTTCTACAGTTACCGTCGAGAACTTGGAACAACCGGCCGCATGATGGCCCTGATCGTCCGTGATTTTATCCCATGAATGCCTTATCCCTCGACGCTCCGGCCAAGCTAAATCTCTCGTTGCGCGTGCTCGGCAAACGCACCGACGGGTTCCACGAAATCGACACGTTGATGGTGCAACTCCCGGCCTTGGCCGATAAACTCGAATTCCGCGAGAGCGGCGGATTTTCTTTCCAATGCGATGATCCTGAGGTCCCCGGCGATGAAGGAAACCTCGTCGTCAAAGCCGTCCGCGCCTACGAAAACGCCGCCGGTATCCGCTGCCAATACGTGATTTCCCTCAAAAAATTTATCCCCCACGGGGCTGGCCTCGGCGGTGGCAGCAGCGATGCCGCCACGACCTTGCTCGGTCTAAACCGCCTGCATGGCGACTTGCTCGGCATGGAAAAATTGCACGAACTCGCCGCCTCGCTCGGCTCGGACATTCCGTTTTTCCTCAAGCCCGGAGCCGCCCGCTGCACCGGGCGGGGGGAAATAATCGAGCCGTTGACAGACTTGCCCGCAGTGTCGGTGCTGCTGCTGAAGCCAACTTTCGGCGTTCAGACTCCCGAGGCCTATCAGCGGTGGGAGCAGGCGCGGGAAATTCCGGGCATCCGCTACGCCGCTCAGAACGTCCGGGGGCTTTTCCTGACAAATGATCTCGAGCGCCCGGTTTTTGAAAAACACCGGTTCTTGGCGGAATTGAAACAATGGCTTCTCGAGCGCAGGGAAACCGCTGCCGCGCTGATGAGTGGCTCGGGTTCCACCGTGTTCGCCGTTTTAAACGAGGGCGAGAACGGAGTCGCGCTCGCCGCCGCCGCCCGCACCGAACTCGATCCCGGCCTCTGGAGTTGGGCCGGTTCCACCCCAAGGCTCCGCCGCTGAGTGTGGTGTTAGATTGGAACTGGCATCTAACGGGGGCTTGCAGCGCGAACTGATAGCTTGTATTGCATGACTTTTTTCCCTTAGCAATCAGCCCGTGCCAGAGACCGACCTTCTCCTGATTCCCCGTCGCCGCTGGCTGGGGCGCATGTTGGAAAAATGTCAGGCCGTTGCGGACATCGGCGGGTGGTTCTCGAAAATGCAGAGGGTGCGGCGGAAAAATTTTCTGGCCACGCTCAAAAGCCCGCAGCATGGCCCCTTGGTTAGAGCGGTCTGTCGTCATGCAAGCGGGCGTGAATTCCAATCCGCACTGGAGCAATGGTTGAACAAGCCAGGCATCGCCGTTCATTTTTCGCCGCTGCGGCGAGAACACGCAAGGGACGGCGAGCCGGAACTGCGATGCTCGGTCGTCATCAACACGCTGGACCGGGCAGGGGATCTGGCCCTGACCTTGGCCGCGCTCCAGCCTGAATGGTTGGCGGGTCGGGATGAACTGATCATCGTCCTCGGGCCTCCCGGCGATTCCAGCGAGGAGGTGATCCGCCAGTCCGGGCTACCCTGCCGCGTGCTCCATTGCGCGGAGAAAAATCTAGCGATTTCAAGGAACCTCGGCTGGCGGGCGGCCCGCGGGCGCTACCTCGCCTTCCTTGACGACGACGCATCGCCCGATGCCGGGTGGCTGGAGGCCTTGTTGCGGCCCTTGGAACAAGATCAAAAAATCGGGATTTCGGCAGGCTTTGTGCTGAATGGTCAAGGTGATCGATTTCTCAATCGCTATGTCTTGGCCGACACCCTCGGTCGCGCTTTCTGGCGCGAGGAATCCTCCTCAGCCCATGCGAAAATCGCCGAAATCGGCAACGATCGCGCCTTCATCACCGCGACGGGTTGCAACATGGCGGTCCGCCGCTCGGTGCTCGACGAAATCGGCGGATTCGATCCGTTTTACCGCTACTTCTTGGAGGAAACTGACGTGGTTTGGCGGGCGCTTGCCGCAGGCGCGGGGTGCGTCGTTGCTCCAGAGAGTCGGGTGCGCCATCGTCTCGCGGCGAACCTCGCCCGGCAGCCGGATTTCGACCCGGAAGCCCGAGCCACCATCGTCCGCAGCCAGATCCACTACATCGCAAAGTTCGGAAAAGCGACTTTTCCATCTGCGGAAATCGCAGCCTGCCTCTGGGAGCGGGTTCTTCGTGACCTCGAAAAAATCGCTTGGGATTGTGGCTCTGGCGACTCCCCCAAGGCCTCATGTGCAGAACTCCAAAGGGGTTATTTGAATGCTGTCACCAATAAACTCCGGGATAGTTAACGCGCCTCTAGTGAGGCGGACCCGAAAGTTCGGCCACGGAGGGGCTAAACTAAGCTATGGTGGCGGGGTGCGGGAAAGTGATAGGAGATCATAGATTGGGGATCAAGGG